>NZ_PTXM01000018.1:0-236380 GCF_004343765.1 Burkholderia sp. SRS-25
TCAGCGACTGCCGTGCCGGGTTCTGCCCGGAACCGGCCGTCAGCACCTGGCCCATGATCACTTCGCTGACCTGCTCGGGCTTCACGCCCGCACGCTCCAGCACCGCGCGGATCACCGTCGCGCCCAGTTCGGGCGCCGCAATCTTCGCAAGCGAACCGCCGAATTTGCCGACCGCGGTCCGCGCGGCCGATACGATCACTACGTCCGTCATGTCCAGTTCCTGCTTCGAAATCGGTTGGTCGTTCTGACGCCGGCGCGTACCGGCCTCGGCTGGCGATCACGCATCCCGGGCCATTCGGCTCGATAGCGGCCGCACGCCGCCGTACGGCGCGCGGCACCCGGTCGAACGGGCGGCACACCGGTACGGCTCGCCGGTTCACCGGCGTCTTGCGGCAAACCGGAGGTTCGCCGGACGCCACGCGGCACACGCGGCGTCCAGCGCCATCCGGCGCCGATCAATCGTGTCGCGCCCAAGCGCGACACGTGCTTGCGTGGCTACGCGATCACGCAGCCGATTCGCGTGCGGCTGCGGCGTCCTTGCGTGCGGCGGCAGCCGTCTGCTTCGCGCCACGCGTGGCCGTTTCGCTGACCGCATCGAAACCGCTCTGCGCGGCTTCGATCGCCTGGCCCGTCGCGGCACGAACCGAGTCGGCCGCGGCAGTCGCCGCCGACAGCGCCGAGTTCAGCGCAGCCACCACCGGCGCCGAGCCGGCCGGCGCATGCTTCGACAGCTCGCCGAGCACGTCCTTCAGCCGCTTGTCGTTCTGTTCGTATTGCGCTTGCGCGACCTTCGCCCATTCGGACTGCGTCGACACGGCGATGTCGAACAGATGGCGGCCGTACGACACGGCCTTGCCGGCCGCTTCCTGCGGTACGGCGACCTGCTGCGCGAAACCCACGGCCGGGTTGCTGCTGTTGAATGCGTTCTTCAGCTTGTCTTCGTATTCCTCGAGCGCCGTCCGGGCCGCTTGCAGGTTGAGTTCGACGACAGCCTCGAAACCTTGGATCGCCGGACGGGCGATCGCAAACCACGCGGCGATACCGGATTGATATTCGGCGTTGAGTTTTTCGGGGGCAAATACGGACATCGGGCACGCTCCTGTTGGCAATGCGAGAGACGACGCAAAGAAAATTGGAAGCCGGATCGACAGCAGACTTCCTTATTGACAACCCGTCACTTATTTGAGTGCGGGAAGTTGAAGGAGTCCATTCTAGATCGATTAATTGTCAATTAAATGGAATTAATGATAGGGGTAAACCCTTATCTTAATTCGAGGTGACCGCTGGAACCCGTGATGAGCCGACATCGCAGACGAGGCCGCGCGTCACTCGGTCCCGCAATACATTTTTACCTTTTTACAGGATAACGGATCATGACGGCGCGCAACATTTACCAATTCATTATTCCGTTTATTAGAAAACCGGGGCACATTGAAAATGGAGCGGTCGCTTATGTAATCGTTTTTTCTGGATTTATTATGAAATCGTTCTCGGGATTATTAATCTCAAAATCAATGATCGGAGGAATTGCTGGTCGTGATGAAAAACGGCCGCGTGATGCGGCCGTGTCTCCATCCGGCTGGCCCGAGATCAGCCGGCCAGTTCGCGATGCAGCGCGAGAAACTCCCGCGCAAGCTTGTGCCCGGGTTCCAGATGGATCACCGGCTTGGCCTGCTGATGCGACTCGCGGATCTTCACCGACGCCGACAACCTCGACGCGAGCACCGGCAGCCCTTCCTCGACGAGTTCGTCGACCAGCCGCTGCGGCAGGCTCGCCCGCGGCTGGAACTGGTTGATCACGATCCCTTCCACCTCGAGCGCCGCGTTGTGGTCCTGCTGGATTTCCTTCACGTTCTCGAGCAGCGTGTACAACGCACGGCGCGAAAAATCGTCGCAGTCGAACGGGATCAGGCAGCGCTCGACCGCGATCAGCGCCGAGCGCGTATAGAAATTCAGCGCGGGCGGCGTGTCGATGTACACGGCGTCGTAGGTATCGAGCTCGTTCAGCGCGTCGCGCAGCTTGTAGATCTTGTAGCGCGACTCGAGCTTGCCGTGCAGCGTGTCGAGGTCCGGATGCGCGGGCATCACGTCGAGCCCTTCGAACGGGGTCGGATGAATGAACGACGCGACGTCGACCGGGCGGAAGTTGAAGGTCAGCGCGGTTTCGAAGAAATCGGCGACACCTGGCTGCGCGTCGGCTGCGGCGTCGCCGAGCAGGTAGCGCGTGGAGTTCGCCTGCGCATCGAGATCGATGACGAGCGTACGCAGCCCTTCGCTCGCGCTGATCGCCGCCAGGTTGCAGACGATCGTCGATTTGCCCACGCCGCCCTTCTGGTTGAATACGACCCGCCGCATTGTGTCTCCTCGATCGAAACGTCGAAAAGGCAAGCTTAGCCGGTCAATAATGGCGGTCGCGTGACGCAGGTCGAATTGTGCGCATCCTGGCACGGGGTGTATCAGCGGCGCGTCACTGGCCCTGATACGTAGAGGTTGCCCGGCACGCTCCAGCGCCACGGCAGATGCGTGCCGACACGAATACCGATGCGCGGCGCGCCTGCCAGATCGGCGGGCGGCGCGACGCCGTCGTCGACGATCGCGAACCCTTCGTGCGCATCGCTCAGGTCGACACCATCCTGCGCGCCGGCGATCCCCATCGCCTGGGTGAGCCGCGCCGGCCCCCGGCACAGGTCGCGATCACGCGTCTGCGGCGGCCGCGCCGCACGCATCTGCTCGAGCCCTTGCAGCGGCTCGAGCGCGCGAATCAGCACGCCCGTTCCCGCGCCATTCGGGCCGCACACGCAGTTGCAGCACCAGTGCATGCCATAGGTGAAATAGACATACAGGTGCCCCGGCGGCCGAACATCGTCGCATTCCGCGGCGTCTTGCCGCGGTAGGTATGCGCGGCCGGGTCGATCGCACCGGCATAGGCCTCCACTTCGACGATCCGCCCGGCCCGGCCGTCCGTGGTGGCAAGGATCTTGTTCAGCAGTTGCGGTGCGACGTCGGTGGCGAGTCGGTCGAAGAATGCGCGGGGCAGCACGGTGCCCGGCCACCGAGGCGCGGTTTCACTGCGCCGCATCCTGCCGCTCCGGTTGAAGACCGGAAACGGCCTTCGCCTGCAGACGAAGCTGGCGGTATGCGTCGACCAGGTCATCGAGACTGAACGCGAGGTTTCTGCCGCTGGGATTGGGCAGTACCCAGACGCTTGCCCCCTGCATGCGGGCCGGTTGCAGCCCCCACTCGACTTCTCGCTGGCGGGAAAGCGCCGAGTACGCCGCCTTGCCGAGAAAGGCGACGAAGCGCGGCCCATAACGCGCCAACTTGTGTTCGAACCCGGCAGCCGCGGCAATGAATTCCGTGCGCGAAAGCTGATCGGCACTCGCGGTCGGCCGCTTCACCACCGCGGTCAGGCCGCAGCCATATTGAAGAATCGCGTGATCGTCCTGCGGCGAGATTTCCGCCGGCGTGAAGCCCGCGAGATGGATCACGCGCCAGAAGCGGTTGCTTCTCCCCGCGAAGTGATGCCCGGTCGCGGCCGCGGTCAGGCCCGGGTTGATCCCGCAAAACAGCACGTCGAGATGCGGAGCGATGAGGTCGGGAAGTTCGTCAGCCACGTTTTGCCTGGCGCGCAAGGAACATCGACGTAAATGAAACAAGGCCCGAAGGCCCGGGCCAAGCAACTGGCTTGACTCGGACGTTCGGGCCCATCGTGATGCGGGATGCGGGATTGCCGATCAGAACGGGATATCGTCGTCCATCTCGTCGAAGCCGCCGCCTGCCGGTGCGCTCGGACGGCTTTGCGCGCCGCCGCCTGCACCGCCACGCGCCGCGCCCCCGGCACGACCACCGCCGCCACCGCCACGCTCCATCTGCTCGCCACGACCGCCGCCACCACCACCGTAGCCGCCGCCGTAACCGCCTTCGTCACCGCCGCCACCCGCACCACCGCGGCCGCCGAGCATCTGCATCTGGTCAGCAACGATTTCGGTCGAGTAACGATCCTGGCCGTCCTGACCCTGCCACTTGCGCGTGCGGATGCGGCCTTCGATATAGACCGACGAACCCTTCTTCAGGTACTCGCTGACGATTTCCGCCAGGCGACCGAAGAACGCGACGCGATGCCACTCGGTCATTTCCTTGAAATCGCCACTTGCCTTGTCCTTATAGCGGTCGGTCGTCGCGAGACGGATGTTCGCAACCGCGTCGCCGCTCGGCAGGTAACGGACTTCAGGATCGGCGCCGAGATTGCCGACGAGGATGACCTTGTTGACGGATGCCATGTGTTTCTCCAGTAAATTCGATGCCGGGCCGCCCGCTCATGCTGTCGGTGCGGCCCGCCGGGCAAGCCGGCGAAAATCGCCGGTGCCTGCCCGAAGTAAGTTCAGGCCTTGCGCGGCGGCGCTTTCATGCTGGCCGCGATTATAAGCCACGCGGCAACGAGCCCCGAGCACGTGTAGAACACCGTATTGGCGCCCCCGTGCTTCAGCAGCCAGCCGCCCACGATGCCGCCGAGCGCAAGCCCGATCGACTGCGTGGTGTTGTAGACACCCGTGGCCGCACCCTTGCGCGAACCGGGCGCAAGCTTCGACACGAGCGACGGCTGCGACGCTTCCAGGATGTTGAAGCCGAGGAAGTAGACGAAAAGAACCGCCGCCACAATCAGGATGGTATGCGGCGCGCTGCCCAGCAGCAATTGGCCGATCAGGATAGCCAGGATGCCGCCGAGCAGCACCGGCTTCATCTTGCCCCGTTTTTCCGCGGCGATGATCGCCGGGACCATCATCACGAACGCGAGCCCCATCACCGGCAGGTAGACCTTCCAGTGCGAGGCGACCGGCAGGCCGCCGTCGACGAGCAGGCGCGGCACGACGAGGAACAGCGCCGTCTGCGTGGCGTGCAGCACCAGCACGCCGAAGTTCAGGCGCAGCAGCTCGACGTTGTGCAGCACCTCGCCGAACGGCGCGGGCACGTGCACGGGCTTGGCCGCATCGGGCACGATCCACAGCACGACGCCGATCGCGAGGATCGACAGCACGCCGACGATCGCGAACAGCCCGCTCATCCCGACCCAGTGGAACACGATCGGCGCACCGACGATCGCGACCGCGAACGACACGCCGATCGAGCCGCCGACCATCGCCATCGCCTTCGTGCGGTTCTGCTCGGAGGTCAGGTCGGCGATGAACGCGAGCACCGCGGACGACACCGCGCCCATCCCCTGGATCACGCGGCCGACGATGATCCACGTGATGTCGTGCGCGGACGCGGCAACGAAGCTGCCGATCGCGAAGATCACGAGGCCCGTGGCGATCACCGGCTTGCGGCCGAACTTGTCGGACGCCCAGCCGTAGAAGATGTAGAACAGCGACTGCGTGACGCCGTAGGCCCCGAGCGCGATGCCGACGAGCAGCACGTTGTCGCCGCCCGGGATGGTTTTCGCGTAGACCGAGAACACCGGCATGATCATGAACAGGCCGAGCATGCGCAGCGCGAAGATCGCCGCGAGCGACGTGGTCGCGCGCAATTCGGGCGCAGTCATGCGGGAAGACGTGGCAGACGGATTGGACATCGGGAATGAATTTCGAATGATCGGAATGTCCGCCCGACACCGGGCGGCGGAAGATCAGGACCAGTGGCCCGGGAGGCTTGGCCGGCAACACGTCGGGGCAGGATTCAGGCAGCCCGCAGGCCGCCCGGAACCGCGCGGCGCGGCCGCTTTCCCGGCGCAGGCGCCATCTTGCTGCCACCTGCTGCTAAGGCTGGGGACCCCAAACGACGGCCTCGAAAAGCCGTTATAGTAGCAGGTTTGGTTCCCTCCATTTTCGCCAGGCTCATGGAACAGATCCGCATCCGTGGGGCGCGTACCCACAACCTGAAAAACGTCAATCTCGACCTGCCGCGCCACAAGCTGATCGTGATTACCGGGTTGTCCGGGTCGGGCAAGTCGTCGCTCGCATTCGATACCCTTTATGCCGAAGGCCAGCGCCGCTACGTCGAAAGCCTGTCCGCGTATGCCCGCCAGTTCCTGCAGCTGATGGAGAAACCCGACGTCGACCTGATCGAAGGCCTGTCGCCGGCGATCTCGATCGAGCAGAAGGCGACGTCCCACAACCCGCGCTCGACCGTCGGCACGGTCACGGAAATCCACGACTACCTGCGACTTTTGTTCGCACGTGTCGGCACGCCGTACTGCCCGGACCACGACATCCCGCTGGAAGCGCAGAGCGTGTCGCAGATGGTCGACGCGGCGCTCGCGCTGCCCGAAGAAACCAAGCTCATGATCCTCGCGCCCGTCGTCGCGGACCGCAAGGGCGAGCATGCCGAGCTGTTCGAGGACATGCAGGCGCAGGGTTTCGTGCGCTTTCGCGTGCGCTCGGGCGGCGGCGCCGCGAACGAAGGCGTCGCGAAGATCTACGAGGTCGAGTCGCTGCCGAAGCTGAAGAAGAACGACAAGCACACGATCGACGTCGTCGTCGATCGTCTGAAGGTGCGCCCGGACATGAAGCAGCGGCTCGCCGAATCGTTCGAGACGGCGCTGCGCCTCGCCGACGGCCGCGCGATCGCGCTCGAGATGGACTCCGACCGCGAGTACCTGTTCAGCTCGAAGTTCGCGTGCCCGATCTGCTCGTACTCGCTGCAGGAGCTCGAGCCGCGCCTGTTCTCGTTCAACAACCCGATGGGCGCGTGCCCGGAATGCGACGGCCTCGGCCAGATCACGTTCTTCGACCCGAAACGGGTCGTCGCGCACCCGTCGCTGTCGCTGGCCGCCGGCGCCGTGAAAGGCTGGGACCGCCGCAACCAGTTCTACTTCCAGATGCTGCAGAGTCTCGCGGCGTTCTACGAATTCGACATCGACGCCGCGTTCGAGGATCTGCCGGAAAAGATCCGGAAGGTGCTGCTGTTCGGCTCGGGCAAGCAGACGATCCCGTTCTCGTACATCAACGAGCGCGGCCGCACGACGATCCGCGAGCACGTGTTCGAAGGGATCATCCCGAACCTCGAGCGCCGCTACCGCGAGACCGATTCGGTCGCGGTGCGCGAAGAGCTGTCGAAGTACCAGAACAACCAGCCGTGCCCGTCGTGCGACGGTACACGCCTGCGCCGCGAAGCGCGCCACGTGCGGATCGGCACGGGCGACTACGCGCGCGGCATCTTTGAAATCAGCGGCTGGCCGCTGCGCGACGCGCTCGGCTATTTCGACGGCCTGTCGCTCGACGGCGCGAAGCGCGAGATCGCCGACAAGGTCATCAAGGAAATCGTCGCGCGCCTCACCTTCCTGAACAACGTCGGCCTCGACTACCTGTCGCTCGAGCGCAGCGCGGAAACCCTGTCGGGCGGCGAGGCGCAGCGCATCCGGCTCGCGTCGCAGATCGGCTCGGGCCTCACGGGCGTGATGTACGTGCTCGACGAGCCGTCGATCGGCCTGCACCAGCGCGACAACGACCGCCTGATCGCGACCCTCAAGCACCTGCGCGACCTCGGCAACTCGGTGATCGTCGTCGAGCACGACGAGGACATGATCCGCACGGCCGACTACGTCGTCGACATGGGCCCGGGCGCCGGCGAGCACGGCGGCGTGATCGTGGCCGAGGGCACGCCGAAGCAGGTGCAGTCGAACCCGCAGTCGCTCACCGGCCAGTACCTGGTCGGCAAGCGCACGATCGAGTACCCGGACGAGCGGCTTGCCCCCGATCCCGAGCGGATGCTGCGCATCGTCGACGCGCACGGCAACAACCTGAAGCACGTCGACCTGGAGCTGCCGGTCGGCCTGCTGACCTGCATCACCGGCGTGTCGGGCTCCGGCAAGTCGACGCTGATCAACGACACGCTGTACCACGCGGTCGCGCGCCATCTGTACGGCTCGTCGGCCGAGCCGGCGCCGCACGAGGCGATCGAGGGCCTCGAGCACTTCGACAAGGTGATCAACGTCGACCAGTCGCCGATCGGCCGCACGCCGCGCTCGAACCCGGCCACGTATACGGGCCTGTTCACGCCGATCCGCGAGCTGTTCTCGGGCGTACCGACCTCGAAGGAGCGCGGCTACGATCCGGGCCGCTTCTCGTTCAACGTGAAGGGCGGCCGCTGCGAATCGTGCCAGGGCGACGGCGTGCTGAAGGTGGAAATGCACTTCCTGCCGGACGTCTACGTGCCGTGCGACGTGTGCCACGGCAAGCGCTACAACCGCGAAACGCTCGAAGTGCAGTACAAGGGCAAGAACATCAGCGAAGTGCTCGACATGACGGTCGAGCATGCGTACGAGTTCTTCAGCGCGGTGCCGGTCATCGCGCGCAAGCTGAAGACGCTGCTCGACGTCGGCCTCGGCTACATCCGCCTCGGCCAGTCGGCCACGACGCTGTCTGGCGGCGAGGCGCAGCGCGTGAAGCTGTCGCTCGAGCTCTCCAAGCGCGACACCGGCCGCACGCTGTACATCCTCGACGAGCCGACCACCGGCCTGCACTTCCACGACATCGCACTGCTGCTGGAAGTGATCCACCGGCTGCGCGACCAGGGCAACACGGTCGTGATCATCGAGCACAACCTCGACGTGATCAAGACGGCCGACTGGGTGATCGACCTCGGCCCCGAAGGCGGCGCCGGCGGCGGCCAGATCATCGCGCAGGGCACGCCCGAGCAGGTCGCGAAGACGAAAGCGAGCTTTACCGGCAAATATCTCGCGCCGCTGCTCAAGCGCACGACCCGCAAGGTCGCGGCCGGCTGACGCGTCCCGCCTGCCTCCCCTCCCCGCGCGCGGCCGGCCGGCCGCGCGCCCTTGCGCACCGCCGAACCGGCCCCCCATTCTCGTTTTCCCTCCTGCGTTTACACCATGCGCCAAACGGCCCCTTTGCGGACCATAATGGCGGCTATACTTTACGGTCGTAAGGTTCGCCGTACGCACCAATCCGGTGCGGCGCCGGGCGAACACGGCTCTGCCGCGCATTCCGCGGCATGACACACGAACGACAGGAATCCACGATGGAGAAGCAACCAGACTCGTCGCGCGATACGCAGAATCGCGAACCGCACCTGCGCAGCGTGCGGCTGACGAGCGACTTCAGCCTGCCGAAGCTGTCGGCACTCGAGATCGGCAGCTATGCGTTCGCGATCCTCGCGATGTGGCTCGTGATCGAACTCAAGCTGCTCGGCGGGTTGCTGGCCGGCCTGCTGGTCTACCAGCTGATCCACACGATCGCCCCCGTCATCGAGCGCCACACCACGAGCATGCGCGCGCGCTGGGTCGCCGTCGTGCTGCTGTCGATCGCGATCGTCGGCGCGTTGACGGGCCTGACGATCGGCATCATCGAACACTTCGAGCGCACGGTGCCGAACCTGCAAAGCCTGCTCGACCAGCTGATGCAGATCGTCGAGCAGACCCGCGCCCGCACGCCGGCCTGGATCGCGAACCTGCTGCCCGTCGACGTCGAGCAAATGAAGACGAAGGCCGCCGTGCTGATGCACTCGCACATGGACCAGCTCCAGCAAAGCGGCAAGAGCGTCGCGCGCGGCTTCGGCCACGTGCTGTTCGGGATGATCATCGGCGCGATGATCGCGATCGGCGTCGAGCACGGCAAGGTGCGCCGTCCGCTGTCCACCGCGCTCGTCACGCGCGTGTCGCGCTTCGCCGACGCATTCCGCCGGATCGTGTTCGCGCAGATCAAGATCTCGGCGATCAACGCGACGTTCACGGGCATCTACCTGCTCGTCGCGCTGCCGATCTTCCACCAGCGGCTGCCGCTGTCGAAAACGCTCGTGCTCGTCACGTTCATCGTCGGCCTGCTGCCCGTGATCGGCAACCTGATCTCGAACACGCTGATCGTCGCCGTGTCGCTGTCGGTCAGCATGGGCACCGCGATCGCGTCGCTGGCGTTCCTCGTGATCATTCACAAGCTCGAATACTTCCTGAACGCGAAGATCATCGGCGGCCAGATCGAGTCGCGCGCCTGGGAGCTGCTGCTCGCGATGCTGATCATGGAGGCCGCGTTCGGGCTGCCGGGCGTGATCGCCGCGCCGATCTTCTACGCGTACCTGAAGCGCGAGCTGTACCTGCTGCGGCTGATCTGACGCAGCCCGGCCGCCAACAGCGATAAAAAACGCCGCGCCCCGTGAAGGGCGCGGCGTTTTTGTTTGGGGCGGCTGGCGATCCGGGGGCCGGCCATCCGGGGGCCGGCCATCCGGCGCTCGCCGAATCAGCGGAACACGACCGTCTTCGTCCCGTTCAGCACGATCCGGTGCTCGACGTGCCACTTCACCGCGCGCGCAAGCGTCACGCATTCGACGTCGCGGCCGATCGCGGTCAGCTGGTCGGGCGTCATGCTGTGGTCGACGCGCTCGACTTCCTGCTCGATGATCGGGCCTTCGTCGAGATCGGTCGTCACGTAGTGCGCGGTCGCGCCGATCAGCTTCACGCCACGGTCGAACGCCTGGTAGTAAGGCTTCGCGCCCTTGAAGCTCGGCAGGAACGAATGGTGGATGTTGATCGCGCGGCCGGCGAGCTGCTTGCACAGGTTCGGCGACAGGATCTGCATGTAGCGCGCGAGCACCACGAGATCGGCCTGGTGCTCATCGATCACCTCCAGCACGCGCGCTTCCTGCGCGGCCTTCGCGGCATCGGACGAGCCGCCGATCAGCGGGAAGTGATGGAACGGGATGTTGTAGCTCGCGGCGAGCTGGTAGAACTCCTTGTGGTTCGACACGATCGCCGGGATCTCGATCGGCAGCTGGCCGGTGCGATAGCGGAACAGCAGGTCGTTCAGGCAGTGGCCGATCTTCGACACCATGATCACGACGCGCGGCTTCACGGCCGCGTCATGCATCTCCCAGCGCATCGAGAACTGTTCGGCGAGCGGCGCGAATTCCTTGCGAAGCGTGTCGAGCGCCGACGCGGCATCCGCGCCGCCGCCGTCCTGCTCGAAGTGCACACGCATGAAGAATTCACTGGTGCGGCTGTCGCCGAACTGCGCCGAATCGAGGATGTTGTTGCTGCGCTCGAACAGGAAGCCCGAGACCGCATGGACGATGCCGTGCCGGTCGGGGCACGACAGTTTCAAGATAAAGCTGTGATCGGTCGGCATGACCGCTACTCCCTTCGTTTCCGTATTCGTCAAATTGCCCGTTCGCACCGCCAGGCTGCGTGCGCGGCACGGGTCACGCGGCCGGTGCGAACAGGGCGTCGATGCCCGCCGCGTCGGCCGCCGGGATCCAGCGGTGGCGCAGCAGCGTATCGAGCGTCGCGAGGCTCGCATCCATCGTCGCGCGGCCGGCGCGCAGCCAGCCGATCACCTCGGGCACACCGGCCAGCAGATGCTCGGCCACTTCGCCGTCCTGGTTGCGCGGCGCGAAGTCGCGCGGCAGCGGCAGGTCGTACACGAAGATCAATTCGGACTGCGTGCCTTCCGGCAGCGAGCACAGCACCTGCACCGCGCGGCCCGCGATCGCGCGCGCGGCCAGTTCGGCCGGAATGCCGGCTTCTTCCCAGCATTCCTTCGCGAGCGTCTCGTGAACGCCCAGGCCCCAGCCGATCCCGCCCGCGACGACGTTGTCGAGCATGCCGGGATCGGTTGCCTTGGTCTCGCTGCGGCGGCCGAGCCACATCTGCGGGTCGGCCGCGGCGGACGGCTCGCCCGGCGCAACCGCATATTCTACGATGCCGTTCAGATGCACCGCGTAAGTCTGCGTACCGAAGAAGCGCGACGCGGCGCGCTCGATGTACGCGAGCGGCGGATCGTCGAAGCGGTTGCGGATCGCGTAGATCTCGTCGCGCCAGCCGGGAATCGCGCCTTCGGCCGCGAGCGCGCCGATCGCGCTCGCCAGCGCCATGCTGCGTGCGTCGACCGAGTCGTAGCGCGCCGACAGCACGACGCGCTCGTCGGTCAGCTCGAACACGTCGGGCCAGCGGGCGAGCATCGCGACGTCCTGGCGGCGCACCCAGCCGACCGCCTGGCCGGCGATCTCGAAACGCAGGTGCGCGGCCGGATCGAAGCGGCGCGCGGCCTCAATGCACGGAAACGTCATCGTGATCAGTCCTTCAGCGCGACGCGGATGCCGATTGCGATGAACGTCGCGCCGGCGATCCGGTCGAGCCACACGCCGGCCTTCGGACGGCGCTTCAGCCATGCGCCGATCATGCCCGCGCCGACGCCGAACAGCGAAAAGATCGCGGCCGTCTGCAGCATGAACAGCGCGCCGAGTTCGAACATCTGCAGCGTCACGCTCTGCGCGCCGTGCGGATCGACGAATTGCGGCAGGAACACGACGAAGAACAGCGTGACCTTCGGGTTCATCAGGTTGCCGATCACGCTCTGACGGAAGATCGTGCCGAGCGGCTGCGGCGGGCGCGCGTGCGCATTCGAGAGTCCCTGGCTGCGCAGCGCCTTGATGCCGATCCACACGAGGTACGCGGCACCCGCGAGCTTCAGGATCTCGAACGCGACCGGCGACGAACGCAGCACGGCCGCGACGCCGAGCGCCGCGAGCGTCGTGTGGAACAGGATCCCGGCCGTGAAGCCGAGCGCGGCGACGAAGCCGGCCGCGCGGCCCTGCGAGATGCCGCGTGCGAGCACCTGCAGGTTGTCGGGACCCGGCGCGAACGTGATCGCGATCGACGTGGCGAGAAACAGCATGAAGTTGGGCATCGTGACCTCGCTGCGTAACGTGGAAGCTCAGGCAGGCCGGCGTTCAGTGGCCGGCGAATTCGGTGACGGTATAAACCGGCAGTCCCGCATTGCGCAGCAGCGCCGAGCCGCCGAGATCGGGCAGGTCGATGATCGCAGCGCCTTCGACGACTTCCGCGCCGAGCCGCTGCAGCAGGTTGCGCCCCGCCATCATCGTGCCGCCGGTCGCGATCAGATCGTCCATGATGATCACGCGGTCGCCGGGGCGGCACGCGTCTTCGTGGATCTCGACGGTCGCGCTGCCGTATTCGAGGTCGTACGACTCCGAGCACGTCTTGTACGGCAGCTTGCCGACCTTGCGGATCGGCACGAAGCCGACGCTCAGCTCGTACGCGACGATCGGCGCGATGATGAAGCCGCGTGCATCGAGGCCCGCGACGTAGTCGAGCTTCGCATCGACATAGCGCTCGACGAACAGGTCGACGAGGATGCGCAGCGCCTTCGGGCTCTGCAGCAGCGTCGTAATGTCGCGGAACATCACGCCCGGCTGCGGCCAGTCGGGCACCGTGCGGATCTGGCTGTGGATGAAGGCGACCGGATCGAGCGGTGCGCCCGACGACGAATGCGGCATGAAACTCTCCGAAAAAAACGGTGCGCGAAGAACGGGCACCGTTTCGAATAAATACGGGTCAGGTTATCAAACCAAGCGCGCGTCAGGCGGCCGCGACCGGCGGATCGCGCCGATGGCGCGACAGCCGCTCCTCCGCGAGCGCGAGTGCCTCGGGCAGCCCGCGCAGCACGACGATGTCGCTCGCGCGCAGCTTGGTTTGCGGATCGGGTTCGACGCCGCGGATACCGTGCCGGCGAATCGCCGTGACTTCGAGCCCGAGCGCATACAGCCCCAGTTCCTCCAGCGAACGCCCGACCGCGTCCGCGCGCGCATCGACCGGCACCGATTGTAGCCGCACCTGCTCGTGGTCGTCGTCGTCCGCGTCGTCCGCGCCGCGGAAATAGCCGCGCAGCAGGCTGTAGCGTTCGTCGCGCATTTCCTCGACGCGCCGCACGACCTTGCGCATCGGCACGCCGACCAGCACCAGCGTGTGCGACGCGAGCATCAGGCTGCCCTCGACGATCTCCGGAATCACTTCGGTCGCCCCGGCTGCGAGCAGTTTCTCGAGATCGGCATCGTCGACGGTACGCACGATCGCGGGCAACGTCGGCTCGAGTTCGTGCACGTGATGCAGCACCCGCAACGCGGACGGCGTGTTCGCGTAGGTGATCGCCACAGCCGCCGCACGGTGGATACCGGCCGCGAGCAGCGACTCGCGCCGCGCCGCGTCGCCGAACACGACCGATTCGCCCGCCGCCGCGGCCGCACTCACGCGATCGGGGTCGAGGTCGAGCGCAACGTACGAAATACCTTCCTGTTCGAGCATCCGCGCCAGGTTCTGGCCCGCGCGGCCGTAGCCGCAGATGATCACGTGGCCGCGCTGCTTGAGGCTTTGCGTCGCGATCCGCGTCATCTGCAGCGACTGCTGCATCCATTCGGTCGACGACAGCCGCATCACGATCCGGTCGGCGTTCTGGATCAGGAACGGCGCCGCGAGCATCGACAGCAGCATGGACGCGAGGATCGCCTGCAGCAGCGTCGAATCGACGAGATGCCGGTCGAGGATCAGGTTCAGCAGCACGAAGCCGAATTCGCCGGCCTGCGCGAGCCCGATGCCGGTGCGCATCGCGACGCCCGGTGTCGCGCCGAACAGGCGCGCGAGCCCGGCGATCATCGTCCCCTTGAACAGAATCTGCCCGACGAAGAAACCGAGCACGAGGAACGGGTGCTCCCAGATCACGCGCGGGTCGAGCAGCATCCCGGTCGTCACGAAGAACAGGCCGAGCAGCACGTCGCGGAACGGCTTGATGTCCTCCTCCACCTGATGGCGGAACGGCGTCTCGGAGATCAGCATCCCCGCGATGAACGCGCCGAGCGCCAGCGACAGGCCGAAGCGGTCGGTGATGAACGCGGCGCCGAGCGTGACGAGCAGCAGGTTCAGCACGAACAGTTCCTGCGAGCGGCGCCGCGCGACGACGTTGAGCCAGCGCGTCATGAAGCGCTGGCCGATGACCAGCAGCAGCGTGAGCGCGATCACGATCTTGACGGCCGCGAAGCCGAGCGTGATCGCGAGGTCCTTCGACGATTCGGCGCCGAACGCGGCGATCACGATCAGCAGCGGCACCACCGCGAGATCCTGGAACAGCAGCACGCCGAAGATGTTGCGGCCGTGCTCGGTCTCGATCTCGAGCCGCTCGGCGAGCATCTTCGACACGATCGCCGTCGACGACATCGCAAGCGCGCCGCCGAGCGCGATGCTGCCCTGCCACGTGATGTGCACCCAGTGCTCGAACAGCATGCCCAGCGCGAGCGCGAGCACGAGCGTCGCGACGACCTGCAGCAGCCCGAGCCCGAACACGAGCCGCTGCATCGCCCTCAGCTTCGCCAGCGAGAACTCGAGGCCGATCGAAAACATCAGGAACACCACACCGAATTCCGCGAGATGCTCGGCCCGCTCCAGATCCGCCGCGATGCCGAACGCGTGCGGGCCGACCAGGATGCCGACGGTCAGGTAGCCGAGCATCGGCGGCAGGTTCAACGAGCGGAATACGACGACGCCCACCACTGAGGCCAGCAGCAGCAGCAGGGTCATTTCGAGCGGGGAAATCACGGGCGAAGCGTCCTCGTTCGTCGGGGCCACGGCAATGCGGGCGCGGGTGGTGGCGGTGGTCAGGCGACTTCGGACGAGTCCGAAGGCCCGGCGCGGCGAACAAACGCCTTTGCTATACTCCGCGCATGATAGCGAAAATCAATGATGACCGGGCGCTCGCGCTCGCCCGCGACGTGCTCGACATCGAGGCGGACGCCGTGCGCGCGCTGCGCGACCAGCTCGACGGCGGCTTCGTCCAGGCCGTTGCGCTGCTGCTCGGCTGCCGCGGGCGCGTGGTGGTGTCCGGCATCGGCAAATCGGGGCATATCGCCCGCAAGATCGCGGCCACGCTGGCCAGCACCGGCACGCCGGCCTTCTTCGTCCATCCTGCCGAGGCCAGCCACGGCGACCTCGGGATGGTCACCCCCGACGACGTCTTCATCGGCATCTCCTATTCCGGCGAATCCGAAGAACTCGTGGCGATCCTGCCGCTCGTGAAGCGGATCGGCGCGAAGCTGATCGCGATCACGGGCCGCGCGGAATCGAGCCTCGGCACGCTCGCCGACGTGAACCTGAACGCCGCGGTCTCGAAAGAGGCCTGCCCGATGAACCTCGCGCCCACCGCGAGCACGACCGCCGCGCTCGCGCTCGGCGACGCGCTCGCCGTGGCGGTGCTCGACGCGCGCGGTTTCGGCTCGGAAGATTTCGCGCGCTCGCACCCGGGCGGCGCACTCGGCCGGCGCCTGCTCACCTACGTGCGTGACGTGATGCGCTCGGGCGACGACGTCCCGTCCGTCGGGCTCGACGCGACGCTGTCGGACGCCCTGTTCCAGATCACCGCGAAGCGCCTCGGCATGACCGCCGTGGTCGACGCCGGCGGCAAGGTCGCGGGCATCTTCACCGATGGCGACCTGCGCCGCGTGCTCGCACGCGACGGCGACTTCCGCACGCTGCCGATCACCGACGTGATGACGCGCGACCCGCGCACGGTTGCACCGGATCACCTGGCGGTCGAGGCCGTGGAACTGATGGAGCGCCACCGGATCAACCAGATGCTGGTGGTCGATGCCGACGGCGTGCTGATCGGCGCGCTGAACATGCACGACCTGTTTTCGAAGAAGGTGATCTGATGAGCGCAGCGCTGACTGCGGCCGAACGCGCGAGCCGCGTGAAGCTGATGATTTTCGACGTCGACGGAGTGCTGACCGACGGCGGCCTGCTGTTTACCGCGGCCGGCGACACGATGAAATCGTTCAATTCGCTCGACGGCCACGGCGTGAAGCTGCTCGGCGAAGCCGGCATCGCGACCGCGATCATCACGGGCCGCCGCTCGGAGATCGTCGCGGCGCGTGCGAAGGAAATGAAGATCGCGCACCTGTTCCAGGGCGTCGAGAACAAACTCGCCGTGTTCACCGACCTGATCGCCTCGCTCGGCCTCAACGCAAACCAGTGCGGCTACATGGGCGACGACTGGCCCGACCTGCCCGTGATGCTGCGCTGCGGCTTCGCGACTGCCCCCGCGAACGCGCACCCCGACGTGATCGCCCGCGCGCACTGGGTGGCCGAGGCCCGCGGCGGCCATGGCGCCGTCCGCGAAGTCTGCGACGCGATCCTGCGTGCGCAGCGCCGCTACGACGCGCTGCTCGCGGCCGCCTGCGGAGCCTGACGGATGAACAAGCATTTCCGCTGGACCCAGCTGCTGCCCCTCGCCGCGGTCGCCGCGCTCGCGGGCATTACCTGGTGGCTGCTGCAGGCCACGCTGCCGCCGCCCGGCGAGGGCACCGTGCAACCGAAGCGCCATACGCCCGACTATTTCGCGGACAACTTCTCGGTCACCGAGCTCGACCAGTCCGGCACGACCCAGTACCGGCTGACGGCCGCGAAGCTGATCCATTACGAAGACACCGAAGACAGCGACCTGACCGATCCGGCCATGCGCGCGTTCCAGCCCGGCAAGCCGGTCGTGACGACCACCTCGAAGCGCGGCACCGTCAACGGCGACGTGTCGATCGTCGACTTGTACGACGACGCGCGCATCCTGCGCGCGGCCGGCGGCGGCGATCCGCAGATGCAGGCCGATTCCCAGCATTTCCGGATCTTCGTCAATGACGATGTGATCCAGACCGAAAAGCCGGTTAAACTTCAGCGCGGCCTGTCGCTCGTCAACGCGACCGACGGCATGAAGTACAACAACGTCACCCGGGTCATCGAGCTTTACGGCAACGTGCGCGGCACGATCGCCGCGCAGGACACGTCCGGCGGCTCGAAAGGTCAACCCAAGTGACGCATCCCTCACGTGACTGCATGAACGAATCGTTCCCTCGACAGATTTCCGGCGGCGCTGCGCGCGCCGTCCGCGCCGCGCTTGCCGCGACGCTCGTGGCACTCCCGCTCGTCGGGCTGGCACCGCTCGCCCATGCCGAGAAGGCCGACCAAAGCAAGCCGATCAACGTCGAGGCCGACAACCTGACCTATGACGACCTGAAGCAGGTCACGGTCGCGACCGGCAACGTCGTGATCACGAAGGGCACGATCATCATCAAGGGCGATCGCGTCGAAGTGCGCCAGGACCCGGAAGGCTATCAGTACGCCACTTCGTTCGGCAGCGGCAAGAAGCACGCGACGTTCCGCCAGAAGCGCGAAGGCCTCGACGAATACATCGACGGTGACGCCGAGCGCATCGACTACGACGGCAAGCAGGACCTGACCACGCTGACCACCGCCGCGACCGTGCGCCGCCTGCAAGGTACGTCGACCATCGCCGATACCGTGCACGGCAGCGTGATCACGTACGACGGCCAGCGCGACTTCTACACCGCGAAGGGCGGCAAGGACGTCGCCGCGCCGGGCAACCCGAACGGCCGTGTGCGCGCGATGCTGTCGCCGAAGAACGGCGGCCCCGCGCCGCTGAACGGCGCGCCGGCAAAGCTGTCGCCGTCGACCACGATCCAGGGAGCGCCGGGCCAATGAACGCGCTACCGAACCGCCAGCCGGCCGGCACGACGAGTTCGCTCGTCGTCCGCAACCTGAAGAAGCGCTACGGCTCGCGCACGGTCGTCAAGGACGTGTCGCTCGACGTGAAAAGCGGCGAAGTCGTCGGCCTGCTCGGCCCGAACGGCGCCGGCAAGACCACGTCGTTCTACATGATCGTCGGCCTGGTGCCGCTCGACGCGGGCGAGATCTCGCTGAACGGCAGCTCGATCAGCCTGCTGCCGATCCACAAGCGCGCATCGCTCGGCCTGTCGTACCTGCCGCAGGAAGCGTCCGTGTTCCGCAAGCTGACCGTCGAGGAAAACATCCGCGCGGTGCTCGAGCTGCAGTACGGCGAAGACGGCAAGCGGCTGTCGAAGGACGCGATCTCGTCGCGCGCCGAAGCACTGCTCGACGAACTGCAGATCGCCCACCTGCGCGAGAATCCCGCGCTGTCGCTGTCGGGCGGCGAACGGCGCCGGGTCGAAATCGCACGCGCTCTGGCCACCAACCCGAACTTCATCCTGCTTGACGAACCGTTCGCCGGCGTCGACCCGATCGCGGTGCTCGAGATCCAGAAGATCGTCAAGTTCCTGAAGCAGCGCAACATCGGCGTGCTGATTACCGATCACAACGTCCGCGAAACGCTCGGCATCTGCGACCACGCTTACATCATCAGCGACGGCTCGGTGCTCGCGGCCGGTGCGCCGAGCGAAATCATCGAAAACGAAAGCGTACGCCGCGTGTACCTCGGCGAACACTTCCGGATGTAACTCCTCCTCGTGGCTGGCTGCACCCCGCCCGGCGTCGCCGCGCGGGGCCGCGCCCCGCTTCGCGGCCATGCCCGCGGCCGGGCGGCGCGCCGCGCGTAATCGCGGATGGCTCAACGCGCCTGGGTCGTGGCAAACTGCCGGTATGACTCCCTCCTTGCCATGAAAGCCAGCCTTCAACTCCGCCTGTCGCAACATCTGGCGCTGACGCCCCAGCTACAGCAGTCGATCCGGCTCCTGCAGTTGTCGACGCTCGAATTGCAGCAGGAAGTCGCGATGGCCGTCGCGCAGAACCCGCTGCTCGAGAACGACGACGAATGGATCGCGAGCCCGCTGCGTGTCGCTGCGGACGGATCGCTGATCGCGCAGACGCCTCCCGCGCAGAACACCGAGCCCACTGCGGCAAACGGTAGCAGCTCGTCGAGCGATCGTGCCGAGCGTGACGAGCCGGCCGGCGCGGACGAATACGACGGTTACGGGTCCGGCGACGGCAACGACGGCCCGCAGTGGAACCTCGACGAATTCGGCCGCTCAAGCGGCGCATCCGACGACGACGACCTCCCGCCGCTGCAGGTGCAGGAAGCGGCGACGTCGCTGCGCGACCACCTGTCCGCGCAGTTGCGCGTCACGCAGGCCGGCCCGCGCGATCGCGCGCTCGTGATGTTCCTGATCGAATCGCTCGACGACGACGGCTACCTGACCGCCACGCTCGATGAAGTGCTCGCCGACCTGCCGCCCGAGCTGGAGATCGACTGCGACGAACTGAACGCGGCGCTCGCGCTGCTGCACAGCTTCGATCCGGCCGGGGTCGGTGCCCGTTCGGCATCCGAATGCCTGAAGCTGCAGTTGCTGCGCCTCGATCCGTCCCCGACACGCACGCTCGCGCTCGAGATCGTGTCGCAGCATCTCGAACTGCTCGCCGCCCGCGACTTCACGCGGTTGCGCAAGCACCTGAAGGCGAGCGACGACGCGCTGCGCGACGCGCACGCGCTGATCCGTTCGCTGGAGCCGTTCCCCGGCGCCGCATACGGCAAGGCCGAGGCCGACTACGTCGTGCCCGACATCATCGTGAAGAAGGCCGGCCAGGGATGGCTCGCGGAGCTCAATCCGGAGGTCGTGCCGCGCCTGCGGATCAACAACCTTTACGCGAACATCCTGCGCAACAGCCGCGGCGATCCGTCGGCCGGTTCGCTCAAGCAGCAGCTCCAGGAAGCACGCTGGCTGATCAAGAACATCCAGCAGCGTTTCGACACGATCCTGCGTGTCGCGCAGGCGATTGTCGAGCGTCAAAAGAACTTCTTTGCGCACGGTGAAATTGCCATGCGCCCCTTGGTTTTGCGGGAAATAGCTGATACGCTGGGCCTACACGAGTCGACTGTCAGCCGTGTGACAACCGGGAAGTACATGCTGACCCCGTTCGGGACGCTTGAATTTAAGTACTTCTTCGGATCTCACGTTTCGACCGACACCGGTGGCGCCGCTTCGTCGACAGCCATCCGAGCCCTCATCAAGCAACTGATAGGAGCTGAAGACCCTAAATCGCCACTTTCGGACAGCCGCATTGCCGAGCTGCTGGCAGAACAAGGATTCGTGGTCGCGCGCCGCACGGTTGCGAAGTATCGCGAAGCCCTCAAGATCCCGGCAGTGAATCTGCGCAAGTCTCTTTAAGCCTGCTGCCTGCCCGGCGGCAGGCGTGTTCCGGCCACCGCGCACACGGGGAACAGGCCGGGCGACCTGTCCGCGATACGCCGCCTCGTGCGGTACGGGCAAGTCGACCGGAGCGCCGCCTCGATGCGGCCGGGTGGTCACTCGCTTGGAGAAGCACTATGAACCTGAAGATCAGTGGACATCATCTCGAAGTCACGCCTGCAATTCGCGAATACGTGATCACCAAGCTGGACCGGGTGCTACGGCATAGCGATCAGGTGATCGATGGCACTGTGATCCTCTCGGTCGACAACCACAAGGAAAAGGACAAGCAGCAGCGCGCGGAAATCAACCTGCACCTGAAGGGCAAGGACATCTTCGTCGAAAGCGCGAACGGTAACCTGTATGCCGCGATCGACCTGCTGATCGACAAGCTGGACCGCCAGGTCGTCAAGCACATGGAGCGCCTGCAAACGCATGCGCACGACCCGATCAAGCTTCAACCGTCGATCGACCAGATCGAACTGCCGCCGCAGTAACCTTCACCGCAACACACACGTCGCCCGGTTCGCCGGGCGTTTTTTTTGCGACTCCGCGCAGTGGTGCAACCGGTCCGTCCGTGCTGCGCCACGCACGCGGCTGTGCTCTATAATGTTCCGGTTATCGCCGGGGGGTGCTGGATGCGGTAGCTGCCTTGCAGGTTGCCGATGCCGAACGCCTTGATATCGCCGAGCATGGATAATCAGTCTGCCGCCGCAAGGAGACCCCAGGCCGCCCAATCGCCTGCCAACATGAATCGCCTAGCCAAAATCCTGCCCATAGAGAACGTCGTCATCGACCTCTCAGTCACCAGCAAGAAACGCGTGTTCGAACAAGCCGGGCTGATGTTCGAGAATCAGAACGGCATCGCCCGCAGCACCGTCACGGACAACCTGTTCGCGCGCGAGCGCCTCGGCTCGACCGGGCTCGGCGAAGGCGTCGCGATTCCGCACGGGCGCATCAAGGGTCTCAAGCACCCGCTCGCCGCGTTCGTCCGGCTCGCCGATGCGATCCCGTTCGAAGCCCCCGACGGCCAACCGGTCGGCCTCCTGATCTTCCTGCTCGTGCCCGAGCAAGCCACCCAGCAGCACCTCGAGATCCTGTCGGAAATCGCGCAACTGCTGTCCGATCGCGACGCACGCGAGCGTCTGCACAACGAAACGGATATCGCCGAGTTGCATCGCCTGCTCACTCAGTGGCAACCTTGAGTTGATCCGGGCGGAATATTTTCCCGTACTCGGCGGCACACGCCGCCGTTCAGGGCTGCCCGGCGCCGGCCCGGCATGGCGACGTCCGTCGCCGCGCGTACGCACCGGCCCATTGGAGTGACGAGAGTCATGGATACGTCCAGCATCAACGCCCAGAGCATCTTCGACGACAACGCGGCCACGCTGAAATTGAGCTGGCTGACGGGGCATGAAGGCTGGGAGCGCGGCTTTTCGGCCGACACCGTCGGCAATGCAACCTCGAGCGCCGACCTCGTCGGCCACCTGAACCTGATCCACCCGAACCGGATCCAGGTGCTCGGCGAAGCCGAAATCGACTACTACCAGCGACAAACCGACGAAGACCGCTCGCGCCACATGGCCGAGCTGATCGCGCTCGAGCCGCCGTTCCTCGTCGTCGCCGGCGGCGCCGCGGCGCCGCCCGAACTCGTGCTGCGCTGCACGCGCTCGTCGACCCCGTTGTTCACCACGCCCATGTCGGCCGCCGCGGTAATCGACAGCCTGCGGCTCTACATGTCGCGCATCCTCGCGCCGCGCGCGACGCTGCACGGCGTGTTCATCGACATCCTCGGAATGGGCGTGCTGCTGACCGGCGATTCGGGCCTCGGCAAGAGCGAACTCGGCCTCGAGCTGATCAGCCGCGGCCACGGCCTCGTCGCCGACGATGCAGTCGATTTCGTCAGACTTGGCCCCGATTTCGTCGAAGGGCGCTGCCCGCCGCTGCTGCAGAACCTCCTTGAAGTACGCGGCCTCGGCCTGCTCGACATCAAGACGATCTTCGGCGAAACCGCCGTGCGGCGGAAAATGAAGCTGAAGCTGATCGTCCAGCTCGTGCGGCGCCCCGACGGCGAATTCCAGCGCCTGCCGCTCGAAAGCCAGACCGTCGACGTGCTCGGCCTGCCGATCAGCAAGGTCACGATCCAGGTCGCGGCCGGCCGCAACCTCGCGGTGCTCGTCGAGGCGGCCGTCCGGAACACGATCCTGCAGTTGCGCGGAATCGACACATTGCGAGATTTCATGGATCGGCAACGACTCGCGATGCAAGATCCCGACAGTCAGTTTCCCGGCAAACTGGTGTAACCCGCACGCGCCGGCCACGCCACGCCGACGCGTCGAGCCGGTGCTATGATGAAACGTCAGGATTCTCTGCTTCCCATGCGCATCGTCCTCATCACCGGCATCTCCGGCTCAGGCAAGTCCGTCGCGCTGAACGCGCTCGAAGACGCAGGCTATTACTGCGTCGACAACCTGCCGCCGCACGTGCTCCCCGAACTTGCCCGCTACCTCGCCGAGGATGGCAAGCGCCGGCTCGCGGTCGCGATCGACGCGCGCTCGAGCGCGTCTCTCGACGAAATGCCCGGCCTGATCCGCGAGCTGTCGCGCGAGCACGACGTTCGCGTGCTGTTCCTCAACGCGAGCACCCAGGCGCTGATCCAGCGCTTCTCCGAAACGCGCCGCCGCCATCCGCTGTCCGGCTCGCTGTCGCACGATGCGGACGTCGGCCTGCTGTCGTCGCTCGAGGAGGCAATCGAGCGCGAACGCGAGCTCGTCGCGCCGCTCGCCGAATTCGGCCACCAGATCGACACCAGCACGCTGCGCGCGAACGCGCTGCGTACTTGGGTCAAGCGCTTCATCGAGCAGAAGAACAACGACCTGATGGTGATGTTCGAATCGTTCGGCTTCAAGCGCGGCGTGCCGCTCGACGCCGACCTGATGTTCGACGTACGCGCGCTGCCGAATCCGTACTACGACCACGAGTTGCGCCCGCTCACCGGGCTCGACCAGCCGGTCATCGCCTTTCTCGACGCACTGCCGATCGTCCACCAGATGATCGACGACATCCATGCGTTCCTGATGAAATGGCTGCCGCACTTCCGCGATGACAACCGCAGCTACCTGACCGTCGCCATCGGCTGCACGGGCGGGCAGCATCGCTCGGTATTCATCGCGGAAACGCTCGCCGCGCGCCTTGCGCACGACGCGAACGTGATCGTGCGGCATCGTGACGCGCCAGTGGATGTCGACGCGTCGTCGCGGCTCGTCTCCGAGGTCGACCGACCCTAGCGACGCCCGCCCCAACGCCCGCGCGCCATGTCCTCCCTATCGACCACCCTGATCGACCTGCCGCTGTTTCCCCTGCACACGGTGCTGTTCCCGGGGGGCCTGCTCCCGCTCAAGGTGTTCGAGGCGCGCTATCTCGACATGGCCCGCGCGTGCCTGCGCGACGACGCACCGTTCGGCGTGTGCCTGCTGAAGAGCGGGCCGGAAGTCGCGCAAGACGGCGCGGTGTCGGTGCCCGAGACCATCGGCTGCATGGCGCGCATCACCGAGTGCGATACCGGCGAATTCGGCATGCTGTACCTGCAGGCGGTCGGTACGCAGCGTTTCGAGCTGCTGTCGTATCGCGTCGAAGGCAACGGGCTGCTGGTCGGCATCGCGGAACCGCTGCCCGACGACATCCCGCTCGAAGGCGAGCAGACGCTCGCACAGTTCGGCTCGTGCGCCGAAGTGCTCGAGCGCATCATCAACGCGCTGAAGAAGTCCGATCCGGAGAAAATGCCGTTCGGCGAACCGTTCCGCCTCGACGATCCGAGCTGGGTGTCGAACCGGCTCGCGGAACTGCTGCCGCTCGACCTGCGTGCGCGGCAGAAGCTGATGGAGTTTCCGGACGTCGGCGCGCGCATCGATGCCGTGCACCACGTGCTGGACCGGCACGGCTGGTTATAGCGCGCCCGGGAGCTGTCGCTTTGCCCGAGCCATCCGGGAGATGGCGTCCCACGAAGGGCTTCCTTCCAGGCGAAAGGCCGGGCCGGCGTTTTCCGAGTCGCCCCAAACAGCCACTTCGCACCAGCCCGCCGGAGGCGACTTCCGTCTGCGCGGAAAACCACGAGCGTCCGACGTTTCCCTGAAAGCGCGGCATGCGCCGCGCCCCTCCCCCGTCGTTACAGCAGCGGTCCGCTCAGCGCATCGAGCAGCTTGCGCACGGGCGCCGGCACGCCATACGCGTCGAGCCGGCTCAGCGGCACCCAGGCGGTGTCCGCGTCCCGCGCGCCGGCGGGCAGGCCGCCGGCAGCCATGTCGCTCAGCCGCGGCTCGATCTCGAGCCGGAAATGCGTGAACGTGTGCGTGAG
Organism: Burkholderia sp. SRS-25; assembly: GCF_004343765.1. Lineage (NCBI taxonomy): Bacteria > Pseudomonadati > Pseudomonadota > Betaproteobacteria > Burkholderiales > Burkholderiaceae > Burkholderia > Burkholderia sp. SRS-25. The sequence continues at coordinate 25,091 of NZ_PTXM01000018.1, forward strand.
CGGCGCGAGCCGCACCGTGCCGCCGCCGCCGAAGCCGCGTGCGAGTTCCGCGAGCGCGGCGTCACCGTCCGCTTGCGGCAGGCTCCACAGCCCGCCCCAGATGCCGGTCGGCGGCCGCCGCTCGAGCAGCACGGCGTCACCGTCACGCAGCACGAGCATCCAGGTCTTGCGGGTCGGCACGGCCTTCTTCGGACGCGCGGCCGGCAGTTCGCGCTGGCGGCCCGTCGATTGCGCGACACAGTCGCCCGCGAACGGGCAGCGCGTGCAATCGGGCTTGCCGCGCACGCACAGCGTCGCGCCGAGATCCATCAGGCCCTGCGTATACGCACTCACTTCGGCCGCGTTCGCGGCGTCGGGCAACAGCGATTCGGCAAGCGCCCACATGTCGTTCTCGACACGCTTCTCGCCCGGGAAGCCCTCGATGCCGAACACCCGCGCAAGCACGCGCTTCACGTTGCCGTCGAGAATCGTCGCGCGCGCGCCGTATGCGAACGACGCGATCGCCGCAGCCGTCGAACGGCCGATGCCCGGCAGTTCGGCCAGCGCGTCGGGCGTTGCCGGAAATGCCCCGCCGTGCTCGGCGACGACGACCTGCGCGCAGCGGTGCAGGTTGCGCGCTCGCGAGTAGTAGCCGAGCCCTGCCCACAGCGCCATCACGTCGTCGGTCGGCGCGGCCGCGAGCGCGGCGACGTCGGGGTAGCGTTCGAGAAAGCGCGTGTAATACGGGATGACGGTCGACACCTGCGTCTGCTGCAGCATGATTTCCGACAGCCAGATCCGGTACGGATCACGGGTGTTCTGCCACGGCAGGTCGTGGCGGCCATGCTCGCGCTGCCACGCGACCAGGCGCGTGGCGAACGAGCGATGCAGCGGCGTGACGGGGAACGGAGCGGGGGCGATGCGGGGCGGCTTCAAGTTATCTGATCGGGGAAAAGGTTTCAACGCTGGCAGGTCGGGCAGAAATAGGTCGACCGCTGACCCTGCACGATCTGGCGGATCGGCGTGTTGCACACGCGGCACGGCTGGCCCGCGCGGTCGTAGACGAAGCAGTCGAGCTGGAAATAGCCGCTTTCGCCGTTGCTGCCGACGAAATCGCGCAATGTGCTGCCGCCGCGCTCGATCGCGTCGGCAAGCGTGGCGCGCACTGCGTCGGCCAGCCGCTCGTAGCGCGGCAGCGATACCTTGCCGGCGGCCGTCGTCGGCCGGATGCCGGCGCGAAACAGGCTCTCCGACGCATAGATGTTGCCGACGCCGACGACCATGTCGCCCGCGAGCAGCGCCTGCTTGACCGACACGGTCCGGCCGCGCGTGCGCGCGTGCAGCAGCGCGCCGGTAAACGCCGGCGAGAATGGCTCGACCCCGAGGCTCGCGAGGAGCGGATGCGCATGCACGTCGCCCGCTTCGCGCGGGTGCCACAGCACCGCGCCGAAGCGGCGCGGATCGCGGAACCGCAGCACGAATTCGTCGAAGATCCAGTCGATGTGGTCATGCTTCGCGGCGACCGGCACGCCAGCCGCGGGCAGCACGCGCAGCGTGCCCGTCATGCCGAGGTGGACGATGAACCAGCCCGCGTCGACCTCGAACAGCAGGTACTTGCCGCGACGCTCGACGGCGAGCACCTCGCGCGCGCGCAACTGCTCGGCGAGCCCGGCCGGCACGGGCCAGCGCAGCATCTCGGTACGGACGTCGACACGCTCGACGCGGCGGCCCGCGACAAAGGGCGCGATGCCCCGGCGCGTGACTTCGACTTCTGGCAACTCTGGCATTGTTTGCGGGTCTGAGACTGGATTCACGATCGTGCGTGTATTGTAGCGAGCGCGTTACAATCGGTTGAAACATCGAACGGATTTCCATGACCTTGCCCTCGAAGCTGCTTCAGAAGCGCCCCGCCGCAGTGCGCGGCGCGCGCGCCTTCCCGGTCCGCCGTGCACTCGGCGCCGTGCTGTTTGCCGCCTGGACCCTCACCGCCTTCCCGGCCCACGCGCAGGATCCGGCATCGGACGACGCGGAGTCGCAGGGTGCGTTCGAGCATGTGATGCCGGACGAAAAAAAGGATCTCCCCGGCGTTCCGCTGACGAGCCAGATCGTCTACCAGGTGCTCGCCGCCGAGGTCGCGCTGCAGCGTAACCAGCCCGCGCCGGCCTACCAGACCTACCTCGCGCTCGCCCGCGACACGCGCGATCCGCGCATGGCGCAGCGTGCGACCGAGATCGCGCTCGGCGCGCAGAGCCCGGCCGACGCGCTGTCCGCCGCGAACCTGTGGCGCCAGTACGCACCGGATTCGAACCGCGCATCGCAGGTCGACGCCGCGCTGCTGGTGCTCGCCGGCAAGCCGGCCGACGCGCAGCCGATGCTCGCGCGCGAACTGGCCCGGGCGACCGGCGAGACGCGCGGGCCGGCCATCCTCGCGCTGCAGGCGCTGCTCGTGCGCGGCTCCGACCGCGTCGGCGGCCTCGCGGTGCTGAAGGACATGCTGAAGAACGACCTGAACCGGCCCGAAGCCCAGCTCGCGATCGCGCGCCAGCAGCTCGCGGTCGACGACAAGGACGGCGCCGCGCAGTCGCTGAAGCAGGCGCTGCAGCTCCGCCCCGACTACCTGCCGGCGGCCCTGATGCTGTCGCAGATGGGGCCGGCGGAACGCGCGGCGGGCATCGCGTCGTTCGAGAAGTATGTTCAGCAGAATCCGAAGTCGCGCGATGCGCGGCTCGCGCTGTCGCAGCTCTATCTCGCCGACGATCGCCTCGACGATGCGCAGAAGCAGTTCGAGACGATGCGCAAGCTCGACTCGAAGGATCCGACGCCGCTGATGGCGCTTGCGCTGATCAAGATCCAGCAGAAGAAGCTCGACGAAGCGACCGGCTACCTGAAGCAGTACGTACAGCTCGGCGACAAGCAGCCGAACCTCGACGTCGGCCAGGGCTACATCTACCTCGCGCAGATCGCGATCGACCAGAACAACGATGCGCAGGCGTCGCAATGGCTCGACAAGGTCGACCAGACGAGCCAGCACTACCTGCCCGCGCAGATCACGCGCGCGCAGCTGCTGCAGAAACAGGGCAAGACCGACGAAGCGCGCAAGGTGCTCGACAACCTGCCGATCACGGATCCGCGCGATGCGGCCGTGGTCGCACGCACCGACGCGTCGATCCTGTTCACGGCGAAGCGCTACCCGGAAGCCGAGGCACGGCTCGGGCAGGCGGTCCAGGACTTCCCCGACGATCCCGACCTGCGCTACGACTACGCGATGGCGGCCGAAAAGACCGGCCACTACACGACGATGGAAAAGCAGCTGCGCGAGCTGATCCGCACGCAGCCCGACAATCCGCAGGCGTACAACGCACTCGGCTATTCGCTCGCCGACCGCAACCAGCGGCTGCCCGAAGCCAGCAAGCTGATCGACAAGGCGATGACGCTCGCGCCGAACGACGCGTACATCATGGACAGCCTCGGCTGGGTGAAGTACCGGATGGGTGATACGGCCGGCGCGGCGAAGGTGCTGCGGCGCGCGTACGAACTGCAGCCGAACGCCGAGATCGGCGCGCATCTCGGCGAAGTGCTGTGGAAGAGCGGCGCACAGGACGATGCGCGTTCCGCATGGCGTGACGCGCAGAAGCTCGAGCCGGACAACGAAACGCTCGTGCAGACGCTGAAACGCCTGCAGATCAACGGTCTCTGATGCGGATGTTCCCGACGTTTTCCCTGTCCTTCCGCGCGCAGCGCACGCTGGCCGCTGCCGCTGCCGGTGCCGCGCTCGCGCTCGCCGGCTGCGCGAGCACGCCGCCGTCGGCCAGCGCGCCGACCGGCGCGGCGCTGCAGACCGCCGCAACGCACGCTTACCATGGCCGCTTTGCGGTGCAGTACGACGACCGTCTCGGCAAGCAGCAGAACGTGTACGGCAACTTCGACTGGCAGGAGCACGGCGACGACGTGTCGCTCGAGCTGCGCAGCCCGCTCGGCCAAACGCTTGCGGTCGTGAAGTCGACGCCGCAGGCGGCATCGCTCGAGTTGCCGAACCGTCCGACGCAATATGCGCCGGACGTCGGCGACCTGATGCAGAAAACGCTCGGCTTCGAACTGCCGCTCGCGGGCCTGCGCTACTGGCTGCTGCCGACAGCCGCGCCCGCCACGCCCGCGGAGACGGTGCGCGATCCGGCCGACGGTACACACGTCAAGCAGATCCGCCAGGACGGCTGGACGATCGACTACCTTGCCTACGCGGATGCCCCGGCCACGGGCGTCAAACGCGTCAACCTCGTGCGCGCGACACCGCCGCTCGACATCAAGCTCGTGCTCGATCAGTGAGCACCCGCCCAGCCCAGATATACGCATGACCAATTCGACCCGCTCGCTGCGCAACTGCCTTGCGCCCGCGAAACTCAACCTGTTCCTGCACATCACCGGCCGCCGTCCGAACGGCTATCACGATCTGCAGAGCGTGTTCCAGTTGCTGAACTGGGGCGACACGCTGCACTTCACGCTGCGCGACGACGGTCGCGTCGCGCGCGTCACCGACGTGCCCGGCGTGCCCGAGGAAAGCGATCTGGTCGTGCGCGCGGCCAACCTGCTGAAAGCGCATACGGGCACCGCGCACGGTGTCGACATCGAGATCGACAAGTGTCTGCCCATGGGGGCCGGCCTCGGCGGCGGCAGCTCCGACGCGGCGACGACGCTGCTCGCGCTGAACCGCCTGTGGCAACTCGACCTGCCGCGCACCGAGCTTCAATCGCTCGCGGTAAAACTCGGTGCTGACGTCCCGTTTTTTATTTTTGGAAAAAATGCGTTCGCAGAGGGTATCGGAGAAGAATTAGCTGAGGTACAATTGCCGACTCGCTGGTTCTTGGTTGTAACGCCCCGCGTTCATGTCCCAACCGCTGAAATATTTTCAGATGAGTTGTTGACAAGAGATTCGAAGCGCGTCACAATTACGGACTTTCTTGCACAGCAAAGCAGCGACGCGGGATGGCCAGATAGTTTCGGTCGGAACGATATGCAGCAAGTTGTGACAAGTAAGTACGCGGAAGTTGCGCAGGTGGTCAAATGGTTGTATGATGTGACCCCCGCGAGGATGACCGGCTCCGGAGCAAGCGTGTTTGCAGCGTTTCGCAGCAAGCACGAGGCAGAAGCGGCGAAAGCCAAGCTGCCCGCCAGTTGGAATGGTGCAGTTGCCGAGAGCCTGAATGAGCATCCGCTCTTCGCTTTCGCGTCATGAAGTTTTGCTTTGCCGAACGGCCTACACGAGTTCGGTGAAGTTATCAGTTAAGTGTAGGGGAGTCGCCAAGTTGGTCAAGGCACCGGATTTTGATTCCGGCATGCGAGGGTTCGAGTCCTTCCTCCCCTGCCAAAAATTTTCCCGCATTTCCCGCCCAAGCCTGAAGCAGGTGCACGATGAGCAGCCACAGCCATGATGGCCTGATGGTCTTTACTGGCAACGCGAATCCCGCGCTCGCCCAGGAAGTCGTCAATATCCTTGGAATCCCCCTCGGCAAAGCAATGGTCAGCCGTTTCTCCGACGGCGAGATCCAGGTCGAGATCCAGGAAAACGTGCGCGGCAAGGACGTCTTCGTCCTGCAATCCACGTGCGCACCGACGAACGACAACCTGATGGAACTGATGATCATGGTCGATGCGCTCAAGCGCGCATCCGCCGGCCGGATCACTGCAGCCATCCCCTACTTCGGCTACGCCCGTCAGGATCGCCGCCCGCGTTCGGCGCGCGTCGCGATCTCGGCGAAGGTCGTCGCGAACATGCTGGAAATCGCCGGCGTCGAGCGGATCATCACGATGGATCTGCACGCCGACCAGATTCAAGGCTTCTTCGACATCCCGGTCGACAACATCTACGCAACGCCGATCCTGCTGGGTGACCTGCGCAAGCAGAACTACCCGGATCTGCTCGTCGTGTCGCCGGACGTCGGCGGCGTGGTGCGTGCCCGGGCACTCGCGAAGCAGCTCAACTGCGATCTCGCGATCATCGACAAGCGTCGCCCGAAGGCGAACGTCTCCGAAGTGATGAACATCATCGGCGAAGTCGAAGGCCGCACCTGCGTGATCATGGACGACATGGTCGATACCGCCGGCACGCTCTGCAAGGCCGCGCAAGTGCTGAAAGAGCGCGGCGCGAAGCAGGTCTTCGCCTACGCGACGCACCCGGTGCTGTCGGGTGGCGCAGGTGATCGCATCGCTGCATCGGCACTCGACGAACTCGTCGTTACCGACACGATCCCGCTGTCCGCCGAATCGCTCGGCTGCTCGAAGATCCGTGCGCTGACGAGCGCGAGCCTGCTGGCCGAAACGTTCTCGCGGATCCGCCGCGGCGACTCCGTGATGTCGCTGTTCGCGGAATCCTGATCGCGAATCGACTGAACAAAGCATGCGCAGAAAGCGAAGCGGCAACGCTTCGCTTTTTGCACAATCGGGCGGGATAGACGAAACCCCGTTCGTTTCATCGGGGGCCGCAGTTTGACGGCCCCGTTTTACTGCCTGGTCGCGGGCAGCTATTGGAGAATCACATGAAAGTCGTCGCTTTCGAGCGCCAAGAGCAAGGTACGGGTGCGAGCCGCCGCCTGCGCAACGCTGGTAAGACCACGGGTATCGTTTACGGTGGCGAAGCAGCCCCGCAAAAGATCGAACTCGATCACAACGCCCTGTGGCACGCCCTGAAGAAGGAAGCTTTCCACTCGTCGATCCTCGACCTCGAAGTGGCTGGCCAGTCGCAACAGGTTCTGCTGCGCGACGTGCAATACCACCCGTTCAAGCAACTGGTGCTGCACGTGGACTTCCAACGCGTTGACGCGAAGAAGAAGCTGCACACGAAGGCTCCGCTGCACTTCCTGAACGCTGAAATCAGCCCGGCCGTGAAGCTGTCGAGCGCGATCGTTTCGCACGTCGCGACGGAAATCGAAATCGAGTGCCTGCCGGCTGACCTGCCGGAGTTCCTCGAAGTCGACCTGTCGAAGATCGAAGCCGGTCAATCGCTGCACGCGAAGGACATCACGCTGCCGAAGGGCGTCGCGCTGGTCGCGCACGTCGACGCGGAAAACCCGGTTGTCGCATCGGCGACGGTCCCGGCTGGTGCCGTGTCGGACGCAGCAGAAGGCGAAACGCCGGCTGCCTGAGCGGGCTGCCAACGCGCCCCATCGATCCGTTTCACGAAACGGTCGACGCAACCCGCCGCGGCTTGCCCGGCGGGTTTTTCTTTTTCTGCGCCCAGGCGGCCGTTGCCGCCTTCGAAACGTCATGATCAAACTGATCGTCGGCCTCGGCAATCCCGGGGCGGAATACACCGCGACGCGCCACAACGCCGGCTTCTGGCTGATCGACCAGCTCGCCCGCGAAGCCGGCACGACGCTGCGCGACGAGCGCCGCTTCCATGGTTTCTACGCGAAAGCGCGCCTGCACGGCGAAGAAGTCCACCTGCTCGAGCCGCAAACCTACATGAACCGCTCCGGCCAGTCGGTCGTCGCGCTCGCGCAATTCTTCAAGATCCTGCCTGACCAGATCCTCGTCGCGCACGACGAGCTCGACCTGCCGCCCGGCACCGTGAAGCTGAAGCTCGGCGGCGGCAGCGGCGGCCACAACGGCCTGAAGGACATCACCGCGCACCTGTCGTCGCAGCAGTACTGGCGGCTGCGGATCGGCATCGGCCATCCGCGCGACCTGATTCCGGAAAGCGCGCGCGCCGGCGCGAAGCCCGACGTCGCGAACTTCGTGCTGAAGCCGCCGCGTCGCGAGGAGCAGGACGTGATCGACGCGTCGATCGAACGCGCACTCGCCGTGATGCCGATGGTCGTCAAGGGCGAACTCGACCGTGCGACGATGCAGCTGCATCGCAACTGATCGCATCGCACCGCTCCGGTGCATCGAGCCGTCCGGTTTCGCCGGACGGCCCCGCCCGCCCCACCCTGCGCGCACATGCGGTAATCTGGTCGCTTTGCCCGACAGGAGCCAAGCGGTGAGCCGTTACTGGAGCAACATCGTTCAGCAACTCGTGCCTTACGTGCCGGGCGAGCAGCCTGCGCTCGCACACCCCGTCAAGCTGAACACCAACGAGAATCCCTATCCGCCGTCGCCGCGCGTCGTCGCGGCGATCGCACGCGAACTCGGCGAGACCGGCGACACGCTGCGCCGCTATCCCGACCCGGTTGCGCGCGCGCTGCGCGAAACGGTCGCGGCCCATCACCGCATCGAGCCCGAGCAGGTGTTCGTCGGCAACGGCTCCGACGAGGTGCTCGCGCACACGTTCCAGGCGCTGCTCAAGCACGACCGGCCGCTGCGCTTCCCCGACATCACGTACAGCTTCTATCCGACCTATGCGCGCCTGTACGGCGTCCAGACGTCGATCGTGCCGCTCGCGGACGACTTCTCGATCCGCGTCGACGACTATCTCGACGACGCCGGCGGCGTGCTGTTTCCGAACCCGAACGCACCGACCGGCCGCGCACTGCCGCTTGCCGACGTCGAACGGATCGCAGCCGCGAATCCGTCGTCGGTCGTCGTGATCGACGAAGCGTATGTCGACTTCGGCGCGCAGTCCGCCATTACGCTGATCGACCGCTACCCGAACCTGCTCGTCGTCCACACGACGTCGAAGGCGCGCTCGCTCGCGGGCATGCGCGTCGGTTTCGCATTCGGTGACGCAGCGCTGATCGACGCGCTGAACCGCGTGAAGGACAGCTTCAACTCGTACCCGCTCGACCGGCTCGCGCAAGTTGCCGCGCAGGCCGCCTATGAAGACACCGATTATTTCAACGCAACCTGCGGGCGCGTGATCGACAGCCGGACGCGTCTGACGCATGCGCTGGACGCGCTCGGCTTCGACATCGTGCCGTCGGCCGCGAACTTCGTGTTCGCGCGCCATCCCGCGCACGACGCGGGCGCGATCGCGGCGAAACTGAAGGAACGGGAAATTTTCGTGCGGCACTTCCGGCTGCCGCGGATCGACCAGCACCTGCGCATCACCGTCGGCACCGATGCCGAATGCGACACGCTCGTCGCGGCGTTACGCGAACTGCTGGCCTGAACGAGAGAACCGGCGCCGGGCGGCGCCGATCCTAATGCGTGACGGGCGTGCCGAAGGACTCGAGCGCGCGCGCCGCTACGGGGTCACGACCCGTCGTCGCCCTTGTCGGCGATCAACGCGTGATACTTCTCCATCAATTGCGCGTGCGATTCGTCATGCTGCGGATCGCGCGGAATGCATTCGACCGGACACACCTGCTGGCACTGCGGTTCGTCGAAATGGCCGACGCACTCGGTGCACTTGTTCGGGTCGATCACGTAGATGTCCGGGCCCATCGAAATCGCACCGTTCGGGCACTCGGGCTCGCACACGTCGCAATTGATGCACTCGTCGGTAATCATCAAAGCCATACTGATCTCACTTCTTCAGGCCGGCGGCCGGCTTCGCAACGAAACCGGCCGGCACCGCATTACGCCGCAGGGCCTCCGATCGCAGCGACTTTCTCGGTCAGCCACTTCTCGACGGACGGAAACACGAACTTGCTGACATCGCCGCCCAACTGCGCGATTTCGCGCACGATCGTCCCCGAGATGAACTGGTACTGATCGGACGGCGTCATGAACATCGTCTCGACGTCGGGCAGCAGGTAGCGGTTCATCCCCGCCATCTGGAACTCATATTCGAAATCGGACACGGCGCGCAGGCCGCGCACGATCACGCGCGCATTGTTGGTGCGGACGAAATCCTTCAGGAGGCCGGTGAAACTCATCACCTTCACGTTCGGATAATGGCCGAGCACCTCGTTCGCAATCGTCAGACGTTCTTCCAGCGAGAAGAACGGCTTTTTCGCGCGGCTGTCGGCAACACCGACCACCAGCGTATCAAAAATGCTCGACGCACGCCGCACGAGGTCTTCGTGCCCGCGCGTCAGCGGATCGAACGTACCGGGATACACGGCGACTACCATGTCGCTCCTCCTGTCATCACGCAAACGGGATGGCAGCCGTGCGATGCACGCGCCGCTGCCGAGATGGGCATGCGTCGCCTTTGCGGCGCGCCGCCTCGTATGGAACGCGCATTATTCATCATTTTCGCGCCGCAGCAAATGATAGTGAACCGCACCGGCCTTGCCGTGCTTCACGACCTGCCAGCCTGCGAGCGCCTCGTGCGCGGCCGGATCGAGCTCCGCCCCCGTCTCGACGTACAGCGCGCCGCCCGCCGCGACGAGCGGCGCCGCCAGCGCAATGGCGCGCTCGAGGACGGCCTGATCGTCGAACGGGGGATCGAGAAACACGACGTCGAACGCGCCCGGTGTGAGCCCGGCCGCGAGCCGCAGCGCGTCCGCCTCCGCGACCTCGACCGCACGCGCGCCGAGCTTGTCCTTGATCGCACGCAGCTGCTGCGCCGCGCGCGGATGGCGCTCGACCATCACGACGCTCGCCGCGCCGCGCGACGCAGCCTCGAAACCCAGTGCGCCGGTACCCGCGAACAGGTCGAGGCAGCGCCGGCCTTCGAGATCCTGGCCGAGCCAGTTGAACAGCGTCTCGCGCACACGATCGGGTGTCGGCCGCAGGCCGTCCAGATCGAGCACCGCGAGCGGCGTGCGTTTCCAGTCACCGCCGATGATGCGGATCGTGTGCGGCTTGCCGCGGCCGGAAGGGGCCGCCGGGCGGCCGGGAGAGGAACGGGACATACGGAATATCGACGACGGAGGGACCGGGCGCGCGGGGGGCGCACCGCCAAACAGGCGCACGTTACCACAGCGGCGATGCACACTGGCGCGAGCGCCACGCCGCACTGATAAAATGCACGGTTTCGGCCGCCGTGCGCCGCGCCCGCGCGAACGCAGAACGGCCCGTCCGGTGCCCGCCCCTCACGGCGGCCCGCCCTCTTCCCGACGTCAGACCATGTTCAGCTTCTTCAAACGATTCAAGAAAACGCAGGAGCCCGATCCGGCGGAATCGCAATCGGCCGACGCGCAGCAAACGGACGAGCCGTCCGACGCGCCCGCGGTCGAGGCTCCGCCTGTGGCCGACGTGCCGCAAGCGCCCGCACAACCGGCCGCGCCGGCCGTCGTAATGACGGTCACGCCGACCAACGACGGCCGCGACGAAGTCGTCGAGACGGTCGAGATCGTCCCGCCGCCGCTGCAGGACGCCACCGCGAAGAAATCGTGGCTTGCGCGCCTGAAAACGGGGCTCGCGAAGACGGGTTCCAGCATCACCGGCGTGTTCGTCAACACGAAGATCGACGAGGATCTGTACGAGGAGCTCGAAACCGCGCTGCTGATGTCCGACGCGGGTGTAGACGCGACCGAGTACCTGCTCGGCGCGCTGCGCGAAAAGGTGCGCACTGGCCGCCTGACCGACCCGCAGCAGGTGAAGGCCGCGCTGCACGACCTGCTCGTCGAGCTGCTGACGCCGCTCGAGAAATCGCTGATGCTCGGCCGCGCGCAGCCGCTCGTGATGATGATCACCGGCGTGAACGGCGCCGGCAAGACGACCAGCATCGGCAAGCTCGCGAAGCATCTGCAGAGCTTCGACCAGTCGGTGCTGCTGGCCGCGGGCGACACGTTCCGCGCGGCCGCGCGCGAACAGCTGGCGGTCTGGGGCGAGCGCAACAACGTGACGGTCGTGCAGCAGGAAAGCGGCGATCCGGCCGCGGTGATCTTCGACGCGGTCAGCGCAGCGCGCGCGCGCAAGATCGACGTGATGATGGCCGACACGGCCGGCCGCCTGCCGACGCAGCTCCACCTGATGGAAGAGCTGAAGAAGGTGAAGCGCGTGATCTCGAAGGCGCACGACGGCGCGCCGCACGAAGTGCTGCTGGTGATCGACGCTAACACCGGCCAGAACGCGCTCACGCAGGTCAAGGCATTCGACGACGCGCTCGGCCTCACCGGCCTCATCGTCACGAAGCTCGACGGCACCGCGAAGGGCGGGATTCTCGCTGCGATCGCGCGTCAGCGTCCGGTGCCGGTCTACTTCATCGGCGTCGGCGAAAAGGTCGAGGATCTGCAGCCGTTCAGCGCGGTCGAATTCGCGGACGCGCTGCTCGGCTGAACATCGCCTGCACGCATCGCACAGGGCGCCTTCGGGCGCCCTTTTTCATGCGCGCCCGGCCATGCGTGGCCCGGGCGCGCCACGCTCATTCGGCGTCGGGCTGCACGCCGGGCTCGGCGGCCTTGAACGCATCGAGCGTCGACGCATGGTCGACGATCCGCTGGATCGTCGGATAGCGCGTCGTATCGATCGAGAAGCGGTTCGCGTTGAACACCTGCGGCACGAGGCACACGTCGGCGAGCGTCGGCGTGTCGCCGAAGCACAGCTTGCCGGTGCGTGGATCGCTCGCGAGGCGCGTCTCGAGCGTGTCGAAGCCCGCCTCGATCCAGTGTCGGTACCACGCGTTCTTCGCTTCTTCGGGCACCTGCAGCGTGTGCTTCAGGTACTTCAGCACGCGCAGGTTGTTGAGCGGATGGATTTCGCACGCGATCTGCAGCGCGACCGCGCGCACATACGCGCGATCGACCGGCTGCTTCGGCAGCAGCGCCGGCTCCGGATGGGTTTCCTCGAGATATTCGATGATCGCCAGCGACTGCTGCAGCGTCGCATCGCCGTCGGTCAGCGTCGGCACGACCGCATCCGGATTCAGCGCGCGATACGCGTCCTTCAGTTGCTCGCCGCCGTCTCGCAGCATGTGCACGGGGACATAGTCGAACGGCAGCTGCTTCAGGTTCAGGGTGATCCGCACGCGGTACGACGCGGAACTGCGGAAATAGCTGTAAAGCTTCATGGGATGTCTCTCGTAGTCGTATTCGGCCGGCGACGGCACGGGCGCGGCGCAGCCGGCGCGCACCGCCGGGAATCAGAGTGTAGCGCGCCGCGCCGCACGGCCTCGCCTGGCGACAGCCGCACCCGTGCGATACTCGGGGCATTCCTCACCGCTCACAGCGCGGCCCGATGCCGGCCGCCCGCCCACGCCCCGATGACCGCCTCCCACGATCCCGCCGCCGTTCCGTTCCCGTGCGCCCGCTTCATCAAGGAAATCGGCCGCGGCCCGCATGGCGCACGCGCGCTGTCCGCCGAGGACACGTTCGAGCTCTATCGCGCCATGCTCGACGCACGCGTGTCGGACGTCGAACTGGGCGCGATCCTGATCGCCTATCGGCTGAAGGGCGAATCCGCCGACGAACTGGCCGCGATGCTCGCCGCCGCGCAGGCGTCGTTCGAGCCGGTGCACGTGCAGGATGCCGCGTTCCGCCCCGTGTCTATCCCGAGCTACAACGGCGCGCGCAAGCAACCTAACCTCGTGCCGCTGCTCGCGCTGCTGCTCGCGCGCGAAGGCGTGCCGGTGCTCGTGCATGGCGTCGAGCGGGATCCGGGCCGCGTGACGAGCGCGGAGATCTTCTCGGCGTTGTCGATCGCGCCGTCGACGTCGCACGATGCAATCGAGGACATGCTCGCCGAGCGCCGCGTCGCGTTCGCGTCGATCGAGGTGCTGGCGCCGCGCATTGCCCACCTGCTATCGATGCGCAGGGTGCTCGGCGTGCGCAACTCGACGCACACGCTCGTGAAGATCCTGCAGCCGTTCGCGCCGGCCGGCCTGCGGCTCGTCAACTACACGCATCCGCCGTACCGCGACAGCCTGGCGCAATTGTTCCGCGACCATCCGGACGCCGCGCTCGGCGGCGCGCTGCTGGCACGCGGCACCGAGGGCGAAGCCGTTGCCGACACGCGGCGCCAGGTGCAGGTCGACTGGCTTCACGACGGCGTGTGCGACACGCTGATCGAGGCCGAACGCTCGTCGACCGATGCGCCCTCTGTCGCGCTGCCCGAATCGCGCGATGCGGCGACGACGGCCGCGTGGACCGACGCCGCATTGCGCGGCGAAGTGCCGGTGCCCGACACGGTCGCCCGGCAGGTCGCGACGATCGTGCAGATCGCCCGTATCGCACGCTGAAGGCGCGCTCGCGAACCGGCCCCGATCGCAAGGCATTTGACACGCGAGCGCATCCTGGCATAGAGTTGCCCTCATGCGTTCCTTTCCGAACACCCTCCGAATTACCTCCGGCCGCCTAGCGCGGCCGCTATCGCTACGACTAGCCTAAGGCTGTCGTAGCGCCGTGTGCTGTTTGCACGGTCCCTCCCAGCAGTTCCTCGCAGTACCCCTCTCGTAGTTTTTACAACCCGAAGTCGTCAGCATTCGTCCGTCTATCCGTCGGCCGACTCGCGAAGATCATCCGCATCCGCAGCGCGTTCACGTGCCGCGGAGCGAGGCAGCGCCAACCGTCGCCCATGCCGCCCGTCTTCGCTCGCGACTTGAGACCCGAGGTCCAGAAGATGCAGCGCAATCCGCAAGACAAGTACCGTTCGTTCGAGCCCGTCCGCCTCAATGGCCGCAAATGGCCGTCGCGCACCATCGAGCGCGCGCCCGTCTGGATGAGCACCGACCTGCGCGACGGTAACCAGTCGCTGATCGAGCCGATGAGCATCGAGCAGAAGCTCGAGTTCTTCGAGATGCTGGTCGCGATCGGGTTCAAGGAGATCGAAGTCGGTTTTCCGTCGGCGTCGCAAACCGACTTCGATTTCGTCCGCAAGCTGATCGACGACAAGCGGATTCCCGACGACGTGACGATCGAAGTGCTCGTGCAAGCGCGCGAGGACCTGATCGCCCGCACGTTCGATGCGCTCGAAGGTGTGCCGCGCGCGATCGTGCACCTGTACAACGCGGTGTGCCCGTCGTTCCGCCGCATCGTGTTCGGGATGTCGAAGGCCGACGTGAAGGCGCTCGCGATCGATGGCACGCGCATCATCAAGGAACACGCCGCCGCGCGCCCCGACACGCAGTGGACCTTCCAGTACTCGCCGGAAACCTTCAGCATGACCGAGCTGACGTTCGCGCGCGAAATCTGCGACGCGGTCGCTCAAACCTGGCGGCCGACCCGCGATCACAAGATGATCGTCAACCTGCCGGCCACCGTCGAAGCCGCGGGCCCGAACGTGTTCGCCGACCAGATCGAGTGGATGGACCGCAACCTCGCGTACCGCGACAGCATCGTGCTGTCCGTGCATCCGCACAATGATCGCGGCACCGCGGTCGCGGCGGCCGAACTCGCGTTGCTCGCGGGCGCCGACCGCATCGAGGGCTGCCTGTTCGGCAACGGCGAACGCACCGGCAACGTCGATCTCGTCACGCTCGCGCTGAATCTCTACACGCAGGGCATCGATCCGGGCCTCGATTTCTCCGACATCGACGCGGTGCGCCGCGTCGTCGAACGCTGCAACCAGATTCCGGTGCATCCCCGCCACCCGTACGCGGGCGACCTCGTGTTCACCGCGTTCTCGGGCTCGCACCAGGACGCGATCCGCAAGGGCTTCGCGCAGCAGCGCCCCGACGCGGCCTGGGAAGTGCCGTACCTGCCGATCGATCCGGCCGACCTCGGCCGCAGCTATGACGCGGTGATCCGCGTGAACAGCCAGTCCGGCAAGGGCGGCGCGACGTTCCTGCTCGAACGCGGGATGGGCTTCACGCCGACGCGCCGCGTGCAGATCGAATTCAGCGGCGCGGTGCAGACGCTCGCCGACGCGTCCGGCGAGGAAGTGACGGGCGATGCGATCTGCGCGCTGTTCGAACGCGAATTCTTCGACACCGACGGGCCGGCCGCGCGACACGGCAACGGCGCGCGCTGGGAGAACCGCGAGATCGCGGCAGCGCCTGCGGCAGATACCACGCCCGACGAGGCCGTGCGACGTTTGGCCGCGGGATTCGCAGCGGCCGCCGGCACGGCGATCAACGTCGCGTCGTGCGAACACACCCGCACGACGGACGGACGGATCGCGGTATCGGTCGGCTGCCGGGTCGGCGATGCGCCGCTGCGGCACGGCGTCGGCCTGCATGCCGATGCGTCGAGCGCCGCGCTCGATGCGGTCGTCAGCGCGATCAACCGCTCGGCCTGGCACTGCGCGGATCGCCGCGCGGCGGCCTGAGCGCGCGGTTCCGTTTCACGATTCAAACGTCAGCGAGCGGGGCGTGACCGCCCGTGCGCCGCGCGATCCGCGCCGCATGAGGCAGTAAAAAGCGGCCCAGAAGGCCGCTTCGGTCGGGACATGAAAAGGAGCGCCACGCGCGCTCATGTGTCGGTCGCGCACCGCGTCGCCTGCCACGCGAACAGGCTCCAGCGACCCTGCTCGTGCGTGTGGACCGAGGTATAGGCAATCGGGAAGACCAGGCCGCCGTTGTTCGTTTCCATCTCGATCAACGCCCGCCCGGTGACGACGCAGGTTTCATCGCCGACGGGCAGTACGTCCTGCGACTGGATTTCGATCTGGCGATAGCGGCGGCGGCCGGCGACGATGGCGTCGATGAACTGCTGCTTGGTTTCGCGTTTGCCGTTGGTGTGCACGAAGAACACCTTGTCCGACAAAAGCGTGTCGAGCGCCTCGCCGTCCCCGTCCACCATCGCCCGGAACCGATCGCGCTCGAGCGCGCGGATCGCATCGACCACCTTCGCCATCGCCTGACTCCTCGGCAACGCGCACGCCGTGCGCGGGCGTGCGGATCAGAAGTTGTACTGCAAGTAGAACTGGTGGAAATTTATACCAGGATTCGGCTCTTTGATACCCGCGTTAGACACATGTTCAAAACGGTAGCCGACCTGATACTGTTGCCGTTGGCCGAACTGCACGCCCACCCCCGCCGTCGGCGCGAACTGGAATGCCGTGCCCATCGAGAAGCGATCCGAGATCGTCGGGTGCGTCAGGAGCCTGACGCCGCCGCCGGCCTCGATGAACGGGCGGATCTCCCCGGCGCTCTTGATGAAGCGGAACATCGGCGTCACGCCGAATTCGCCGATGTTGCCGTGGACGTTGCCGCCCGTGTGCCAGTAACCGGCGTGCCCTTCCACGACGAACGCGAAGTGCCAGCCGCCGATTTCCCACCAGTTCCAGCCCGGATCCCACACCACGCCGAGATCGGCCTTGTCGACCCCATGGCGATCCGAAAAACCGCCGCCAGCCTGAATCCCCCATCGATCCGCGCATGCCGCGCCCGATCCGCCCAGAAGGGACGCCGCCAGCATCGCGTGCAGCGCAAGCCGGCTGCGGGGCCGGCGATTCTTCTTATTGTTCATCTGTCACTCCAACTTTGTGGGTTGAATGGAGCCCGCCGCTTCGGCCGGCTCGAGCGAACTGAATGGTATGGTAAAGGACTTTTCGGATCGGCATCACAAAGCGAAATGGCTTGCTTCCAAAACGACAAAAATTGAAATCGCCTACCGATTGTCATCAGAAACAACGGCTTACGGAACTTCTCTGCGTATCCTCTGTCGCAGAATAGACTATCGACTCGACTTGCCCGATAGAAAAAACGGGAACTCCGATGCCCACGCTTGCTCTAAGGAATTAGCACTCGGTTTCCGGGAGTGCTAAGATGGCTCCCGGAATCTCATCCGAGACCGGGGGTTTGTCCCTGATTCCAAAGGAGTTTTTAGTGAGCAACGCCCTGACCCTCCCGAACACCCTGAGCCCGACGCCGGCCAAGGCCGCATCGGCAGGCTCGCTGGCGCTCGCAGCCCAATCGATGTTGCCGGGCCAGCTTGGCAACATCGACGCGTATATCCAGGCCGTCAATCGCATTCCGCTGCTGACGGTCGAAGAGGAACGCCAGTACGCGACCGAATTCCGCGAAGGCAACAACCTCGACTCGGCACGCCGCCTGGTGCTGTCGCACCTGCGGCTCGTCGTGTCGATCTCGCGCAACTATCTCGGCTACGGCCTCCCGCACGGCGACCTGATCCAGGAAGGCAACATCGGCCTGATGAAGGCGGTGAAGCGCTTCGACCCGGCGCAAAACGTGCGCCTGGTGTCGTACGCGATTCACTGGATCAAGGCCGAGATCCACGAGTACATCCTGCGCAACTGGCGCACGGTGAAGGTCGCGACGACCAAGGCGCAGCGCAAGCTGTTCTTCAACCTGCGCAGCCACAAGAAGGGCCTGCAGGCGATGACGCCCGAGGAAATCGACGGCCTCGCGAAGGAACTCAACGTCAAGCGCGAAGACGTTACCGAAATGGAAACGCGCCTGTCGGGCGGCGACATCGCGCTCGAAGGGCAGGTCGAGGACGGCGAGGAATCGTACGCGCCGATCGCCTACCTGGCCGACTCGCACAACGAACCGACCGCCGTGCTGGCCGCGCGTCAGCGCGACACGCTGCAGACGGACGGCATCGCGCAAGCACTCGGCGCACTCGACGCGCGCAGCCGCCGCATCATCGAGGCGCGCTGGCTGCACGTCGACGACGACGGCTCGGGCGGCTCGACGCTGCACGATCTCGCCGCCGAGTTCGGTGTGTCGGCGGAACGCATCCGCCAGATCGAAGCGAGCGCGATGAAAAAGATGCGCACTGCCCTCGCCGAATACGCGTAAATCGCTGCGACTTAGAACGCTTCATCAAAAACCGCTGCCCGACCGGCAGCGGTTTTTTTTCGCCCGGCTTTTCCGCTACTTGTCATTCGCTTTTTCGTTCGTTTTTCGGCGCGTTTCAGTGCGGATTAATTGACCTGATTCGTCAGGTAATAGGCCGTTTGCGGGCCCCTTCCGCATAACCTTGATCTGCCTCAAGTTTCGGCCCGTGTTTCGCGACGGTCTGCCGCAGCGCAGCACTCCGCATCGGAAAGCCGTCATTTTAAAATTGGCATGTCAGGCGCAAAAGGATTAAAACAGCTTCACGGCCGTCACAAATCCGACGTAAAGTCGCCCCAAATCGCACCTAAATCGATTCAGGATAATCACCTTGATCTCGATCAATAAAGAGCCTGCGCCGCCTCCGCCGCGGCCGGCCGGAACGATCGGCTGGCGCGCGCGCATTGCCGCGTGGGCACGCGGCCCGACCCTCGCCCGCGACATCACCCTGGTGCTGATCGTCAAGCTGATCCTCCTGATGTCGCTCAAATACGCATTCTTCAATCATCCGCAGGCCGAGCACATGTCGTTGCCGCCTGCCGCCGTCGCCGAGAAGCTGCTCTCGGTACCGGCGCCTGCATCCACCGAGGGAGACCACCATGATAAGTAGCGAAGTCGTCGATCTGTCGCGTCTGCAGTTCGGCATCACGGCGCTCTACCACTTCCTGTTCGTGCCGCTGACGCTCGGCCTGTCCTGGCTGCTCGTCATCATGGAAGCTGTTTACGTGATGACCGGCAAGCAGGTCTACAAGGACATGACCCAGTTCTGGGGCAAGCTGTTCGGGATCAACTTTGCGATGGGCGTGACGACCGGCATCACGCTCGAATTCCAGTTCGGCACGAACTGGTCGTACTACTCGCACTATGTCGGCGACATCTTCGGCGTGCCGCTCGCGGTCGAAGGCCTGATGGCGTTCTTCCTCGAATCGACCTTCGTCGGCCTGTTCTTCTTCGGCTGGAACCGCCTGTCGAAGGTCAAGCACCTGATGGTCACGTTCCTCGTCGCGCTGGGCTCGAACCTGTCCGCGCTGTGGATCCTCGTCGCGAACGGCTGGATGAACAATCCGGTCGGCGCCGAGTTCAACTACCAGACGATGCGCATGGAGATGACGAGCCTGTTCGACGTGCTGTTCAACCCGGTCGCGCAGGTGAAGTTCGTGCACACGGTATCGGCCGGCTACGTGTCGGCGGCGATGTTCGTACTCGGCGTGTCGTCGTGGTACCTGCTGAAGAAACGCGACATCGACTTCGCACTCCGCTCGTTCGCGGTCGCGGCCGGCTTCGGCCTCGCGGCAACGCTCTGCGTGATCGTGCTCGGCGACGAGTCGGGCTATACGACCGGCGAAGTGCAGAAGATGAAGCTCGCCGCGATCGAATCCGAATGGGAAACGCAGCCGGCACCCGCGTCGTTCACGCTGATCGGCATTCCGAACCAGGAAGAACAGCGCACCGACTACGCGATCAAGATCCCGTACGCGCTCGGCCTGATCGCGACACGCTCGATCGACGAACCGGTGATCGGCCTGCGCGAGCTCGCGAAGCACAGCGAAGAGCACATCCAGAGCGGGATGGTCGCGTACGGCGCGCTGCAGAAGATCAAGCAGGGCGATACGAGCGACGCGACCCGCGCGCTGTTCGACCAGCACAAGCAGTATCTCGGCTACGGGCTGATGCTCAAGCAGTTCACGCCGAACGTGGTCGATGCGACGCCCGAGCAGATCAAGGCCGCCGCGAAGAAGACGATCCCGCCGGTCGCACCCGTGTTCTTCTCGTTCCGGATCATGGTGGCCCTCGGCTTCCTGTTCGTCGCGACGTTCATCGCTGCATTCTGGTTCTGCGCGCGCCGCGAACTGCTGCAGGACAACCGCCGCTGGTTCCTCCGCTACGCGGTGTGGGCGATCCCGCTGCCGTGGATCGCGATCGAATTCGGCTGGATCGTCGCCGAGCTCGGCCGCCAGCCGTGGACGATCGCCGGCGTACTGCCGACGCACCTGTCCGCGTCGAGCCTGCAGCCGAGCGACCTTTACCTGAGTCTCGCGGGCTTCATCCTGTTCTATACTGCGCTGTTCGTCATCGAGATCAAGCTGATGTTCAAGTACGCACGCCTCGGCCCGTCGTCGCTGCATACCGGCCGCTATCACCACGAACTCGCCGCCGCCGGCGAGCGGGCCGCGGTTTGAGCACGCTGTCGCAACCGAACAAGGAATCGCTATGGACTATGCAACTCTCAAGCTGATCTGGTGGCTGCTCGTCGGCGTACTGCTGATCGGCTTCGCCGTCACCGACGGCTTCGACATGGGCGCGACCGCGCTGCTGCCGTTCCTCGGCAAGACCGACGACGAGCGCCGCATCATCGTCAACACGGTCGGCGCGACGTGGGAAGGCAACCAGGTGTGGCTGATCACGGCCGGCGGCGCGATGTTCGCGGCCTGGCCGCTCGTCTACGCCGCGTCGTTCTCCGGCTTCTACTTCGCGATGCTGCTCGTGCTGTTCGCGCTGTTCTTCCGGCCGGTGGGCTTCGACTACCGCAGCAAGCGGCCGGACCCTCGCTGGCGCGCGGGCTGGGACTGGGGCCTGTTCGTCGGCGGCTTCGTGCCGGCGCTGGTGTTCGGCGTCGCGTTCGGCAACTTGCTGCAGGGCGTCCCGTTCAAGTTCGACAGCGACCTGCGCGTGACCTATTACGGCGGCTTCTGGGCGCTGCTGAACCCGTTCGCGCTGCTCTGCGGGCTCGTCAGCCTCACGATGCTCGTCGCGCACGGCGCGGCCTTCATCAAGATGAAGACGGAAGGCGTGATCGCGCGCCGCGCGTCGGTCGCGCTGCGCGTGGCGTCGTTCCTCGCGGTCGTGCTGTTCGTGCTGGCCGGCGTGCTGATCGCGTCGTATATCGGCGGCTTCCACATCACGCACGCCGCACCGACCGACACGGTCGCGAACCCGCTGCTCAAGGACGTCGCCGCGGGCTCGGGCCTGTGGCTCGCGAACTACGGCGAGTATCCGTGGATGATCGCGGCACCCGTCGTCGCGATCGCGGGCGGCCTGCTCGCGCTGCTGCTCGCCGGCTCGAAGCAGGAAAAGACGGCGTTCTTCTGCACGGGCCTGATGATCACCGGCGTGATCCTGACCGCAGGCTTCTCGATGTTCCCGTTCATCATGCCGTCGTCGCTCGACCCGCGCAGCAGCCTGACCGTATGGGATTCGACGTCGAGCCACATGACGCTGCAGGTGATGCTGTTCGCGGTGATCGTGTTCCTGCCGATCGTCCTGCTCTACACGAGCTGGGTGTATCGCGTGATGCGCGGCAAGGTCACGCGCGAGGTGCTCGAAGAGAACAAGCATTCGATGTATTGATGCTTTGAACCGGGCCGGGGCGCGCACGTGCCCTCGCCCACCGTTTCGCAAGGAGTCGGATCATGTGGTATTTCAGCTGGATTCTCGGTATCGGCGTCGCGCTGTCGTTCGGCATCGTCAATGCAATGTGGCTCGAAGCGCGGCAGAAGACGCAGGAAGCACGCGTTCGCCACGACTGACGCGCGCGGCCGATCGCGCCGCCGCCGTCCCGAAGGAACCTCGCCTCGCGCGAGGTTTTTTTTCGCCCCGGGCCGGCCGGACAGGCCCGTCACACCGATGCCAATTTAGCGCCAGATTGATACCACTTGAATACCAATAAAAGGTTTCATAAGATCTTTGGACACGGTCGCTGACAGGCCGAATCCTTCCGGTGGGGGAGACATGCGAATCCCGTATGGGGCGCGCGCTTGCGCGCCGTCTCGTCGTCGGCACGCGGCGGCCGGTTGTGCGCCGTCGGCGAGCGCGACCGTCTTCGACCGTGCAGGTCGCGCACGCGCCTTGGCCCATGGGCACGTCGTCACAGCATCAACATCAGCAGCAGCCGCTGCCGTGCGCCGCCGATGAAGACGCGCACCCGCCCGTGCCGATCCGACCGGCACGCCTGCCCGCCCCCCGTTCCGTAACGCACGCGCCCGCGTGCCGACTTCGCGCGGGGCAGCCGCATCGCCCCCGCACCCTGTTGTCCCCGCAGCTCCGTTGAAAGACCCGCTCGCAGCGACGTCATCCCCGTGACGCCACTACGCCCCCTTTTGTCTCAGGAGTCCGCATGAACCGAACCTTGTCCACCCTGTTTGCCGGCCTGCTGATCGCGGCACTGTCGCCGGTCGCGCTCGGCGCGCTGCCAGCGTCGAGCGCGGCGATCGCGACGGCCGGCACCGTCCGTCCACCCGTGCCGCCGGCCGATCTCGCGGCGCTGCTGTCGAACGGCCTCGCGCTGCGAGTCGCCGTCGACAACAATCACGCGGCCGCGGCCGGCGTGCCGTGCGCCGATCTCGGCGCCGACGGCGCGGCCTGCGCGACCGGCCGCCTGATCCTGCAGAACCGCGGCCACCAGGCGATCGCCGACGGCGGCTGGAAGCTCTACCTGCACAGCATCCGCCGCCTGCTGCGGATCGACCGCCCCGGCTTCGCGCTGCGGCGGCTCACCGGCGACCTGTACGAACTGACGCCGCAACCGGGCTCGGTGCGGCTGGCACCCGGCGAGCGCATCGAGCTGCCGTTCGTCGCCGAATACTGGCTGCTGCGGTACAGCGACGTGATCCCGCGCCCGTACGTGGTCGTCGATGGAGCGCCGCCCGCCGTGCTCCGCTATAACGACACCGACGACGAGCTGCGCTACGTCGAATCGCTGCCGGCCGACGCGCAGAACAACTCGACCGGCAATGCGCCGCCCGTCGCCGCGCGGCCCGACGCGAGCCGCGCGCTGCCGAGCGTGAAGCGCGAGCAGCCGCTGCCAGGCACACTCGACCTGCGCGGCGTCGAGCTCACGCTGCCGAACCTGCCCGACGCACAGGTCGCGGCACTGCGCGAACGCGCAAGCACACTCGGGCTCGACGGCGCACGCGTGCCGGTATGGGGGGTGGTCGCGCCGCGCCGACTGCCGGCCGACATCGCGACGCCGGGCGGTTACCGGCTCGCGATCGGGCCGCGCGGTGCGTTCATCGAAGCGTACGATCGCGCCGGCCTCTACTACGGCGTGCAGACGCTCTACTCGCTCGCACCCGTTGGCGGCGGCCCGATCCCGGCGATGCTCGTCGAGGATGCACCGCGCTTCACGCATCGCGGGATGCACGTCGATCTCGCGCGCAACTTCAAGCATCCGGCGACGCTGCGCCGCCTGATCGACCAGATGAGCGCGTACAAGCTCAATCGCCTGCACCTGCATCTGTCCGACGACGAGGGCTGGCGCATCGAGATTCCCGGCCTGCCCGAACTCACCGAGATCGGGGGACGCCGCTGCCACGACCCGAGCGAGACGCGCTGCCTGCTGCCGCAGCTCGGCTCCGGCCCGGACAACCGCTCCGGCGGCGGCTACCTGACGCGCGACGACTACGTGTCGCTGGTGCGCTACGCGGCCGCGCATTTCGTCGAGATCATCCCGGAGATCGACATGCCCGCGCATGCGCGCGCGGCCGTCGTGACGATGGAGGCGCGTTACAAGCGGCTGCATGCGGCCGGCCGCGAGCAGGAAGCGAACGCATACCGGCTGCTCGATCCGCAGGACACGTCGAACTTGACGACGGTGCAGTTCTACGACCGGCGCAGCGACCTGAACCCGTGCGTGCCGGGCGCGCTCAATTTCGCGTCGAAGGTGATCCGCGAGATCGCGGCGATGCATGCGGACGCGCAGGCGCCCCTTCACACCTGGCACTACGGCGGCGACGAGGCGAAGAACATCTTCCTCGGCGGGGGCTTCCAGCCACTGAACGGCACCGACCCGAACAAGGGGCGCATCGACCTCGCCGCGCAGGACAAGCCGTGGGCGCGTTCGCCCGCATGCACGGCGCTGCTCCAGCGCGGCGAGATCAAGTCGATCGACGAGCTGCCGACGCGTTTCGCGCAACAGGTGAGCGCGGCGGTCAACGCGAACGGGATCGACACGATGGCCGCGTGGCAGGACGGCATCAAGCATGCGAACGGGCCGCAGGACTTCAGCACGCGCCACGTGATGGTGTCGCTGTGGGACACGATCTTCTGGGGCGCATCGGACAGCGCACGCGACCTGAGCGGCAAGGGCTACCTGACGGTGCTCGCGCTGCCCGACTACCTGTACTTCGACTTCCCGTACACGCTCAACCCGCGCGAGCGCGGCTACTACTGGGGCTCGCACGCGACGGACGAGTACAAGGTGTTCTCGCTCGCACCGGAGAACCTGCCGCAGAACGCCGAAGTGATGGGCGACCGCGACGGCAACACGTTCGAGGTGACGGGCACGGGCCCCGCGCCGCGCATCGAAGGCATGCAGGGGCAGGCGTGGGGCGAGGTGATGCGCAACGACACCTTCCTCGAATACATGGCCTATCCTCGGCTGCTCGCGCTCGCCGAGCGCGCATGGCACCGGGCCGACTGGGAACTGCCGTATGCGGCCGGCGTGCGCTTCAAGCGCGGCGACACGCATCACGTCGACGTCGCCGCGCTGCAGCGCGACTGGGCAGGTTTCGCGACGCTGCTCACGCAACGCGAATTGCCGAAGCTCGACCGGGCCGGCGTCGGCTACCGGAAGCCGACCTTCACGCTGACGAATCCGTGACCGGCTGAGCGGTTGCATGGCTGCGCGACGGCGCGACGCAGGCGAACGCATCGCGCCGTCGCCCGCACCAAGGAAAAACGGCTTGCGACGCATCGCAAGCCGTTTTCGTTTTGCCGGCCGGTCCGAACCCGCAGCGCGGATCAGGCCGGCTTCATCGCATCAGCATCAGGCCGGTTGAGCAGCCGCCCCGCTGCCCGACGGCGGCAGGCGCGCACCGAGCTGTTCGGCATAGCGTGCGGCCGCGTTGCCGCAGACGATGTGGAACGTGTCGAGCGACACCCACGCGACGTCGAGCGCACCGAGACGCTCGCGATCGACCGCCGACGGATCGCGCACGACCACACGCAGGCGCGTGGTGGCTACCGCATCGAGCGATACGACGTTGGTCGCGCCGCCGAACACCGCGAGCCAGCGCATCGGCTCCGGATCGAGCGGGCCGGCGGCCGCGCCCGTGACGGGCTGTGCGGCGGCGGCCGTCGCCGTCGATGCTGCGCCTGCCGCGCCGCTGCCGATGGCGGCACGCATCTCGTCGGCAATGATGTCGGCCTCGGGCCCGATGATCACCTGCACACTGTTGCCGCCGCGCTTGAGCACGCCGCGCGCGCCGATCGACTTCAGCTCCGGCTCCGACACCTTCTCCGGATCGACGACGGTCAGGCGCAGGCGCGTCGTGCACGCGTCGACGACAGACAGGTTGCCTGCCCCGCCGAGCGCGGCGATGTAGCGTTGCGCACGCGGCGCGGCAGCCGTGGCCGCGGCACCTGCCGCCGGCGCGACGAAGCCGCCCGATGCGTACGATTGCTCGGCCGCATCGGCCGATGCCGGCTCACGGCCCGGCGTGGCCATGTTGAACTTGCGGATGAAGAAACGGAACAGCCCGTAGTACGCGGCGCCGTACGCGATGCCGAGCGGAATCGCGATCCAGCCCTTCGTCGACAACCCGTAGTTCAGCACGTAGTCGATCGCGCCGGCCGAGAACGTGAAGCCGAGCTTCACGCCGAGGATCTGGCAGATCGCGAGCGACAGCCCCGTCAGCACCGCGTGGATCACGTACAGCACCGGTGCGAGGAACATGAAACTGAATTCGATCGGCTCGGTCACGCCGGTCAGGAACGACGTGAGCGCCATCGAGAACAGCAGGCCGCCCACCATCGCGCGGCGTTCCTTCGGCGCTTCGTGCAGCATCGCGAGACACGCGGCCGGCAGGCCGAACATCATGATCGGGAAGAAGCCGGCCATGAAAGTGCCCGCGGTCGGATCGCCCGCGAAGAAGCGGTGCAGGTCGCCGTGCACGATCTCGCCGCCGGCGGGCGGCGTGAAGTTGCCGAACACGAACCACGCGAGCGAGTTAATGATGTGGTGCAGGCCGGTGACGAGCAGCAGGCGGTTCAGGAAGCCGAACACGAACGCACCGATCGCGCCCGCCGTCGTCAGCCACTGGCCGGCCGCGTCGATCGCATGCTGGATCGGCTGCCAGACGTACCCGAACGCGATGCCGAGTATCACGCAGACCAGCCCCGTGATGATCGGCACGAACCGTTTGCCGCCGAAGAACGCAAGGTAGTCCGGCAGCTTGATGTCCTTGTAGCGGTTGTACAGCAGGCCCGCGACCACACCCGCGATGATCCCGGACAGCACGCCCATGTTCAGCTTGGGATCGATGTCCTTCATGATCGCGGTTTCGATCAGGTAACCGATCGCGCCCGCGAGCGCCGCCACGCCGTTGTTGTCCTTCGCGAAACCGACCGCCACGCCGATCGCGAACAGCAGCGGCAGGTTGTCGAAGATCGCACCGCCGGCGTCGGCGATCATCTTGATGTTGAACACGTCCGGCTGGCCGAGCCGCAGCAGGATGCCGGCAACCGGCAGCACCGCGATCGGCAGCATCAGCGCCCGGCCCAGGCCCTGTATTTTCAGAAACGGATTCCCGTTCATTCAGTCCTCCAATCCTTGTCTCGTCGTTAATCGTCGTTGACCTAATTGCTTTCGTCTTGAAACCGGTCGCGAACCTGCCGTCGACGCTCAGTCGAGCGGCCAGACCTCGCGGCTTGCTGCCCTTACCGCCTGTGCCGAATCGAGCGCGAGCAGATCCTGCGCGCGCTGACGGCACAACTGGTAATCGAGACGGCGCACACGCGCCTTGATGCCCGGCACCGATACGGGGTCGACCGACAGTTCGGTCACGCCGAGGCCCACCAGGATCGGCACCGCGAGCGGATCGCCGCCGAGCGCGCCGCACACGCCCACCCACTTGCCGTGCTTCGCGGCGCCGCGCACCGCGATGTCGATCAGGCGCAGCACCGCCGGATGCAGGCCGTCGGATTGCGAAGCGAGATCGGCCTGGCAGCGGTCCATCGCGAGCGTGTACTGCGTCAGGTCGTTGGTGCCGATCGACAGGAAATCCGCGTGCTGCGCGAGCTGGTCGGCCAGCAGCGCGGCCGACGGCACCTCGATCATCACGCCGACCTCGATCGGCTCGGTGCGGCCCTGCGCGCGCGCGAATTCGTCGATGCGCTTGCGCAGCCGCACGATCTCGCCCGCGTCGGTCACCATCGGCAGCAGGATGCGCACCGCGCCGAGCGGCTTCACCGCGAGCAGGCCCTGCAACTGATCGTCGAGCAGATCGGGGCGCACCTGCGCGAGACGGATGCCGCGCAGGCCGAGCGCCGGGTTCGGTTCGGGCGGCAGCGTCAGGTAGTCGACTTCCTTGTCGGCGCCGACGTCGAGCGTGCGGATGATCGCCGTGCGGCCCTGCAGCGCGTCGACGATCGACTGGTAGCTCTGCTGGTGTTCGACGACCGTCGGTGCGGCCTGGCGATGGATGAACATCAGTTCGGTACGCAGCAGGCCGACTGCATCGGCGCCGTTGTCGACCGCGGTGTTCGCGTCGTCGAGCGTCGCGATATTCGCGGCGACCTCGATCGCGCGGCCGTCGACCGTCTCTGCTGCAGCACCGGCCAGTTGCCGGTTCGCCTCGCGCACGCCGTCCAGACGCTGGCGTTCGTGCCGCGCGCGCTCGACGTCGAGCGCGGTCGGTGCGTGTTCGAGCCGGCCCGCGCTCGCATCGACGACGACCTGCGTGCCGTCCGGAATCGCGTACAGCGCATCGCCGACCGCAACCAGCGCCGGGATGCCGAGCTGCCGCGCGATGATCGCCGCGTGCGATGTCGCACCGCCGCGCGCCATCACGAGCGCGGTCACGCGCTGGCGATCGAGCGACGACAGGTCGGACGGCGTGAATTCCTCGGCCGCGAGCACCGCTTCGTCGGGCAGCACACGCGCGGCGCCGCTCGTATGGCCGAGCGCACGCAGCACGCGCTTCCCGATGTCGCGCAGGTCGGCCGCGCGTTCGGCGAGCAGTGCATCGTCGAGCTTCGACAGCGTATCGATCTGCGTGCGGATCGTCGTGCGCCATGCGAAGCCTGCGCTCTTGCCGAGGCTGATCAGGTCGCGCGCCGCGTCGATCAATGTCGGGTCCTCGAGCAGCACACGGTGCACCGCGAAGATGCCCGCTTCGCCGACCGCGCCGCGCGCCGATGCGTTGCGCACGGTTTCGTCGAGTTCGGCGTCGACCGCCTTCAGCGCCTGGTCGAGCTGGCGGCTTTCCGTGGCCGGCGTGCCGGCGGCCTGCTCGGGCGGCACGATTTCCGCATCGTCGAGACGCACCAGCGTGCCGACCGCGATGCCGGGCGCCGCGCACACGCCTGCGAGCGTGTTCGGGTCGATGGGCGCGCCATCGCGCGGTGCACCGTCGCGCGCGGCACCGGCGTTGCGTGCGACCATCTGCGGCGCGGGCGACTTCAGCCGTGCCGGTTGCTCCTCGACTTCGCCGTGCGCTTCGCGCAGCAGCTCTTGCTCGACCGCATCGACGGCCTGCTGTGCATGCGCGCCGCGACCAACGAGTTCGACCGTCGCGCCTTCGCCGGCGCCGAGGCCGAGCAAGCCGACGACGCTCGCGATCGACGCCTTGCGGCCGTCGAACAGCACATCGACGGTCGCGTCGAACCCGCGCACGGCTTCGCGCGCCCGCGCGGCCGGCCGCGCATGCAGGCCGCCCGGTTGCGCCAGCACGATTTCACGGCGCACTTCGTTGTGCGCCGCGGCGCCGGTTTGCGCCGCCTGCACGGCCGCTTCGCCCTTGCCGCGCAGCACGAGCAGCGGCGTCTTGCCGGCCGTCGCGAAGCCGCTGGCACGATCGATGACCTCGAACGCATCCGAGTTGGCGATCGCGATCACCGACACGAGCGAATGCGCGCTGCGCGCCACCGCGTCCTGGTCGAACTCGATCAGCAGCGTTCCCGCCTCGACACGCGCGCCCGCCTCGACGTGCGCGATGAAACCCTGCCCGTTCAGCTCGACGGTGTCGATGCCGATGTGCAGCAGCACTTCCGCGCCCTGCGGCGTCGTGATCGTCACCGCGTGGCCCGTGCGCGCGAGATGCGACACGACGCCCGCGCACGGTGCGACGAGCTGGCCCGCGAGCGGGTCGATACCGATGCCGTCGCCGAACATCCCGCCGGAGAACACCGGATCGGGCACGTCGGCCAGCGCGACGATCGGCCCCGTCAACGGGGAAAGCAGGACGATCTGATCGTGGGTGGGGCTCTTCAACTGGGACTCCTCGGCGCGTCTCATCGGCGGTCTCGGCTATCAGTGCGTTTCGGTGACTTTGTTCAGGTGGCGCGGCGTGTCGGGATTGCGGCCGCGCGCAACGGCGAGATCCGCCGCCATCACGTAGAACGAAAGAATGGCGGCGATCGGGTCGAGCGCCGAGTGGGCGGACTGCGCAAGCGGCAGCGTCGCGCCGGGTATGCCGGCGGGCGCCGCGAGCAGCACGGCGGCGCCGCGGGCGCGCATGTCTGCGGCAAGCTGCAGCAGGCCGGCCTGCTCGGGCCCCGGCGGAGCGAACACGAGCAGCGGATAGTCGCGGTCGATCAGCTCCATCGGGCCGTGACGGACTTCGGCGCTCGAGAACGCCTCGGCCTGGATGCCGGACGTTTCCTTCAGCTTCAGCGCGGCTTCCTGCGCGATCGCGAGGCCCAGGCCGCGGCCGATCACGATCATCCGTTCGACACCCGCGAGCGCGGCCACCGCCTGCGACCAGTCGAGCCGGCCGGCCTGGGTGAGCACGTCGGGCAGGCCGCGCAGTGCGGTGATCAGCGCGGCGTCGCGCTGCCAGTACGCGACGATCTGCGCGGACAGCGACAGCATCGCGATATAGCTCTTCGTCGCGGCGACCGACAGTTCGGGGCCGGCGAGCAGCGGCAACTGGTGCTCGCACGCGTCGGCGAGCGGCGACGGCAGCACGTTCACCGCGGCGACGGTGCGCGCGCCGGCTTCGCGCAGCGCGGCCATCGTATTGACGAGATCGGGGCTCTTGCCCGACTGGGAGAAGGCGATCGCGAGCTGGTCCTGCACCTTCAGCGGCGCCTGCTGCAGCGTCGCGACCGACATCGGCAGCGATGCGACCGGCACGCCGAGGCGGCTCATCGTCAGGCTCGCGAAATAGCTCGCGGCGTGATCCGAGCTGCCGCGTGCGACCGTCAGCGCGACGGCCGGCGGGTGGTCGAGCAATTGGCCGGCGAGCGCTTCGACGCGCGTGGTGTCGGCGAGCTGCGCAGCGACGACCTGGGCGGACTCGCGCGCTTCCTTAAGCATATTCGACAATCGATTCTCCTTCGACGTAGGTCGCGGTGAGGTTCAGGTCGCGGTCGAACACCGCGAGGTCGGCCCATGCGCCGCGCTCGAGGCGGCCGCGATCGGCGACGCCGAGGTAGTCGGCCGCGTAGCGCGACATCCGGTTCGACACGTCGGCGATCGGCAGGCCGAGCGACACGAGGTTGCGCAGCGCCTGGTCCATCGTCAGCGTGCTGCCGGCGAGCGTGCCGTCGGCGAGGCGCACGCCTCCGAGGCACTTCGTCACGTGCTGGCTGCCGAGCCGGTATTCGCCGTCGGGCATGCCGGTTGCGGACGTGCTGTCGGTCACGACGTACAGGCGCGGGATCGCGCGCAGCGCAGCACGAATCGCGCCCGGGTGGACGTGCAGCAGGTCGGGGATGATTTCCGCGTATTCGGCGTGGGCAAGCGCCGCACCTACCAGGCCCGGGTTGCGGTGGTGCAGCGGCGACATCGCGTTGAACAGGTGGGTGAAACCGCACGCGCCGTGCTTGAGCGCGGCCACCGCATCGTCGTAGGTCGCGAGCGAATGGCCGAGCTGCACGCGCACGCCGCGCGCGGCCATCTCGCCGATGATCTCGATGTGGCCGGCGATTTCCGGCGCGAGCGTGACGACGCGAATCGGTGCGATCGACAGGTACTTCAGCACTTCGTCGAGCACGGCCGACACGGCCGCGTCGGGTTGCGCGCCGAGCTTGCCGGGGTTGATGTACGGGCCCTCGAGGTGCACGCCGAGCACGCGTGCGCCGCCCGGCGTGCGGGTGCGCGCGACGGTGCCGAGGTTCGCGACGACCTGCATCAGTTCGTCGCGCGGCGCGGTCATCGTCGTCGCGAGCAGGCTCGTCGTGCCGAATTGCGCGTGCGTGCGGGCGATCGTCTCGATCGCGTCGCCGCCTTCCATCACGTCGGCGCCGCCACCGCCGTGCACGTGCAGGTCGATGAAGCCGGGCAGGATGTAAGGCGCGTCGTTCTTCGCGGGATCGACGGGCTTGCCGTCGAGGGTCGTGATGCGGCCGTTCTCGCTATCGAGCGAACCGTGAATCCAGCCGTCGGGGGTAAGGATGTTTCCAGTCAGCATGACGTTCTCTTGATGATCTGGTGACGCGGGCATCCGCGTCGTGATTTGCAAATCCGTGTCGTTGCTTCACGCGTGTCGCGCGCGGGCAGTCTCGCGCGTCAGCGTTTCAGTTCGGCGACGAAGTCGTAGTAATCGTCGCGGCAATACGTTTCGCTCACTTCGATCGCTCGCTGGTCGGCGCCGTAGCCGATCCGCGTGATCACCAGCAGTGCCGAACCCGGCTTCACCGCCATCCATTTCGCGATCGCGTGCGTTGCGTTCGCCGCGCGAAAGTGCTGCAGCGCGCGCACGACGGTCATCCCGCGCGCTTCGAGGTATTCGTACAGCGACGCACCGAGCGCCTGCGGATCGGGCACCACCGCGGCCGGCAGCGTCGAGTGCTCGACGGCCATCACGATGCCGTCCGCGCGGCGCAGCCGTTCGAGCCGCGCCACCGTCGCACCGGGCGCGAGGCCGAGCCGCGTGATCTCGTCGCGGTTTGCTGCACGCAGCGTGCGCGACAGCCACACCGAATCGGGCACGAAGCCGCGCTGCTGCATCTTCGCGGTGAAGCCGACGAGACGCGACAGCGGATCGGCGACGCGCGGCGTGATGAAGCTGCCCGCCCCGCGCGCCCGCTTGATCAGCCCCTGCTCGACCAGCAGCGCGAGTGCGCGACGGGCCGTGATCCGCGACACGCCGACCGACGCCGACAGCAGCCGCTCCGACGGCAGCGCCTCGCCGGCCCGCCACGCACCGGCGTGGATCGCGCTCGCCAGGTTGCGGGCGAGCTGCAGATAAAGCGGCGTGTCGCTGAGGGGATCGGGCGCCAGTTCGGACCAGCCGGTTTCCATGTGCCTCCGGGTGTCGGACGACGATCTGCGACCGTCGAAAGTGAACGCATTATATAACCACAATAATACCAGTCAACGAACTGGTATTAGCGGTGCAGAAATCGCCGGAAGCCTTGCCCCGCAAGCGTTTTAGTCCTCACAAACCCTTTGTTTACAACGAAGTACGGGATAGGGATTTACCCGGATTGGTATGCAAGGGGACAGTTCGAGCATGCGGTTCGGCCAGCTTTTGGGCGGGAATATGAGACCTGAATAGGACCAGTTGAGCCGACTGGTATGCACGGATGGCGAGGCACCACGCGTTCGGCAGCGCGCGCCGGTTGCGTCAGTGGAACTCGCGGCTCGACGTGCGCAGGCCGCCGAGCAGCGGCGTCAGATCCTCGAAGTGCTGCACGACGAGATGCCTCACGTCGCTCGCGACCTGCCACACGCCGGACGCGGCAAGCAGCCGCGAATCGAGGGTTTCGCGACGCTGCCGCGCGAGCAGCTCGGGCCGGACGATCAGGTTCACGCAGCCCGTTTCGTCCTCGAGCGTCATGAACATCACGCCTTTCGCGGTGCCCGGCATCTGCCGTGCGGTCACGAGCCCGCACGCACGCGCGAGCCGGCCGTCGGGGCGGTCGTGCAATTCGGCCGCGGACGACAGCCGCCGCACGCGCAGCTCGGGCCGCAGCAGCGCGACGGGGTGGCGGTTCAGCGTGAGGCCGGTAGTGTGATAGTCGGCGAGGATGTCGTCGGCTTCCGACGGCGCGCCGAGTGCGGGCTTCTCGGGTTCGTCGATCGGCGCGGTCGCGAGCAGGTCGCGTTCGGGGGCTGCGGCAACCGCTTGCCATAGCGCATCGCGGCGATGGCCGGCGAGCGTCGCAAGCGCATTCGCGGCGGCGAGCGCTTCGAGATCGCGGCGTTCGAGTTGCGCGCGACGCGCGAGGGTGTCGACGTTGTCGAACGGGCCGGCCGCCGTGCGGGCGGCTTCGATGCGGCGTGCGGCGGCTTCGCCGAGGCCGCGCACGAGCGACAGGCCGAGCCGCACGGCCGGCTGGCCGTGCGGAGGCGGCTGGTCGGGCAGCGCTTCGAGCGATGCTTCCCAGTTGCTTTGCATCACGTCGATCGGCAGCACCTGCACGCCGTGACGCTTCGCGTCCTGCACGAGTTGCGACGGCGGGTAGAAACCCATCGGCTGGCTGTTCAGCAGCGCGGCGAGGAAGATCGCCGGTTCGTGGCATTTGAGCCAGCTGCTGGCGTACGCGAGTTTCGCGAAGCTTGCTGCGTGGCTTTCGGGGAAACCGTAATCGCCGAAGCCCTTGATCTGTTCGAAGATCTGTTCGGCGAAGTCGGGCGGATAGTCGCGCTCGCGCATCCCGTCGACGATCTTGCTGTGATATTTCTCGAGATTGCCCTTGCGCTTCCACGCGGCCATCGCGCGGCGCAGTTCATCAGCTTCGCCGGGCGTGAAGCCTGCCGCGATCATCGCGATCTGCATCACCTGTTCCTGGAAGATCGGCACGCCGTACGTACGTTCAAGTGCAGGCTTCAGGTCCTCCTTCGGATAACTGACCTTTTCGAGTCCCTGGCGGCGTTTCAGATAGGGGTGCACGGCCCCGCCCTGGATCGGCCCCGGCCGCACGATCGCAACCTCGATCACCAGATCGTAGTAAGTCTCCGGACGCAGGCGCGGCAGCATCGACATCTGCGCGCGCGATTCGATCTGGAACACGCCGACCGTGTCGGCGCGGCAGATCATGTCGTAGGTCGCCTTGTCATCCTGCGGAATGTGCTTCAGCGTGAACGGCTCACCACCCGGCTCCGGCGGCCCGCGCCACGCGGTGCGCATGTCGAATGCGCGATGCAGCGCCGACAGCATGCCGAGTGCGAGCACGTCGACCTTCATCAACCCGAGTGCTTCGAGATCGTCCTTGTCCCACTGGATCACGCGCCGCCCGTCCATTGCCGCGTTCTCGACCGGCACGAGCCGCGTGAGCTTGCCGCGGCTGATCACGAAACCGCCCGAGTGCTGCGACAGGTGGCGCGGAAAATTCAGCAGCCGCGCGGCGAGCCGGGCCCATGCCAGGATGAGCGGCGTCTCGGGATCGAGCCCGATCGTCGAGAATTGCTGCAACAGATCGCGACTACCGTCGAACCAGCGATGCCCCTTCGCGACGCGATCGACCAGCATCGGATCGACGCCGAGCGCCTTGCCGGTTTCGCGCAGCACGCCGCGCGGGCGATAGGTCGATACGGCGGCCGCGAGTGCGGCGCGGTTGCGCCCGTATTTTTCGTAGATGTGCTGGATCACCTCTTCTCGGCGCTGATGCTCGAAGTCGACGTCGATATCGGGCGGCTCACCACGCTCCGCGCTGATGAAGCGCTCGAACAGCATCGTGCTCTGATCGGGATCGACCTCGGTGATGCCGAGGCAATAGCAGACGACCGAGTTCGCGGCCGAGCCGCGGCCCTGGCACAGGATGTTCTGGCTGCGCGCGTATTTGACGATGTCGTAGACGGTCAGGAAGAACGGCTCGTAGCTCAGTTGCGCGATCAGGTCGAGTTCATGCCGGATCTGCTTCGACACTTTCTCCGGCACACCTTGCGGATAGCGTGTGGCCGCCCCGGCCATGGTTTCCTGCTCCAGATAACTCGTCGGCGTATGCCCCTTCGGCACGATCTCGTCGGGATACTCGTAGCGCAGCGTGTCGAGTTCGAAGTGACACGCATCGAGAATCGCGCACGTCTCCGCAATCTCCTCCGGCGAGAACAGATTCCCGATCCGGTTCCGCCCGCGCAAATGCTGTTCCGCATTCGGCGCAAGCGCATACCCGCACTCGGAGACGGGCATGCCGACGCGAATCGCCGTCATCACGTCCTGCAACTCCTTGCACGAGCGCCGGTGCATCGTCACGTCGCCCAGCGCGACGATGCGCACGCCACGCCGCTCACCCGCCGCACGAATCTCCTCGCGCTGCGCGCCGTCCAGCGCGCGCTGCAGTTGCACGAGCCCGAGCCGCGCCCGCTCGCCGAACGTCGCGCGAAACCACGCGACCTGCGCGTCGAGTACATCGGCACGCACCGGATACACGGGCACGAGAATCGCGAAGCAGTCGGGCATGCCGCGCAAGTGCGCAAACTCGGCAGGCGGCGCCGACAGCATCCGCGACGTCAGCTTGTAAGTGCCCTTCGGCGAGGCCATCCGCCGCCACGAAATCAGTTCGGACAGATTGCCGTAGCCCTCGCGGTTCTGCGCAAGCAACACGATCCCGAACGCGCCGGGGCCGGGATCGTGGCCGGGCGCGACTTCATCCGGCGTGACGTCGAAATACGACCCGATGACGAGCGGCAGCCCTTTTGCCTTCGCCGCGACGTGCATGCGCGGCGCGCCGGCGAGCGAGCATTCGTCGGTGATCGCGATCCCGCGATAGCCGAGCTCGGACGCACGCTCGACCAGTTCCTCCGCATGCGACGCGCCATGCAGGAACGAAAAGTTCGAACGGCAGAACAACTCCGCGTAATCGGGCAGCCAGCTGAATTCCGCAACCATGACCGTTCACCCGAACAGGCCGTGCAGGAACCAGCGTGGCTCGGCTTCGCTCCCCGCCCGCTCCTTGAACACCCAGTAGCACGCACCAGCCTCGTCCTGCGCGACGCAGTAATCGCGCGCAGCGAGCTGACCGTCGAACCACCCGGCCTCGATCCGCTCCACCGACGACATCATCCTCAGCGGCGTATGAAATACCGGACGCTCCCCACGCATCAACAACGGCAGCGGCTCCGCCAGCAACCACGCGGGCCTCGGCGGCACGGCCGGCGGCCCGGCAGCCGGCTTGCCGGCCTGCGCGTCAAGCGGCAGCCAGCGGTTCGCCGCTTCGGGCCGGTGATCGGCGACGGGCGCCGCGCGCAGCACGTTGTCCGCGCCGAGCCTTGCGACCAGCAGCTCGAACAGCCGCGCGCGTGTCTCGCGCGTGCCGCCCGGCTCGGGGAAAAGATCGTCGGCCGGCGGCGCAACCGATTCGACGCGCGTGGCCTTCAGACGCACCGCGATCACCGCGGCCGGCAGCTCGACGCGCGCGAGCCGCTCGCCGAGCAGCCGCATGAAGTGCGCCTCGTCGCGCACCGGCGACGCGAACGCGAGCTCGAGCGGCGTCGGCGGCACGGCCTGGCGACCGCGCTCGTGCTCGAGATCGAACGTCATCGCGGCCAGCGACAGCTGCCGCGCGGCCAGCCAGCCGCACAGCTGCACGACGAGCCGCCGCGCCACGAACAACACGGCTTCCGCGTATTCGACCCGCTCCTGCAATTCGAGCAGCACGTCGAACACGGGCGGCACCGCCATCCACGCAAGCGGCTCGACCGCATCGCCGTACGCGCGATCGAGCGCGGCCAGCAGCGCTGGACCGCAACGACGCTGCAGCCCCGCGCGCGGCAGCCCGCGCAGATCGGCGAGCGTGCGGCAACCGAGGCCGTCGAGCCAGCCCGCATACGGACGCGCGTCGGGCAGCAGCACGCAGGGCAGCCTGTCGAGCACACGGACAAGCGAGGCCGGACTCGCGACGCGGCGCCGGATGCGCGCGCGGGCCGACACGCGCGCGAGCAGCCACGCGCCGCCCCCAGTCGGCGCGGCGGACAGGCGTGCCGCATAGCCGAGCGCCGCGAGCGTCGCACGTACCTGGCGGCACAGCGACGGCAACCCGCCGAACAGGCGCAGGCTCGGGCCGACGTCGACGAGCAGCGTGGCTTCGTCGCCGAACGCGACGCACGGCGAGAAGCGCAGCAACGCGAGCGCGACCGCGCGCAGCGCATCGGCCTCGCGCGCGGGATCGCGTTCGACGAGTTGGGTGTGCGGCGCGAGCGTGAGCACGCCGCCGCGCTTCATGCCCGCGCGCACGCCCTGCCGGCGCGCGGCCGCGTCGGCGATCAGCACGACACCCTGCTCGAGCACCGCACAGCCTGCGCCGCCGGCCTCGCCCGCCTCGCCGTCAGACGGAAGCGCGACGCACACGTCGAGCGGCAGGCGCGGCAGATGGATGCCGAGCAAGACGCGCATAGCGGCTCTCCACGATGGGCGACGGCAGGTCGAGCACGAGCGGCTCGCTGCGGGCGGGGCCGCGCCGCTTGACGATGTCGAGCGACACGCCGCCCGGCACCGGGTACAGCGCGACGCGCAGCACGGCCGGCGACGGTTGCCGCTCGGCCGACAGCGGGCGCAGCATCACGAACAGCGTGTCGCCCGTGCGCGCGGCCGCGAGATGCAGGCGCCGCAGCGCATCGGGCCGCGCGTCCTGCCACAGCAGCAGCGCGCCGCAACAACCGGTCTTGAGTGCCTGCTCGGCAGCCCACAACGCATCGGTGTGGCTGCCGGCACGCAGCCACAGCAGTGCGTCGGACGGCACGCCGAGACTGGCGAGCGCGGTCGCATACGGCGACTGCGGCGGCGCGACGAGCGCGAGTGGCCGCCGGGCGTTGACGGTGCGTGCGAGCGCGGGCGCGAGCAGCCGCATCTCGCCGCAGCCTGGCTGCGCGGCCAGCAGTTCGACGAGCCCGCCGACCGGCCAGCCGCCGCCCGGCAGCTCGGCCGACAGCGGCGCGAAGCCGGTCTCGATCGTGCGCGGACCGCCGCGCGCAAGCTGCGAGCCGCGCCACAGCGACGGATGAAGGGATTCGGGAGAAATGGAGGATGCGAGCATGATGCCACCCATAACTGTATGGATATACAGTATATGGCAATGCGCTCGCGTCGCACAGCACCGGTGCGAAACCGGTTTTCGTCAGAGGAAAACAGCGGGAAAGCCGGCGCGGCCGTCATGTTACGCCGCGCCGGAGCGGGCGTGGCCGGATCGTGGCCCGGCCGGGCCTGCACGCCAACCCGACGGCGAACCGGCACGATGCAACACCCCGCACCGCGCCGGCCCGCCTGCCGCCCGTCAGCCGAGCAGCAACGCGTCGTCGTCGAGCTGCTCGTGACGCACCTTCTCGAACATCTGCAGCAGGTCCGGCACGTCGAGCCCGCGGCGCGCGTCGCCCGACACGTCGAGCACGACCTGCCCCTGGTGCAGCATCACCGTGCGGTCGCCGTAGTCGAGCGCCTGCCGCATGCTGTGCGTGACCATCATCGTCGTCAGCTTGCTCTCGGCGACGATGCGCGCGGTCAGTTCCAGCACGAACGCGGCCGTCTTCGGGTCGAGCGCGGCCGTGTGCTCATCGAGCAGCAGGATCCGCGACGGCCGCAGCGACGCCATCAACAGGCTCACCGCCTGCCGCTGGCCGCCCGACAGCAGACCGATCCGGTCTGTCAGCCGGTTCTCTAGGCCGAGGTTCAGCAGCCGCAGCTTGTCGCGGAACAGCTCGCGCGACGGCCGGTCGAGCGCGGCCCGGAAGCCGCGCCGTGCACCGCGCGCCATCGCGAGCGCCATGTTCTCCTCGATCGTCAGCGCCTCGCAGGTGCCGGCCATCGGATCCTGGAACACGCGCGCAACGAGGTGCGCGCGATCCCACGCGGCCTTGCGCGTCACATCGGTGCCGTCGATCGAGATGCGTCCCGCATCGACGGCCTGGTCGCCGCTGACCGCATTGAGGAAGGTCGACTTGCCGGCGCCGTTCGAGCCGATCACCGCGACGAACTGGCCGTCGGGAATCTCGAGCGACAGCCCGCGCAGCGCGCGCGTCTCGATCGGCGTGTCGGGATTGAACGTGAGTTTCAGGTCTTGTGCGGACAGCATGTCAGGCCCCTCCGTTCTTGCGCGCGAACAGTTTCTTGCGCGTCGCCGGCAGCACCAGCGCGATCGTGACGAGCGCGGCCGTCACGAGGTTCAGATCCTGCGCCTTCAGGCCGATGAATTCGCTGTTCAGCGCGAGCGCGATGAAGAAACGGTAGACGATCGCGCCGAGCACGACCGCGAGCGTCGTCAGCACGAGCCGGCGTGCCGGCAGCAGCGTCTCGCCGATGATCACGGCGGCCAGCCCGATCACGATCGTGCCGATCCCCATCGAGATGTCGGCGCCGCCCTGGGTCTGCGCAAACAGCGCACCGGCGAGCGCGACGAGCGCGTTCGACAGCGCCATCCCGGCGAGCGTCGCGCGGCCGGTCGCGATGCCTTGCGCACGCGCCATCCGCGGGTTCGCGCCGGTCGCGCGCATCGCGAGGCCGAGCTGCGACGAGAAAAACCAGTCGAGGCCGAGCTTCGCGACCACGACGACGATCGCGAGCAGCGCCGGGCGCAGCACGTAGTCGGGCATCCAGTCGGGCTGCAGCACGGTGAAGATCGTCGGCTCGGTGATGAGCGGCACGTTCGGCCGGCCCATGATCCGCAGGTTCACCGAATAGAGCGCGATCATCATCAGGATACTGGCGAGCAGGTCCATGATCTTCAGGCGCACGTTGAGCCAGCCGGTGATGAAGCCGGCCACCGCGCCTGCGACGATCGCGATGCAGGTCGAGCTGAACGGGTCGTAGCCGGCCGAGATCAGCGTCGCGGCAACGGCGCCGCCGAGCGGAAAGCTGCCGTCGACGGTGAGGTCGGGGAAGTTGAGGATGCGGAATGAAATCAGCACCCCGAGGGCGACGAGGCTGAAGATCAGGCCGATCTCCAGCGCGCCCAGAAACGAGAACAGTGACATGATGGGGAAATCCTGTTGCTTCCCGGCCTCACGTGTACGGCCGGGCGAAGCGAACGGGCGGCCCCGGGTGGGAGCCGCCCGTCCGGCGGTGTCGTTCAGGCCCGGATCGGGCCCGCAAGCGCGGTGGTCGGACCGCGGCTTACTTGATGACCGTCTTCGCGTCCTTGAGCAGATCCGGCGACAGCGTCACGCCCTGCTTCGCGGCCGCGCCCGTGTTCGCGAACAACTCGAGGTTGCTGCTCGTCTCCGACGCGATCGCGCCCGGCTTCTCGCCCTTCAGGATGCGCGCGACGACCTTGCCCGTCTGGCGGCCGAGGTCGCCGTAGTTGATGCCGAGCGCCGCGATGCCGCCGCGCTTCACGCTGTCGGTGTCGCCGGCGACGAGCGGGATCTTCGCTTCGTTCGCGACCTTCACGAGCGCTTCGTACGCGGACACGACGTTGTTGTCGGTGTTCGTGTAGATCACGTCGACCTTGCCGATCAGGCTTTTCGCGGCCGGGCCGATGTCGACGGTACGCGGCGCGGCCGCTTCCTTCAGTGTCATCCCCTGCTTCGCGAGGATCTCCGCGAGCGCCTTCACGACGACGACCGAGTTCGCCTCGCCCGGGTTGTAGACCATTCCGACCGTCTTCGCCTTCGGCACGACGCGCTTGATCAGCGCGACCTGGCGATCGAGCGGCAGCTTGTCGGATACGCCCGTCACGTTGGTGCCCGACGGCCCCCAGCCCTTCACGAGCTGCGCGGCGACCGGATCGGTCACGCCCGAATAGACGACCGGCACGCTCTTCGTCGATGCAACCACCGCCTGCGCGGCCGGCGTCGCGATCGCGACGATCACGTCGGGCTGGTCGCCGACGAACTTGCGCGCGATCTGCGCGGCCGTGCCCGTGTTGCCCTGCGCGCTCTGGTATTCCCACTTGAGCTTGTCGTCGCCGTAGCCTTCCGCCTTCAGTTCGGCGCGCACGCCGTCGCGGATCGCGTCGAGCGCCGGATGGTCGACGATCGACAGCACCTTGACAGTTTGTGCATGCGCGGCGCCGGCCAGCGCGAGTGCGGCCACGCCGGCCGCGATCGAACGGATCGCGAAAGTCTTGAAACGCTTCATGGGTGTGTCTCCCCCGTATTGTGTCGGTTCTGGATGATGGATTCCCGCCGCCGTCGGGCGGGCGCCGCCATGCGTACGACGCGCTGGCGAACGGCCCGCGCACGCTCCGGGAAAGCGCGCAGCGGCGAACGCACGAGGATACCATTTCCGCAGACCACCGCCTGACTCAAAGCTTTCGCAACACGCCCCGAATCGCCGCCCCCGTCGAAACCCGCGAACGCGCGCGAAGCCCGACCGGCGGCGGTTTCCGCCGGCCTCGGCGCAATGCGTCAGCCGCGCCCGCGGCTTTACGTTATGCTGTCGACCGACCCCATCCACGCCATCGGAGGGCAGCACATGAAACGGGGAGTCAGAGCCATCGCATTCGCGGCCCTCGCACTGGCGTTGCCGGGCGCGGCGTTCGCGCTGACCGACGGCAGTGCGCAATACGACGACTGCATGCTCAATGCGCTGCGCGAAAGCCGCAACGGTGCGGCGGCGCAACTGATCCAGCGCTCGTGCGACGCGCTGTATCGCAACAACGCGATGCTGCTGCCGCGCGAGCGGCGTTTTCACGAGTGTGTCGTGCAGTCGCTGCCGGGCGTGCGCGACAACTATGCGATCCAGCAGATCATGTCGATCTGCTCACGGCGCGGCGAGATGTGACCCGGCGTTGAACGCGCCACACCGTGCGGCCCTCGCCGATCGGCCGCGCCAATGAAAAAGGGCCTGCGCGATGCAGGCCCCTTGCGTTCAACGGTCCGACCGGTGTGCGGCGTTCAGAACGACGCGACCATCGAGCCCTTGAACTGCTTCTTGATGAATTCGCGTACTTCCGGCGACTGGTACGCCTTGACCAGCTTCTTCACCCACGGCTGATCCTTGTCCTTCGCGCGCACGGCGATCACGTTTGCATACGGGCTCGTCAGCGATTCGAGCGCGATCGCGTCCTTGGTCGGCTGCAGGTTGGCGGCGAGCGCGTAGTTCGTGTTGATCACGGCCGCGTCGACGTCCGACAGCACGCGCGGCAGTTGCGCAGCGTCGAGTTCGGAGATCTTCAGCTTCTTCGGGTTCTCGGCGATGTCGAGCACCGTCGCATTGTTGCCGCCCGTGCCAGCGCCGGCCTTCAGCTTGATCACGCCTTGCGTCTGAAGCAGCAGCAGCGCGCGGTTTTCGTTCGACGGATCGTTCGGCACCGCGAGCTTCGCGCCCTGCGGCAGATCCTTCAGCGACTTGAACTTCTTCGAGTACACGCCGATCGGCGAGATGTAGGTCAGGCCTGCCGTGACCAGCTTGTAGCCGCGCTGTTTCACCTGGCTGTCGAGGTAGGGCTGGTGCTGGAAGCTGTTTGCATCGAGGTCGCCCGAGTCGAGCGCCGCGTTCGGCTGCACGTAGTCGTTGAACTCGATGACCTTCACGTTCAGGCCTTCCTTCTCCTTCGCGACCTTCTGCACGAGCTGCCACACTTCCGCATCCGGGCCGGCGACCGTGCCGACCTTGATCACCTTGTCTTCGGCGTGCGCACCGGCCGACAGCGTCAGCGCGGCACCGGTGGCCAGCACGGAAAATACCTTCAGGAGACTGCGACGCTTCATCTGTTTCTCGCTTTCTTGCTTGACTGAAATGGGGCGCGATACGGGTATGCCCCGACTCGCAGGAAGGGGCAAATGGTGTCACAGGATCAGCGGGAAGTGAAATACATCCCGCTCATATGGGTATGCACCGCAGCGGTGCTGGCGCGGGCTGCGCGGCTCGGCCGTTAGTTGCGTTTGCGCGAGCCGCGCATCGGCCCGAGCGCGTCACGCCACCGCTGCCCGGTCGGCCGCCTTCGTCTCGAATGCCGGCTCGCCCACCTGGCCGCCGACCCGGAACGCGCCGACCGTATCGCGCAACCGCGCGGCCTGTTCCTGCAACGACGCAGCGGCCGCGGCGGCCTCCTCGACGAGCGCCGCGTTCTGCTGCGTCACCTGGTCCATCTGCGTGACCGCGCGCCCGACCTGCGTGATGCCGCTCGCCTGCTCCTCGGACGCGGCCGCGATCTCGCCCATGATGTCGGTCACGCGAGCGACGGCCTGCAGGATCTCGCCCATCGTCGTGCCGGCCTGGCCGACCAGCGTCGAGCCGTTGCGCACGCGCTCGACCG
This sequence comes from Burkholderia sp. SRS-25, assembly GCF_004343765.1. Lineage (NCBI taxonomy): Bacteria > Pseudomonadati > Pseudomonadota > Betaproteobacteria > Burkholderiales > Burkholderiaceae > Burkholderia > Burkholderia sp. SRS-25. Next base: position 68,526 of record NZ_PTXM01000018.1, read on the forward strand.
AGTCGACGATCAGCTCGCGGATCTCCTTCGACGCCGTCGCGCTGCGCTGCGCGAGCGAGCGCACTTCGCCCGCGACCACCGCGAAGCCGCGGCCCTGTTCGCCCGCGCGTGCGGCTTCGACCGCCGCGTTCAGCGCGAGGATGTTGGTCTGGAACGCGATGCCTTCGATCACGCCGATGATGTCGGCGATCTTGCGCGAGCTGTCGTCGATCTCGCCCATCGTGCCGATCACGCGGTTCACGACGTCGCTCCCCGTGCGCGCGATCTCCGATGCGCTGTTCGCGAGCCCGCTCGCCTGCCGCGCGTTGTCGGCGTTCTGCTTCACGGTCGCAGTCAGCTGCTCCATGCTCGCAGCGGTTTCTTCCAGCGATGCGGCCTGCTCCTCGGTGCGCTGCGACAGGTCGTCGTTGCCGGCCGAGATCTGGCGGCTCGCCGACGCGATCGAACCAGCCGACTGGCGAATCCCGCCGATCGTCGCCTGCAACCGTGCCTGCATGTCGTGCATCGCGGCCATCATGCTCGTGCGGTCGCCCGCACGCACCGGCACCGGCTGCGTCAGGTCGCCCTGCGCGATGCGCGCGGCGAGCGCGGCCGCGTCGTCGGGCTCGCCGCCGAGGCTGCTGCGCACGTTGCGGATGATCACCAGCATCGCCGCGCTGATCACGAAACCGATCACGAACACGACCGCGAGGTGGCCGAGCAGCGTCCGGTAGTAGATGGTGTCGATGTCCTTCAGGAAGACGCCGCTCGAGATGTTCCAGTCCCACGGCGCAAAGCGCGTGACGTAGCTGATCTTCGGTACGGCAGTCTCGCTGTGCGGCAGCCGCCCGCGGTACTCGGCGAAGCCGCTGCCGGTTTCCTTCGCGGCGTTCAGGATCGTGACGAACAGCGGCTTGCCGTCCGGGTCGAGATAGTCGCCGACCTGCGTGCCGACCAGCTTCGGCAGCGTCGGATGCATCAGCACGACCGGCTTCGAGTCCATCACGAACACGTAGCCCGCATCGCCGTAGCGCATCGCGGCCAGGCTCGCGAGCGCGCCGCGCTTCGCGTCGGCCTCGGGCAGCGTGCCGTTCTGCGCGAGCGCGTGATACGCCTTCACGATGCCGGCCGCCGAATCGACGAGATTCGCGATGCCTGCCTTGCGTTCGGCGAGCATCGTCGCGCGCGTCTCGAACGCGCTCCATGCGCCGACGCCCAGGAGGCCGATCCATACCAGCGCAAGCGCGAGCCACAGCTTGCGGTTCAAACTCATTCTGCTCATCTGCGTGCCTTTGTCGATGTCGATGCGCACGCTTCGCGCGAACGGCCTGCCGCGCGCAAACGCTTGCCCATTCATTTACGGCACCGAGGCTTACAACTTGAATACGGGCCGGCGCCGCAAACCGGCGATCGACATGCCGCTCGCCCCCGCGCCGCGACTGCCGGCGCGACAGTCCGCATCCGCTGTGCTAAAAAGACCGGCTGGCCGGCACACGAAGAGCCGGCGTCATTCCGGGGGCCCCATGTACGTCATCGACATTCATTACACCGCATCGCTCGAGCGCATCGACGACGCACTCGAACGCCATCGCGCATTCCTGCAGCCGCAGTTCGACAAGGGCATCTTCATCGCAGCGGGGCCGAAGGTGCCGCGCGAAGGCGGCGTGATCCTCGCGGCCCGCATCGATCGCGAAGAGCTGGACGCGATCCTGAAGACCGATCCGTTCGTCACCGAAGGGCTCGCCACGTATCGCGTGACGGAATTCCGGATCACGCGTGCCGCATCCGGTTTCAACGTGCCCGCACTGCCGTAACGCAACGCCTGCGCGACATCTGCGCGAGGCGCGCGCAGGCCGCAACGCCGCCCGACGGGCGGCGCATGCAAACAACGAAGAGAGAGGGAAAGCGTGACGGCGCGAGGCGGCCGTCATGTGATCGCCGGGCCGGGCGCCCGGCGGCTGCCGGTCAGTCGACCAGCAGCTTCAGGTCGTGGACCCACGGGCCGGGGCCCTGGCCGTCGCGCACGAACAGGCGCAGCTTGCCGTCGCGGTCGAACACGTAGCTCGCGGCCGTGTGATCCATCGTGTAGCTGCCGGGCGTCTTGCCGGGCACCTTCGCGTAGTACACGCGGAAATCCTTCGTAACCTTCTTCAGCGCGGCTTCGTCGGCCGGCCGCAGGCCGATGAACGACGGATCGAACGCGGGCACGTACTGGCCGAGCAGCGCAGGCGTGTCACGCTCCGGGTCGACGGTGACGAACAGCACCTGCACGCGCTTCGCGGCATCGGGCCCGAGCTGCTTCAGCGCTTCGGACAGCTCGGCCATCGTCGTCGGGCAGACGTCCGGGCAGTGCGTATAGCCGAAGAACATCACGACGGCACGGCCCTTGAAGTCGGCGAGCGTGCGCACCTTGCCGGCCGTATCGGGCAGCGAGAAGTCGCTGCCGAACTGCGTGTTGCCGGTGATGTCGAGATTCTGGAATTTCGGCGCGTTGTCGCATCCGGCGAGCAGCAGCGCTGCCGTGAATGCGCATGCGAGCATCCAGCCTTGGCGCGCGCGGCGCCCGAACCGTAATTGGAGCATTGCGTTCAAACCGTGCGGTTACACGCCGAGCAGCGGGCGTGCATAGTGATCGACGAGCAGCGCGGCGAACAGCAGCGACAGGTAGACGATCGAGTAGCGGAAGGCCTTGCGGGCGAGTTCGTCCGAGTAGTCGCGATGGATCTTCCACGCATACGCGAGGAACACCGCACCGAGCAGCACCGCGCTCGTCAGGTAGACGGCCCCGCTCATCCCGGAGATGAACGGCATCAGCGTGACCGCGAACAGGATCACCGTGTACAGCAGGATGTGCAGCCGCGTGAACTTCTCGCCGTGCGTGACGGGCAGCATCGGCAGCCCCGCGTTCTCGTAGTCCTTGCGGCGATAGAGCGCGAGCACCCAGAAATGCGGCGGCGTCCACACGAAGATGATCAGCACGAGGATCCACGCGTCGCCCGGCACCGCGCCGGTGACCGCGGCCCAGCCGAGCGCCGGCGGCATCGCGCCCGACGCACCGCCGATCACGATGTTCTGCGGCGTCATCGGCTTGAGCAGCAGCGTGTAGATCACCGCGTAGCCGACGAAGGTGGCGATCGTCAGCCACATCGTCAGCGGGTTCGTGAACGTATAGAGCGTCCATGCGCCGACACTGCCGAGCACGGCCGAGAACAGCAGGATCTGCGGGGGCGTGATCTCGCCGCGCGCGGACGGGCGCCACGCGGTGCGGCGCATCATCGCGTCGATTTTCTGTTCGACGAGGCAGTTGATCGCGAACGCGGCGCCGGCCAGCAGCCAGATGCCGACCGTACCGCCGATCAGCACGTGCCACGGCACCATGCCCGGCGTCGCGAGGAACATGCCGATCACCGCGCAGAACACCGCGAGCTGCGTGACACGCGGCTTCGTCAATGCCATGTACTGCGAAAACCGGCTACCGGGCGATTGGGAGAGGGTGCTTTGCATGGGGGCGGTCACGCCGGGGCGGCGTCGCGCGCAGGCTGCGCGACACGGCCGGGGCGGCTTGAAAGGATGCGAAAGTTTAACATGACGACGAGCAGCAGCAGGATCGCGGCCCCGCCGTTGTGCGCGACGGCGACGGGCAGCGGCCACTGCAGCACGATGTTGGTCAGGCCCGTCACGAACTGCAGCAGGACGACCAGCAGCACGCCGTTCGCGGGCCGCCGCAGCGATTCGAAACGGCGCATCTTCAGCGCAAACGCGACCAGGTACGCGACCACGACGAACGCGAACGTGCGGTGCGTCCAGTGGATCGCGACCAGCGCGTCCTGCGTGATCGCTTCGCCGTCTTTCGTCATCCCGAGCGCGCGCCACAGGTGGAAGCCGTGCTGGAAGTCCATCGGCGGGATCCACTGGCCGTTGCAGGTCGGGAAGTCGGTACACGCGAGCACCGCGTAGTTGGTGCTCACCCAGCCGCCGAGCGCGATCTGCACGACGAGCAGCACGAGCGCCGCGAGCGCAGCCGCGCGATAGCGGCCGGCTTCGGGATCATGCGACGGCAGCGGCGTCTGCCGCGCCGCGAGCCAGCCGAGCGTGCCGAGCAGCGTGAGGCCGAGCAGCAGGTGAATCGTGACGATCACCGGCTGCAGCTTCATCGTGACCGTCCACGCGCCGAACGCGCCCTGCACGAGGATCAGCAGCAGCAGGCTCGTCGGCCACCACGGCGACACGTGCAGCGGGCGGCGGCGCAGCCGCGCGGACCACGCGATCACGACCTGCGCGATGATCAGCACGCCGATCGCCATCGCGAAATAGCGGTGGATCATCTCGATCCATGCCTTCGACATGCTGACGGGGCCCGTCGGCATCGCCTGGTGCGCGGCCGTGATCGCGGCGTGCGCGATGAACGGCGACGACGTGCCGTAGCAGCCGGGCCAGTCCGGGCAGCCGAGCCCCGAATCGGTCAGCCGCGTGAAGCCGCCGAACATCACCAGGTCGAGCGTCAGGAAGGTGGTGATCCACACCAGCTTGCGAAACTTGTTGTCGTCGGCCTTCACCCACACGTACGACAGCGGCAGCAGCGCGATGCAGAAGCCGATCAGGCCGAGTTGCAGTAGATACGCCATCGGTTCAATGCCTCTCGTATTGCCTTAGCCGATGCTCGACCACTTCAGCAGCTTCGTCACGTCCGACTTGATCTTGCTGGGGTTCGGATCCTTCGGGAAGCGCATCATCAGGTTGCCGTTCGGGTCGACCATGTAGATGTGGTCGCTGTCCTTCGTGCCCGCGTCGGCCGGCAGCCACGCGGCCACCGCGGCCGGATCGGCGACGAGACGGCGCGTGTCCGGGTACGCGTCCAGCACCTTCTGCGGCGTCGCGCCCGCATCGCTGCGCAGCCACACCATCGTGAGCCGGTGCCGCTCGCCTGCCTGCGTGACGCGGATCTGGCGCATGAAATAGAGCTTCTTCACGCAGGCTTCGTCGCACGCGCTGCTGTCGGTCATCACGAACAGCCACACGCCGCGCAGCGACGACAGCGGCACGGTCTTGCCGGTTTCATCGGTTACCTGCAGATCCGCGGGGATCGGGCGCTGCGGCTCGATCAGCGTGCCGTAGTTGGTCGAGCCGCCCTTCGGCTTGATCACGTAATAGGTGAAGTACGACGCGATCATCGGTGCGGCGCACACGAGACCCAGCAGCACGAGCATCCAGCGGCCGCGCTTGCGGGCCGCCGGCGACATCGGCGCAGCGGCCGAACCCTGACGGGGAGATTGCATGGACAAATCAGACCTCTCGAAACGAACCCGCGGCGCCGGCGCCGCGTCCTGGCATGGCACTCACGCGCCGGCCGACTTCTTCGCCGCACGCCGCGCGGCGTACAGGCCGAAGCCGAGCGCGGCCGCCGCCATCGCCCACCACTGAAACATGTAACCGTAATTGCGCTCGACGCCGGTCGTCGCCGCCGGCCAGTCGCGCACGAGCTTGTCGCCATCGTCGCTCGTCTGCTGGATCACGAACGGCTGCAGCGGCAGCCCCGTTTCCTTCGCATACGCGGCGACGTCCAGGTTCTGCCGGATCTTCTGGTGCGCGGCCGACCCGCCTTCGCCGAGCTCGAACGCGCGCGACGCGTCAGCACGCGCGATGCCCACGATCTCGACGTCGCCCGCGGGTGTCGCGAACGGCTCGATCGCCGTGCGATCGGAAATATTGCGCGGCAGCCAGCCGCGGTTCACGAGCACGACGCCGCCGCCCGTGAGTTTAAACGGCATCACGACGTAAAAACCCGGCTGGTCGTTATACGGCCGATTGTCGAGAAACACGGCTTGCTCGGGCAGGAAACGGCCCTTCGCACGCACGCGATGAAACTCGATCGACGCCAGCGGCATCGGCTGCGCGCCGACGTCGACGGGCGCCGCCTGCTCGTAGCGCTCGATGCTCGCCTGCAGCGCTTCCTTCTGGTGCGCGCGGTCGCGCTGCCAGAAGCCGAGACGGATCGTGACCGCGACGACGACGAGGATCAGCAGCGCGGGCAGCCAGCGGATCTTCATCATGCGGCCCGCCCGGCACATGCCCGAAAGCAAGGTGCGATAATTATCCTCTTCCTTTCGAATTGCCGTCGTCCGGTTCGTGTCATGCACATACTCGTTCCCATCGCCTTCGTCCTCATCATTGCCAGCATGGGCTCGGCGCTCTACTTCATGATGCACGACCGCGGCCATACGAAACGCATGGTCTGGTCGCTCGCCACCCGCGTCGGGCTGTCGGTGTCGCTGTTCCTGCTCATCCTGATCGCGAACTGGATGGGCTGGATCCATTCGACCGGCCTGCCGATCGGGCGTTGACCGTTTTGCCGCCGCGGCCGCTGTGACATTTCGCCACATGGCCGCCGCACCAAGCAAAAGCGCCGCCTGACTGAGTCGCGGCGGCGCCCGGAGGGTGAAGGCCGGCAGTCACGCTGCCCCGGCCGACCCAATGAAAACGGCCCGCGCATTGCTGCGCGGGCCGTTGTTCCATTTACAGCCAGTAGACGACGACGTACAGGCCGAGCCAGACGACGTCGACGAAGTGCCAATACCACGCGGCGCCTTCGAATGCGAAGTGGTGATCGGGCTTGAAGTGGCCGCGGATCATCCGCACCAGCACCACTGCGAGCATCGTGCCGCCGAGGAACACGTGGAAGCCGTGGAAGCCGGTCAGCAGGAAGAACGTCGAACCGTACACGCCCGAGTTCAGCGTCAGGTTCAGTTCGTTGTACGCGTGGTAGTACTCGAAGCCCTGCAGGAACAGGAAGCAGATACCGAACACGAGCGTCGCGGCCAGCCAGGCGATCGCCTTCTTGCGATGATCGTCACGCAGCGCGTGGTGCGAGATCGTCAGCGTCACGCCCGACGACAGCAGGAATGCGGTGTTCAGCGTCGGGATCGGCCACGGGCCCATCGTCTTGAAGTGACCGGCGAGCGCGGCGGGGCCTTCGTTCGGCCACACGGCGGAGAAATCCGGCCAGATCAGCTTGTAGTCGAGGCTGCCGAGCTGGTGCAGCGCGATTTCACGCGCATAGAACAGCGCACCGAAGAACGCGCCGAAGAACATGACTTCCGAGAAGATGAACCAGCTCATGCTCCAGCGGTACGACTTGTCGACGTTCTTGCCGTAATGACCGCCTTCCGATTCGGCGATCGCGTCGCCGAACCAGTGATACAGCGTGAAGAGCAACCACAGCAGGCCGAGCAGCGCCGTAAACGGCGCCCAGTCGTGACCGTTGATCCACAGCGCCGCCGATCCGAGCATGACCAGCAGGCCGATGGCCGCACTGATCGGATGGTGCGACGGATGCGGCACGAAATAGTACGGGGTCTGGTTTTGACCGCTCATGCTTGATTCTCCACTTCTGTCCAATTTGTGTACCGGAAACCGCTCCGGCTTTATTTCTTGCGCGGCGTGACCACCGCCGCTCCTTCCTGCACGCGCCGCCGTGGCGCCGCGCACTGCATTCTTCTTTCGTGGCCGCGGGCTTCAGCCCACGACGGCACGCACGATCAGGATCAGCACGCCGATGAACACACCGGCTGCCAACAACGCGACGATCAGCACGTGCAGCGGATTGAGCTGCGTCGCGTCGGCCTCCAGGTCGCGCCGCTTGCGCACCCCGAAAAACGACCACAGCACCGCTTTCAGCGCCTGGCCAAACGACCCGCCCCGCTTGTCCCCCGTCATCGCCCCGCCTCCGTCGTCATGCGTCCGGCTTCGCCGCGCCCTGCGCCGCGGTCTTGCCCGGCGCCGGCGCCGGCGTGGCCGGCGTATTCAGCTCGAAGAACGTGTACGACAGCGTGATCGTCTTCACGTCCTTCGGCAGTTTCGGATCGATCACGAACACCACCGGCATCTTGCGCGACTCGTTCGCGGCCAGCGTCTGCTGCGTAAAGCAAAAGCACTCGATCTTCTTGAAGAACTCCGTCGCCTGCTTCGGCGCGTAGCTCGGAATCGCCTGGGCAACGACCGGCCGGCCCTGCCCGTTCGTCACGTCGTACACGATCGTCGTCAGCTCGCCCGGATGCACGTCGAGGCTGTTGTGCTCCGGCTTGAAACCGAGCGGGCCGCGCGCGTTCGCATCGAACTCGATCGACACCGTACGGCTGGTGTCGACCTGCGAATTCTTCACCTCGCGCTCGCTGACATCGCGCTGCACCAGGTTGTTGATGCCGGTGATCTGGCAGATCGCCCGATACATCGGGATCAGCGCGAAGCCGAAACCGAACATCAGCCCGGCCACGACGAAGAGCTTCACCAGCATCGAACGATTGAACGCGCGATCGACGGCGCCCTCTTCCGGCTTCGACATACGACAACTTCCTCGCTACTGCGTCTGTTGCTGCATCAGTGAGTGGACAGCCACCACTGCTTGATCACGACACCCACAAAAAAAACGGCGGCGATGACGAGCAGGATGAGGCCGAGCCGCTTGTTGCCCGCGCGGATCTGCTCGGGCGTTCGTCTTTGTTGTGGATTCCGGTTCATCTGACACTTCGGTTCGGCGCCCGCCGCGCCTGCCTGCGCGGCAGGCAGCGACGGGGCGCACTGTGAAACTTACTCGACGTGCGGCGGTTGCTCGAACGTATGGAAGGGAGCCGGGCTCGGCACCGTCCACTCGAGGCCCGTCGCGCCATCCCACGGCTTGTCCGACGCCTTTTCCAGCTCGCCGCCGCCACGGTAGGCCGGCAGCGCGACCGCGAACAGGAAGTACACCTGCGCGAGGCCGAAGCCGAATGCGCCGATCGTCGCCACCTGGTTGAAGTCCGTGAACTGCGCCGGGTAGTCCGCGTAGCGACGCGGCATGCCGGCGAGACCGACGAAGTGCATCGGGAAGAACGTCAGGTTGAAGAAGATCATCGACGCCCAGAAGTGGATCTTGCCGCGCGTCTCGTTGTACATCCAGCCCGTCCACTTCGGTGCCCAGTAGTACCAGCCCGAGAACAGCGCGAACAATGAGCCGGCCACCAGCACGTAGTGGAAGTGCGCCACCACGAAGTAGGTCCCGTGATACTGGATGTCGAGCGGCGCCATCGCGAGCATCAGGCCCGTGAGACCACCGAACGTGAACACGAACAGGAAGCCGATCGCGAACAGCATCGGGGTTTCGAACGTCATCGAGCCGCGCCACATCGTCGCGAGCCAGTTGAACACCTTCACGCCCGTCGGCACCGCGATCAGCATCGTCGCGTACATGAAGAACAGCTGGCCGGTGACCGGCATGCCCGTTGCGAACATGTGGTGCGCCCAGACCATGAACGACAGGATCGCGATCGAAGCCGTCGCGTACACCATCGAGCTATAGCCGAACAGCGTCTTGCGTGCGAACGCCGGGATCACCTGCGACACGATCCCGAACGCCGGCAGAATCATGATGTACACCTCGGGGTGGCCGAAGAACCAGAAGATGTGCTGGTACATCACCGGGTCGCCGCCGCCTGCCGCGTTGAAGAACGACGTGCCGAAGTGGCGGTCGAACAGCACCATCGTGATCGCGCCTGCCAGAACCGGCATCACCGCGATCAGCAGGTAAGCCGTGATCAGCCACGTCCACGCGAACATCGGCATCTTCATCAGCGTCATGCCCGGAGCGCGCATGTTCAGGATCGTCACGACGATGTTGATCCCGCCCATGATCGACGATGCGCCCATGATGTGGACCGCGAAGATCGCGAAGTCCATGCCCGGGCCCATCTGCGTCGACAGCGGCGCGTAGAGCGTCCAGCCGGCGGCCGTCGCGCCGCCCGGCGCGAAGAACGAACCGACCAGCAGCACGGCCGCGACCGGCAGCAGCCAGAAGCTGAAGTTGTTCATCCGCGCGAACGCCATGTCGGACGCGCCGATCTGCAGCGGAATCATCCAGTTCGCGAAGCCGACGAACGCCGGCATGATCGCACCGAACACCATGATCAGGCCGTGCATCGTCGTGAGTTCGTTGAAGAACTCCGGACGCATGATCTGCAGGCCCGGTTCGAACAGCTCGGCCCGGATGGCGAGCGCCATCACGCCGCCCGACAGGAACATGATGAACGAGAACAACAGGTACAGCGTACCGATGTCCTTGTGGTTGGTGGCGAACAGCCAGCGCCGCCAGCCGTGCGGCATTTCGTGCGCGTGGTCGTCGTGCGCGTGGTCCGCGGCTACGTCGTGCCCGATGCTAGACATGAGAATCTCCTAATGCGAATACGTCGACTAACTCAGCGACACGTCAAGCCGCCGGGCCGATCTCGACACGCCGGGCTTCCTTCGCGTCAGCCCCGCCCGTGATCGTTTCCGGCTTTTTGAGAATAATGTGGTCTTCCGCCACGCCTGCTGCCTTCAGCGCGTCGCGCACGGCTTGCGCGCGATGCTTCGCCAGTTCGGCGTTCGCGTCGGCCGAGCCCGTCTTGTCGGTAAAGCCCGACAGCGCGAGCTTCGCGTCCGGATGCGCCTTCGCATAGTCGGCCGCGGCGGCGATCGCCGCCTTAGCGTCGGCCGGCAGCACGCTCTTGCCCGTCTCGAAGTAGATCGTCGACAGTGCGGCCGATGCCGCTGCGGCCGGCTGCTCTGCGCCCGACGCGGCTTGCGCCGGCGCCGAAGCGGCTTCCGCCGGTGCCGCTGCCGATGCGCCCGCCGCGTCTTCCGGCATCTTGCCGTTACGCGCGTCGGCCACTTGCTTCGGCTGCAGCAGGTCGTTCTTGTGGTTGCCCCACGAATTGCGTTCGTACGTGATGACCGACGCGATGTCGAGATCCGACAGCGACGCCCAGGACGGCATCGCGCCCTTGCCGTGCAGCACGCGCTCGACGTGGCCGGCGATCGGGCCGTTCACGATCGGGCTGCCGTCCATGGCCGGGAACGCGCCGAGGCCCTTGCCGCTCACCTGGTGGCAGGCCGCGCAGTTCGCCTTGTAGACTTCCTCGCCGTGCGCGACGAGTTCAGCCATCGTGTAGACCTTGTTCGGATCGACTGCGGCGCTGGCCAGCTTGGCCTTCTGCGCGGTGACCCACTTCGCGTAGTCGTCATCCGACAGGACTTCGACCACGACCGGCATGTACGCGTGTTCCTTGCCGCACAGCTCGGTACAGAAACCGCGGAACGTACCGACCTTGTCGGCCTTGAACCACGTATCGCGCACGAAGCCGGGGATCGCATCCTGCTTCACGCCGAACGCGGGCACGTACCACGAGTGGACGACGTCGTTCGCGGTCGTGATGATGCGGATCTTCTTGTTGACCGGCACGACGAGCGGGTTGTCGACTTCCTGCAGATAGGTGTCGGTGATCGGCTTCTTGCCCATCACTTCGTCACGCGGGGTGCTGAGCGTCGACAGGAAGCCGATGCCCTCGCCCGGGCCCTTCACGTAGTCGTAGCCCCACTTCCACTGGTAGCCGGTGACCTTGATCGTGAGGTCGGCGTTCGTCGTGTCCTTCATCGCGACGACGGCCTTCGTCGCCGGCAGCGCCATCAGCACGACGATGACGAACGGCACGATCGTCCAGATGATCTCGACGGTCGTGCTTTCATGGAAATTGGCGGCCTTGTGGCCCTTGGATTTGCGGTGCGCGAAGATCGAATAGAACATCACGCCGAACACGCCGACGAAGATCACCGTACACAGGATGAGCATCATCGTGTGGAGATCGTAGAGCTCCTCGGCGATCTTCGTGACAGGCGGCTGAAAGTTGATCTCGTTGACACGGGGGCCGCCCGGGCTATCACCGACCGCCAGGGCCGCACCGGCAAAGAGCAATCCGCTGCATGCCAGCACGCCCGCGAGGGCTCGCTTGATTGTTTTCATAGCATCCTTACCCAAAATTTCCATTCAAACCCTCCCCCGTCGCAAGCTACCGGCCCTATCCGCCGGTGCCCGCGCCTCGTCAGCCGCAGCGCCTGAGCGATACGCGCAGTTCGTCGGCGAACTGCGCGCGCTTGTACTGCGCGAGATGCTGCCCGATTACGACGGTCTGCCCGCGCGATACCAGCCGAATCGGATCGCGTGGCGTCGCACCCGGCTCGACCCGCACCCAGCGCGGGTTGAATTCGATCTGCGTGAGCCGCTCCGCATCCATCCGCTCGATCACGAGCCGGTGCGGATACAGCCTGATGCGTTCGTAATCGACCGCATGGCGAGCATAGATCGCAAATGCGACACCCACAGCCAGCAACTCGATTCCGGTGAAGGGCATGACGAGCCAAGCCCCCCGCCACATCAGCAATGTCGCGATCACCAGCGAGAAGCCCGCGAGCGACGCGTAAAACAGCACGAACTGGCGCGGCGACGCCGAACAGTTGCGCTTCATGAGCCAGTCTTCGAGGACCGGCTCGCCGTTCGTCGTCTCCGCCAAAACCCTCGCTGCTTCCATCGCCGCCTCACGCGAATGGCATGCGATGCATGCCTGCATCGGACTCGTCGCCCCGTATTGCGGGGACCCCGGGACGACAAGCTGACGCATTATAGGCGGGTTCAATGGCATCCACAAGCAAGCGACTATCGGCCCGCGAGCCAAGCGCGACAAGCTTTCCGGCCATTTCAGGCGCCAATTCGGCCCCGCTTTGCGCCGCTAATTTCAGACATAACAAAACCCCTCTTTACCGCTTTACCGATTCTTCGGACGCCCCTTTCCGATGTCCTCGATGCGCACGATCCCGTGCCCTTCTGCGGTCGTGCGCGGCACGGCCTTCCATGCGTGGCCGTAGATCACTTCGAACGTCAGCGGAATCGTGCCGTCCGCGCGCCGGCGGGCTTCCAGCGCGTCGTCGAGCGCCGCGCGAAAGCGCCGCGTCGCGCGCTGCGGCGCCTCGCGGTCGAACGGATAGGCACCCCAGCGGCGCACGTCGGCCAGCAGGGAGTCGGGGGATTTGTAGGTGACGGTCAGCACTTCCTGATCCATCACGGGAATCTCGAAGCCGCTCTCGACGAGCATGTCGCCGAGGTCGTGCATGTCGACGAAATCGATCACGCGCGCGGCGGGCGGCGTCATGCCGAGCGCCGCTTCGGCGTCCGCGCAGGCCGCGCGCAGCTCGCGCAGCGTATCGGGGCCCAGCGTGCTGAACATCAGCAGCCCGTTCACGCGCAGCACGCGCTGCCATTCGGGCAGCACCGCGTCCGGGCGCGAATGCCAGTGGAGTGCGAGATTCGACCAGATGAGGTCGAACGCGCCGCCGGGAAACGGCAGCGCGGCAAAATCGGCCTGCGCGACACGCGGGCCGCGCTGGCCCAGTGCGCGGCCGAGCGAGGCCGGCAGCCAGCGGCGCCAGCTCGCCTGCTCGACCTCGCGCTGCCCCGCTTGCGCGAGCATCGCGCCCGACAGGTCGACGCCGAATACGGGCGCCTCCGGAAAGCGCGCGCGCAGCGCCGGCAGGTCGTCGCCCGGGCCGCAACCCGCGTCCAGCACGGCTGTGGGGCTCACCTTGATGTATTCGAGGCGCTCGTTCATGCGCTGCGCGATCTCGCGCGGCAGGAACGCGACCGCATCGAACGTGGCGGCACGGCGGTCGAAGATCCGCCGCAGGCGCCTTGCGTCATTGGCCGGACGGCCGGTTGAAGTCGAAGCTGGGGACATGTCGGGCACACTGGCGAAGAGCCCGAAGTATACTCGCTCGCCCCGCGGGCTTCATTGAGGCGGGGTGTCAGGAGTATTGCGATGATCCGCAGTTCCGCCCGACGCACGATGCGCGTCGCTTTGTCGCAGGTTCGCGCGCTGGCAGCGCGCGTCGCCGCGGTCGCGCTGCCGAATCGCTGCGCACTGTGCGGCAATTTGTCACACGCCGTGATTTGCAGCGCTTGTGACGCCGCTTACTGGAACGAAGCGCGGCTGCGCTGCGACGTCTGCGCGCTGCCGCTGGGCATCGGGCCACCGCGTTCGCCTCCGCCCCGCGGCGCTCGCGCCGGCACCGGCCGCGTTACCGCATACCGGTGCGACGCGTGCCGCGCGGCGGCGCCGCCATTCGATGCGACGCTCGCGCTGGCGGATTACTGCGCGCCGCTCGACGGGCTCGCGCGCGGCCTGAAGTTTCATCGGAAACTCGCGCTCGGCACCGAATTCGCCGCGCGGCTCGCCCGGTTGATCGACGATACGCCCGGCGCCGGCGGCTTCGACCTCGTGGCGCCCGTGCCGCTGTCGCACCGGCGGCTCGTCGCGCGCGGCTACAACCAGGCGTGGGCGATCGCGCGCCCGCTTGCGCGCCGGCTCGGCGTGCATGCGGATGCAGCGCTGCTCGCGCGGGTCGCCGATACCGCGCCCCAGTCGCGGCTCGACCGGCACGCACGGCGCGACAACGTGCTGGCGGCATTCGCGGTGGCGGGTGGCGTCGCCGGCCGCCACGTCGCGCTCGTCGACGACGTGATGACGTCCGGCGCGACGCTCGCGGCAGCCGCGCACGCGCTGAAGGCGGCGGGTGCCGCGCGCGTGACGAATCTGGTTGCGCTGCGCACCGCCAGGGATTAATTAGATAGAGAGGCCAGCCGCCCGAACACGGCGGCGGCCGCCACGAACCGGCCGGCCGGGAACGCGCACATGGCGCAGCCCCGGCCGGCCCAGCCAGACCGAAACATGTTCAACGTCGTCCTAGTCGCTCCCGAAATTCCGCCGAACACCGGCAACGTGATCCGCCTGTGCGCCAACACGGGCGCGCGCCTGCACCTGATCGAGCCGCTCGGCTTCCCGCTCGACGACGCGCGGATGCGCCGCGCGGGCCTCGACTATCACGAGTATGCGCAGATGCGCGTGCACCGCGACTGGGATGCGTTCATCGCGGCGGAAACGCCCGATCCCGCGCGAATGTTTGCGTTCACGACGCGCGGCTCGGGCCGCTTCCACGATCATGCGTTCCTGCCCGGCGACTGGTTCGTGTTCGGCTCCGAAACGCGCGGCCTGCCCGCCGAGTTGCTCGAGCGCTTCCCGAACGGACAGCGCGTACGCCTGCCGATGCGGCCGGACAACCGTAGCCTGAACCTGTCGAACACGGTCGCGGTGGTCGTGTTCGAGGCGTGGCGCCAGGCCGGCTTCGAAGGCGGCGCATGACGCTTGCGCGGCGCACCCGGAACCGCGACGCGTCACGCCCGCGCGAGCCGCGCGCGATACAGGTCGTAAATGTCGGGAGAAAAGCACGCGAACACCACGCGTGCGAGGTTCGGCGCCTGCGGCAGCATTTCGGCGACGGTGCCGACCGCGATCTCGACGGCTTCCTCAGCCGGATAGCGATAGATGCCGCAACTGATCGCCGGGAACGCGATCGACGTTGCAGCGACCTCCTCGGCCAGCTCGATCGCGCGCCGGTAGCAAGACGCAAGCAGATCCGCCTCGCCGCGCCCGCCGCCGTACCACACGGGCCCGACCGCGTGGATCACATAGCGCGCCGGCAACCCGTGGCCGCGCGTGAGCTTGGCGTCGCCCGTCTCGCAGCCGCCGAGCGTGCGGCACTCGGCAAGCAGGCCGGGGCCGGCCGCGCGGTGGATCGCTCCGTCGACGCCGCCCCCGCCGAGCAGCGAGCCGTTCGCGGCGTTGACGATCGCGTCGACATCGAGCGTCGTAATGTCGACGACCTGCGCATCGAGCGTAGTGGAATGGATCTGCAGCATGACAACCTCCCGGAACGCCGGAGACTGTTCAAGCGTAGCGTGCTTTGACGCCGCGCGCCCGACGCGAACACGACGCCGAACGGCGCCGGGCCGCGTTACTCGGCGCGCGCGTCGCGCCGCAGCAGGCCGCTGACGGCGTCGCTCGGCGCGATGCCGTCGAACAGCACGCCGCACACGGCTTCGGTGATCGGCATTTCGATCGACTGCGCGCGCGCGATGGCCAGCACGGCCTGCGCGCAGCGCACGCCTTCGGCCACGTGGCCGAGCGCGCCGAGGATATCGTTCAGCGTGCGGCCGGCCGCCAGTTGCAGGCCGACCGTGCGGTTGCGCGACAGGTCGCCCGTGGCGGTGAGGATCAGGTCGCCGAGGCCCGTGAGGCCCGTGAAGGTTTCCGCTCGCCCGCCGAGCGCGACGCCGAGCCGCGACATTTCGGCGAGGCCGCGCGTAATCAGCGCGGCGCGCGCGTTCAGCCCGAGGCCGAGACCGTCGGCAATGCCGGTCGCGATCGCGAGCACGTTCTTCACCGCGCCGCCGACCTCGACACCGACCACATCGTCACCCGTATAGATCCGCATCGCGCCGTGATGGAACGCGGCGAGCGTGCGCTCGCGGCATTCGGCGGACGTGCTCGCCACCGTCAGCGCGACGGGCAGCGACTGCCCGACTTCGCGAGCGAAGCTCGGCCCCGACAGCACGCCGTTGCTGTGCTGTTCGGGCAACTCGGCCGCGATCACCTGGTGCGGCAGCAGATGCGTGTCGGCCTCGAAGCCCTTGCAGACCCAGACGACATGCGCAGGCACGCAGCCTGCGTCGCGCATCGCGTGACACAGCGTGCGCAACCCCGCCACGGGCGCGGCGATCACGCACAGTGCGTCGTCCGCGGCGCCATGCGCGAGCGCGGCGCCGAGATCGGCGTCGTAGCGCAACGCATCAGGCAGCGCGATGCCGTCCAGATAACGGGAATTTTCGTGCCGGGCCTGCAGCCCGGCGATGAGCGCGGCGTCGCGCGCCCACAGAAGCGTATCGTGCCGCGCGGCCAGATGGCCCGCGAGCGCGGTGCCCCAAGCACCGGCGCCGAGAACGGCTACTTTCATACCCAGCACCGGTCCTCCGAGTGAAACGTCAGTTCAGCGTCGTGCCGTTCGGTGCGCCTGCTGCGGCACCGGCCTGCTGCTGAAGCTGCGCGAGGCGTTGTTCGTACAGCGCCTGGAAGTTGATTTCCGCCAGATGGATCGGCGGGAAGCCCGCACGCGTGATCGCGTCGGCGATGTTCGAACGCAGGTACGGGAACAGGATCGTCGGGCATGCGATGCCGACGAGCGGGTCGAGCTGTTCGTCCGGAATGTTGCGGATGTCGAAAATGCCGGCCTGCTTCGCTTCGATCAGGAACGCGACCTTGTCCTTCACCTTCGCGGTGACGGTGCCCGACACGACGACTTCGAACACGCTTTCCGCGAGGCGGTCGGCCTTGACGTCGACTTCGACTTCAACCGACGGCATGTCCTGCTCGAGGAAGATCGCCGGCGAATTCGGCTGCTCGAGCGACATATCCTTCAGGTAGACGCGCTGGATGTTGAAGAACGGTTGGTTTTCGACGTCGGACATGGTGTTTCCCTAAAAGTGGTGACGGGGCGGCCCGGCTTCTCGCCGGCCGCCACGGATAAATCCTGCGCGCCCAAGCCGCGGCGCGGCCGGCGGCCATTCTGCCCTAATCAGGCCGCTTGCAGAAGCGGGACGAGCCCGCCTTCGCGGTCGAGCTTCGACAGATCGTCGTAACCGCCGACGTGCGTGTCGCCGATATAGATCTGCGGCACCGTGCGGCGCCCCGTGCGCGTCATCATTTCGTCGCGGCGGGCCGGATCGCGGTCGATCAGCACCTTCTCGATCTGCTCGACACCGCGCAGCTTCAGCAGGCGCTCGGCCTGGATGCAATACGGACACACCTGCGTGCTGTACATCAAAACCTTGTTCACTTCGCCACTCCTTGTTTGACGACCGGCATCCCGGCCTGCTGCCAGGCGGCCACGCCGCCCTCGAGCACGTGCACCTCGGCGTAACCCGCCGCCTCGACCTCGCGCGCCGCCTTCTGCGACTGCTGGCCGTTCTGGCAGACGAGCAACACCGGCGTGCTCTTGTTCTTCGCGACCTGCGCGATCTTCGTGCCGATCTCGCCCACCGCGACCTGACGCGCCGACGGCAGGTGGCCGGCAGCGAAATCGGCCGCGGCGCGCACGTCGATCACGACCGCGTTGCGGCGGTTGATGAGTTGCGTCGCCTCTGCGGCGGACAGGCCGCCGCGGCCGCGGCGCAGCGCGGGCCAGGCCAGCAGGCCGCCGGATACCACCAGGATCGCGATAAGGGCCAGGTTGGTGTAATTGGTAAAGAACGTCACGGAATTCCGCCGGAAAAAGAGAAATCGGATGAGGACAATCCCGCCATTATAAAATAACCGTCTTGCGCGATGGCGGGCCCGGGTCGGGTCCTGCACGATGCGCCACCGCTTCCTTCACTACCGACCGCAAGATCCATGTACAAACTCGTTCTCATCCGCCACGGCGAATCGACGTGGAACAAGGAAAACCGCTTCACCGGCTGGGTCGACGTCGACCTGACCGAACAGGGTCGCAACGAGGCCTACCAGGCCGGCGAATTGCTCAAGGAGGCCGGCTACACGTTCGACATCGCGTACACGTCGGTGCTCAAGCGCGCGATCCGCACGCTGTGGCACGTGCAGGACAAGATGGACCTGATGTACCTGCCGGTCGTCCATTCGTGGCGCCTGAACGAGCGCCACTACGGCGCGCTGTCGGGTCTGAACAAGGCGGAAACGGCCGCGAAGTTCGGCGACGACCAGGTGCTCGTGTGGCGCCGCAGCTACGACACGCCGCCGCCCGCGCTCGAGCCGACCGACGAACGCGCGCCGTTCAACGACCCGCGCTACGCGAAGGTGCCGCGCGAGCAGTTGCCGCTCACCGAGTGCCTGAAGGACACGGTCGCGCGCGTGCTGCCGCTGTGGAACGAGTCGATCGCCCCGGCGGTCCGCGCCGGCAAGCAGGTGCTGATCGCCGCGCACGGCAATTCGCTGCGCGCGCTGATCAAGTACCTCGACGGCATCTCGGACAGCGACATCGTCGGCCTGAACATCCCGAACGGCGTGCCGCTCGTGTATGAACTCGACGAGAACCTGAAGCCGATCACGCACTATTACCTCGGCGACCAGGACGCGATCGCGCAGGCGCAGGCCGCCGTCGCGAAGCAGGGCAAGGCGGGCTGACGCCCGTCGGCCGGGCAAGCCGGGCGGGCTGCGTCCGGTGCGGCCCGGCCCCCGGCCCTTGTAGCCCGCGCCGCGCGAACCTTCGCGGCCCTGGCGCTGTCGAAACCGCTTTCGAACCCGCAGCGCATCCGGCGGCGCCCCCGCCGGGCCGGCTCCGGGCCTGTTCGACGCTTTTCGCGCCGTTCCACTGAGTTATCGGACGAACAGTTATACTTGTCCGCTACATCATCCCCGCTACCGCCACGCGCTTCCCGACCGCACCAGATCTCTATGCGAATGAAATTGAAGAACATCGGCCTGATTGCCGCGGGCCTCGCCACGGGCGTGTTCGCCACGCTGCAGGTTTCCGCATCGGCCGAGCAGACCGCCACGGCGCCGCTTCCCCTCGACCAGCTCCGCCTGTTCGCGGAAGTCTTCGGACAGATCAAGCGCGAGTACGTCGAACCGGTCGACGACAAGAAGCTGCTGACGGCCGCGATCAAGGGCATGGTGTCGAGCCTCGACCCGCACTCGTCGTTCCTCGACAAGACCGACTACGACGAGCTGCAGGAGCAGACGAAGGGCCGCTTCGCGGGTCTCGGCATCGAGATCTCGCAGGAAGACGGCCTCGTCAAGGTGATCTCGCCGATCGAGGATACCCCCGCGTTCCGCGCCGGCATCCGTCCGGGCGACCTGATCACCCGCATCAACGACAAGCCGGTGCGCGGCATGACGCTCGACAAGGCCGTGAAGCAGATGCGCGGCGAGCCGGGCACCAAGGTCACGCTGACGATCTTCCGCAAGAGCGACGACCGCACATTCCCGGTCACGGTCACGCGCGCGATCATCAAGGTCCAGAGCGTGAAGATGAAGATCCTCGATCCGGGCTATGCGTATGTCCGCATCACGAGCTTCCAGGAGCGCACGACGCCCGATCTCGCCCAGAAGCTGCAGGACATCGCACGCCAGCAGCCGAACCTGAAGGGCCTCGTCCTCGACCTGCGCAACAACGGCGGCGGCCTGCTGCAGAGCGCGGTCGGCGTGGCCGGCGCGTTCCTGCCGCCCGACTCCGTCGTCGTGTCGACCAACGGCCAGATCGCCGATTCGAAGCAGGTCTACCGCGATACGTATGACAACTATCGCCTGCCGTCCTTCGATGGCGATCCGCTGAAGAACCTGCCGCCGGTCTTCAAGACCGTGCCGATGATCGTGCTGACGAACGCCTATTCGGCGTCCGCGTCGGAAATCGTCGCCGGTGCGCTGCAGGATTCGAAGCGCGCGCAGATCATGGGCAAGACGACGTTCGGCAAGGGTTCGGTGCAGACGGTCCGCCCGATGACGGCCGACACCGCGCTGCGCCTGACCACCGCGTACTACTACACGCCGAGCGGCCGTTCGATCCAGAACAAGGGCATCACGCCGGACGTGCCGGTCGATCAGTACGCGGACGGCGATCCGGACGACGTGCTCGTGACGCGCGAGGTCGACTACACGAACCACCTCGCGAACACGCAGGATCCGAACGAGAAGAAGGAACAGGAAGACCGCGAGCAGCGCCGGATGGATCAGCTGCGCGTGCTTGAAGAGCAGAACGACAAGAAGACGCCGGAGCAGCGCCAGAAGGATCGCGATCGCAAGCCGATCGAGTTCGGCAGCGCCGACGACTTCATGATGCAGCAGGCGCTCAACAAGCTCGAAGGCAAGCCGGTCCAGGAATCGAAGTCGCTGCTCGCCGAAAGCACGAAGGGCCCGGCCGGCAAGGCCGCCACGGCCTCGAAGGCATCGGGCGCCAGCGCGAAGCCGGCTTCCGCACCGAAGCCCGCGTCGGCACCGAAGTAAGCGCCGGCCGGCATCCGACGGGCCATCGCGGGAAGACCGCGATGGCCCGTTTTTCATGCGCGCCTAAAATAACGACACATACGCCGCCTCGCCACGACTCCCCATGAACGACGATCAACTCCTTCGCTACTCCCGTCACATCCTCGTCGACGAAATCGGCATCGAGGCACAGCAGCGCTTTCTCGATGCGCATGCGATCGTCGTCGGCGCGGGCGGCCTCGGCTCGCCCGCCGCGATGTACCTCGCGGCATCGGGCGTCGGCACGATCACGCTCGTCGACGCCGATACGGTCGATCTCACGAACCTGCAGCGGCAGATCCTGCACGTGACGGCGTCGGTCGGCCGCCACAAGGTCGAATCAGGGCGCGACGCGCTCGCGCAGCTGAACCCCGAGGTGAAAGTGCACGCGGTCGCGGAGCGTGTCGACGATGCATGGCTCGACGCGCACGTGCCGCACGCGAGCGTCGTGCTCGACTGCACCGACAACTTCGCGACGCGGCACGCGATCAACCGCGCCTGCGTCGCGCATGGCGTGCCGCTCGTATCGGGCGCCGCGCTGCGCTTCGACGGGCAGATCAGCACGTTCGACTTCCGCGACCCGGCCGCGCCCTGCTATGCGTGCGTGTTTCCGGAAGACCAGCCGTTCGAGGAAGTCGCGTGCGCGACGATGGGCGTGTTCGCGCCGACGGTCGGGATCATCGGCGCGATGCAGGCCGCCGAGGCGCTGCGCGTGATCGGGGAAATCGGCAAGACGCTCAACGGGCGCCTGATGATGCTCGATTCGCTGCGGATGGAATGGACGACGATGAAAATCGCGCGCCAGGCCGACTGCCCCGTGTGCGGGGGCCGGCACTGACGCGCGACGGGCATGCGCCGGGCGGCGCATGCATGGTGACACTTCGCGACGATTAGCGCAGACGCGGACGCCGGCTACGCAGCCGCATCCGCACGCGGCTCCGCCACCGACAGGCGCTGCAACGCGGCCTGCACTTCCTCCGGCTCGAACGCGGCGAGCACGTCGGCCGTGGGCTTTTCGAGCGCCTTCAGGTGCGCGCGCAGGATCTCCTGCTTCACGACCAGCAACTGGCTCGGGTGCATCGAGAACTCGGTGAGCCCCATCCCGAGCAACAGACGCGTGAGCGCCGGGTCCCCCGCCATTTCCCCGCATACCGACACGGACACGCCCGCGCGCTTCGCTTCGCGCAACGTATAGGCGATCAGGTGCAGCACGGCCGGATGCAGCGGGTCGTACAGGTGCGCGACCGCGTTGTCCGCGCGGTCGATCGCGAGCGTGTACTGGATCAGGTCGTTCGTGCCGATCGACAGGAAATCGAACCGCTTCAGGAACAGCGGCAGCGCGATCGCCGCGGCCGGGATCTCGATCATCGCGCCGATGCGCACGTTCGGGTCGTACGAGAGCCCCGCATCGTCGAGCTGACGCTTCGCCTCGCGGATCAGGTCGAGCGTCTGGTCGATCTCCTGCGCGTGCGCGAGCATCGGGATCAGGATCTTCACCTGGCCGAACGCGGACGCGCGCAGGATCGCGCGCAACTGCGTGAGGAACATCTGCGGCTCGGACAGGCTCCAGCGGATCGCGCGCAGGCCGAGCGCGGGGTTCGGTGCCGTCTCGTAGCCTTCGTCGAGCGCCTCGAGCGGCTTGTCCGCACCGACGTCGATCGTGCGAATCGTCACCGGCATGCCCTTCATCCACTCGACGGCCCGCTTGTACGCGGCGAACTGCTCTTCCTCCTCCGGCATCTCCTTCTGATGCATGAACAGGAACTCGGAACGGAACAGCCCGACGCCGACCGCGCCGGCCTCGACGGCCGCCTTCGCGTCGTCGGGCAGCTCGATGTTCGCGTACAGCTCGATCTTGGTGCCGCACAACGTTTGCGTCGGCGAGAACTTCAGGCGCTGCAGCTTGCGTTGCTCCAGCAGCTTCTCGGACTGCCGGTACGAATATTCCTCGAGGACGATCGGCGCCGGATCGACGATCACGATGCCCTGGTCGCCGTCGACGATGATCAGGTCGTCCTGGCGGATCAGCGCGCTCGCATGCTGCACGCCGACCGCGGCCGGAATGCCGAGGCTGCGCGCGACGATCGCCGTGTGCGACGTGCGCCCGCCGAGGTCGGTGACGAACGCCTGGAACGACTGCGACTTGAACTGCATCATGTCGGCCGGCGCGATGTCGTGCGCGACGACGATCATCTCGTTCGTGCCGTTCTTGGCCGCGCGGTCGAGCGCCTGCGACGCGGACGGCGCGCCGGCGAGCGCCTTCAGCACACGCTCGACCACCTGCTCGATGTCGGCCTTGCGCTCGCGCAGGTATTCGTCCTCGATATCGTCGAAGTGGCGCGTGAGCAGCTCGAGCTGCTCGGTCAGCGCCCACTCGACGTTGTAGCGGCGCGTGCGGATCAGGTCGATGGTTTCCTGCACGAGCATCTCGTCGCTCAGGATCATCGCGTGGACGTCGATGAATGCGCCGACTTCGCTCGGCGTGTCGTCGGTCAGGTCGGCGCGCAGCGCTTCGAGTTCGTGATGCACGACCTCGAGCGCGGTGCGGAAGCGCTCGACCTCCGCATCGATCTGGTTTGCCTCGACCAGGTAATGGGCGACGTCGAGCGCCGCCGGCGCGATCAGATACGCTCGCCCGATCGCGATACCACGTGAGACGGGAATGCCATGCAGCGTGAAGGACACGCGCACCTCCTCTGTACAAGTAAAGCCGCGGCACACTGCTGCGATGCGCTTATGACCCCGGTTAGCGATTATAAATTCCGCGACTCCCCGCTGGCTGCATGCACCGCAGCATTGCGCATTCCGCATCAATGCTTCCGACGAAAAAAATGCCGCGGAATCCGCGGCATTCTGACTGGAAACGGCAACGATCCGAGGGCCTGTTTCCATATGGAACGCGCATGCGTTGCCACGAGAACGGCCGCTCGCGAGGCGCGCGACGCCGCGAATACTGGACGTATTCGCAAGGAGTGCAACGCGGCGAGCGGCCGTTCTCGTGGCAACCCCAAATTAAAAAATACGTGTCACGGGAATGCCCGAAATCGCCCGTATGGCGGCGTCGCTCGTCGCTTGTTTGGCTCGGCCAAACGGCGCTCCTCGCTCCTTGCCCTACGAGCGATTTCGGGCATTCGCATGTGCGTTCCATATGGAAACAGGCCCTAGATCACTGGCCTTCGCCGAACTTGTCGGCGATCAGCTTCAGCAGCGCATCCATCGCTTCCTGCTCGTCGGACCCGTCGGTCTCGATCGTCACTGTGCTGCCGATGCCGGCCGCCAGCATCATCACACCCATGATGCTCTTCGCATTGATCTTGCGCCCGTTGCGCGTCATCCAGACTTCCGACTGGAAGTTGCCGGCCAGTTGCGTAAGCTTGGCCGATGCGCGCGCATGGAGCCCCAATTTATTGACGATGGTGGTTTCTTGTTGAAGCATGATTCTCGGTCGGGTCGGTCGGGACCGCCGGCGGCGCGCGCAGGCGGGTCGGTCTAAAACGGAAAACGGAGGCTCAGTGCGATTCGGTGCGCGGCTGCGGTTCGGGCGGAATCGGCGCGCACTGGCCGCAGCCGGTTTCGCTCGGCGGCGGCGGCGTGCCGGCCGACACCTCGTGGACGCCCTTCGCGCCGCCGGACAGCGCCTTGTCGACCAGCTTGTCGAGCGGCACGGTGCGGTAGCAGACGGCCCGCACGAGCATCGGCAGGTTCACGCCGGCCAGCACGCGCACGTTTTCGAGCTTCGCGAGCTGGCCCGCGATGTTCGCGGGGGTCGCGCCGTACATGTCGGTCAGCACGACCACGCCGTTCTCTTCCCGGAGACGCGCGAGCTCCGCGTGCGCGAACGCCATCACCTGGGTCGGGTCGCTGTCCGCCATCACGTCGATACAGCCGATGCGGGCGGGCACGCCGCCATAGATGTGCGCGATGCAGTCCCGCAGCGCGGTGGCGAGCGGGGCGTGCGCGATGATCAGGATCCCGGCCATGTCAGATCGCTCCCGGCCGCCCCTGGCGGGCCGACACCCCGCGGCGGGGCAATGAGCGTAGCGAGTGTGGGAAACGTTCCATGTTCAGCCTTGCAACAGTTTCGGCCCGACCGCCGGGCCTTGGGTACGCGAGCGCAGCACCGGGCAAGCGGGCATTGTAGCAGGCCGGTCGAACCGCTCCGGCGACGGGGACCTGCGCGGCCGCCGCCGGGGTTGCGCGGGAAAGCAGCCTACGCGGCTGCACGCTCCAGCGCGTCGATGAACATTGCGGCGACGTCGAAGCCCGTCTGCTCCATGATCTCGCGGAAGCACGTCGGGCTCGTGACGTTCACCTCGGTCAGCCAGTCGCCGATCGCATCCAGGCCGACCAGCAGCAACCCGCGTGCCGCGAGCACGGGCCCGAGCGTTTCGGCGATCTCGCGATCGCGCGCGGTCAGCGGCTGCGCCACGCCGAGCCCGCCCGCCGCGAGATTGCCGCGCACTTCGCTGCCCTGCGGAATCCGCGCGAGCGAAAACGGCACCGGTTCGCCCGCAATCAGCAGGATGCGCTTGTCGCCTGCCTTGATCTCCGGAATGAACTTCTGGATCATCAGCGAGCGCGTGCCGTCGTGGCCGAGCATCTCGATGATCGCGCCGAGATTCATCCCGTCGGCCTTCACGCGGAACACGCCCATCCCGCCCATCCCGTCGAGCGGCTTGACGATCACGTCGCCATGCTCGGCGTGGAACGCGCGCAGGCGTGCCGCATCACGCGTGACGAGCGTCGGCGCGACGAATTGCGGAAACTCGCCGATCGCGAGCTTTTCCGAGTGATCGCGGATCGACTGCGGCTTGTTGAACACGTGCGCGCCCGCCCGCTCGGCGAGCTCGAGCATCCACGTGGCCGTCACGTATTCCATGTCGAACGGCGGATCCTTGCGCATCAGCACCGCACCGAACGACGTCAGCGCACGGGATTCGTGCGCGGCCGCCTCGTACCACGGATGGCGGTGCAGATCGGCCGTATCGCCGACGATCGTCACGCGCTGCACGTCCGCCTCGACGCCCGAACCCGTCCACGCGAGCTGGTGCGGCTCGCATGCGTACACCGCATGCCCGCGCCGCGCCGCCTCCGCCATCATCGCGTAGGTCGAATCCTTGTAGATCTTGAAGCGCTCGAGCGGGTCGGCGATAAAGAGAATGTCCATGAGGTCCTGTACGTAGCGAAGGTCCGTTACACCTGGATGGCTTCGGGGTCGGTCTTTTCCAGTTCGATCGACGACGCGATCAGCGACAGCCGCGCGACGACGCCGTACATGTAGAAACGGTTCGGCGGCGCGGCACCCGGCTTGGCGCCCGCATCCGGCAGCGCGGTGTGCTCGAAGCCGAGCGGCACGTAGTGCATGCCGGGCGCGTTCAGGTTCTGGTCGCGCTCGCGACCGGCGTGCGTGCGGTAGAAGCCGCCGACCACGTAGCGGTCGATCATGTACACGACGGGCTCGGCGACTTCGTCGCCGACGCGCTCGAACGTATACACGCCTTCCTGCACGATCACGTCGCGCACCGCGAGGCCGGCCTTCGACTCGGCCATCTGCGCGCGCTCGGCCTTCGACATGCGGCCGATCTCGGCCGCATCGTGCACGGTCATCACGCCGCGCCCCGCCGTGCCCGCGTCGGCCTTCACGACGACGTACGGCTTCTCGCTGATCCCGTATTCGCGATACTTGCGCGCGATCTTCTTCAGCACGCCGTCGATCGCATCGGCGAGCGCCTGCTCGCCTTCATGCGCCTGCCAGTCGACGCCTTCCACGTGCGCGAAATACGGATTCACCATCCACGGATCGACACCGACCATCTTCGCGAACTTCTTCGCGACGTCGTCGTAGCACGAGAAATGCGTCGACTTGCGGCGCACGGCCCAGCCCGCGTGCAGCGGCGGCAGCAGGTACTGCTCGTGCAGGTTTTCCAGCACGGCCGGAATGCCGGCCGACAGATCGTTGTTCAGCAGGATCGAGCACGGATCGAAATTCTTCAGGCCGAGGCGGCGCTGCGAACGCTCGAGCGGTTCGAGCACGATCTTCTGGCCGTCGGCCAGCGTGATCGGCGTCATGTCGGTGATGCTCGGGTCGAGCGAACCGAAGCGCACGTTCAGGCCGGCCTGGCGCATGATCGTCGCGAGACGTGCGACGTTTTCGAGGTAGAACGCGTTGCGGGTCGGCAGCTCGGGAATCACGAGCAGGTTCTTCGCGTCCGGGCAGATCTTCTCGATCGCGGCCATCGCCGCCTGCACGGCGAGCGGCAGCACTTCGGACGGCAGGTTGTTGAACGCGCCGGGAAACAGGTTCGCGTCAACAGGCGCCAGCTTGAAGCCGGCATTGCGCAGGTCCACCGAACAATAGAACGGCGGGGTGTGTTCCTGCCATTCGAGCCTGAACCAGCGTTCGATCGCAGGCGTCGCGTCGAGGATCTTCTGCTCGAGTTCGAGCAGCGGACCGTTCAACGCGGTAACGAGGTGGGGAACCATGAATCACTCGCGAGCGGGAGAATGAAGATTGTAGAGCAATTGCCCTGCCCATTTGGGGATTGTTCCCGGCTTCACAAGGATATGGAGGAAGTTTTCGGCTATTGACCCGATAGAGTGAAGGGTTATCCGCTACGACAGCGCGTGACAGAAGAAAAAAAGCCCGCCGGGTGAGGCGGGCCCAAGTCGCTGCGCTCATTCATGGCGGGCGCCGTCGTCGCGGCGGCCCGCCGGTCATCCTTGTGACTTATTCGACATGCTCGCCGTGCAGGATCACGTCGAGACCTTCGCGCTCTTCTTCTTCCGACACGCGCAGGCCGATCGTCAGGTCGATCAGCTTCAGCAGCACGAAGCTCAGCACGCCGCTGTAGACCAGCGTGATCAAGACGCCCTTCGCCTGCAGCAGCAGGCTGCCGTCGGCGCCGCCGATATCCTTGACCGCGAATACGCCAGTCAGCAGTGCACCGAGAATCCCGCCAATGCCGTGCACGCCGAACGCGTCGAGCGAATCGTCGTAGCCGAGCTTCGACTTGAGCCACGTCGCCGACCAGAAGCACACGACGCCTGCCGCGATACCGATCACGAGCGCGCCTGCCACGCCGACGAAGCCGGCTGCCGGCGTGATCGCCACCAGACCCGCGACCGCGCCCGACACGATGCCGAGCACCGACGGCTTGCCCTTCGCGATCCATTCGGCAAACATCCAGCCGAGCGCCGCGCACGCCGTCGCGACTTGCGTCGTCAGCATCGCGAAGCCGGCACGGCCGTCGGCCGCGACCGCCGAGCCTGCGTTGAAGCCGAACCAGCCGACCCACAGCATCGAGCCGCCGATCATCGTCAGCACGAGGTTGTGCGGTGCCATCGATTCACGACCGTAGCCGACGCGCTTGCCGAGCACCAGGCACGACACGAGGCCCGCGATACCGGCGTTGATGTGCACCACCGTGCCGCCCGCGAAGTCGAGCACGCCGTCCGACGACAGCCAGCCGGTCGGCTCCCACACCATGTGCGCGATCGGCACGTAGACGATCAGCGACCAGAGCGTCATGAACACGAGCATCGCCGAGAACTTCATCCGGTCGGCGAACGCGCCGCAGATCAGTGCCGGCGTGATGATCGCGAACGTCATCTGGTAGACGAAGTAGACCGATTCCGGGATCGTCGTCGCGAGGTGGCTGACGGTCAGCGTGGTCGCCTTGTCGCCCTTGATGTAGTTCATGCCGTGCAGGAACACGCGCGACAGGCCGCCGATGAAGCCGTTGCCCGGCGTGAACGCGAGGCTGTAGCCGACCACCGTCCAGAGCACCGTGATCACTGCGGTGATCGCGAAGCTCTGCATCACGGTCGCGAGCACGTTCTTCTTGCGGACCATGCCCGCGTAGAACAGCGCGAGGCCGGGGATCGTCATGAACAGCACGAGCGCGGTGGACGTCAGCATCCACGCGGTGTCGCCCGCGCTGATCTTCGACGAATCGACCGAGAACGGGGCGGTCGGCGCAGCCGGTGCGGCAGGCGCGGACGCGGCGGCGGCAGCCGATGCGTCGGCGGCGCCCGAAGCCGGTGCGGCGGCAGCGGCGGTCGCGGATGCGTCGGTGGCAGCCGGTGCCGAAGCGGCCGGAGCGGCAGCAGCCGATGCGTCGGAAGCCGTGGCGGCAGGTGCGGACGCAGCCGCGGCGGACGCCGCGTCGTCGGCGAGCGCGGAGCCGACGCCGGCCGCGATCAGCGAGCCGGCCATCAGCAGGGACATCAGAAGTTTGCGCATCTTGGGTTTCCTCTTGTCGCTTGTCTTGTCTGTTCTGTTACAGCGCGTCAGCGCCGGT
This sequence comes from Burkholderia sp. SRS-25, assembly GCF_004343765.1. Taxonomy (NCBI): domain Bacteria; kingdom Pseudomonadati; phylum Pseudomonadota; class Betaproteobacteria; order Burkholderiales; family Burkholderiaceae; genus Burkholderia; species Burkholderia sp. SRS-25. The sequence goes on from NZ_PTXM01000018.1 coordinate 97,504, forward strand.
CTCCCCGGTGCGAATCCGGATCACTTGCTCGATGGGCGTGACGAATATCTTGCCGTCGCCGATCTTGCCGGTGCGCGCGGCCCGCTCGATCGCTTCCACCGCCTGGTCGACGAGATCGTCCGACACGGCCGCCTCGATCTTCATCTTCGGCAGGAAATCGACCACGTATTCGGCGCCGCGGTACAGCTCGGTATGCCCCTTCTGGCGCCCGAACCCTTTCACCTCCGTCACCGTGATGCCCGAGACGCCGAGCGCCGACAGCGCTTCGCGCGTCTCATCGAGCTTGAACGGCTTGATGATTGCGGTAATGAGTTTCATGAAGTCCTCTCGCTGGGTTGTCCCGTCGAATTGGTTGGAATGTTGTAACGGACTCTTCTCAGCAACTCGCATGCCATGTCCGTTGGAACACCGTCTCGAAGGGCGCGGGAACAGGGTCACATCCGGCGATGTAAGGCGCGGAAGCCCGGCCGAATGGCCAACGTGGCCTGGTTTGCTGGCGCGGCGAAAGGATCGTTGCTAGAGTGCACGCACGTCCCGGATCGCCGGGGCATTCACCCATGCGGGCGCCATGCCCGGAATTCGCGCTCCGGGCGCACCATTTCCGGTCATGCGTGCATCATGGGCACGTACGCAACTGAAGATGCACATTTTTTGTGCAAGGAAGGGGAATCACATGAAGCAACCCAGCGACGTTTTCAACGATCTGCAGTCGCGCGTCAGCGATCTGCTGAAAAACTCGCCGGCCAAGGACGTCGAGCGCAACGTGAAGGCCATGCTGTCGCAAGGCTTCTCGAAACTCGATCTCGTCACGCGCGAGGAATTCGACACGCAGGCGCAAGTGCTCGCCCGCACCCGCGTGCGCCTCGAGGAACTCGAGAAACGCGTCGCGGAACTCGAGCAGAAGCTCGCCGCGCCGCAAGCCTGACGCCGTGCCCGGCCGCAAGGTCCGGGCGCGGGCCGCCTCGTGCGGTCCGCGCCCGCCGCCTCGAAGCACTGAAGCACTGAAGCACTGAAGCACTGAAGCACTGAAATCACCGTACCGCTCTTCGTCGTCCGTCGTTCTACGCAGCCCCCCGCTCTTCGCTGTTCATCGCTCTTCGCAGTCCGTCGTTCCGCTGTTCCTCGTTCTTTCCCCGCGCCACGCCGGCAAGCGCGCACCGTTCCTCCGATTCCCGCGGCATGCGGCCCCGAATGGCCGTCATCCGTCCGCCTTGTTTACAGGAGCCTCGCCATGTCGCTCGCCGTGGTGCGCAGTCGCGCGCCCGCCTCCGGCCGTGCGCCGGACGTCACCGTCGAAGTCCATCTCGCCAATGGGTTGCCGTCGTTTTCGATCGTCGGCCTGCCCGATCTCGAAGTCCGCGAAAGCCGCGAGCGGGTGCGCGCCGCGCTGCAGAACTGCGGCTTCGAATTCCCCGTGCGCCGCATCACCGTCAACCTCGCGCCGGCCGACCTGCCGAAGGAGTCGGGACGGTTCGACCTGCCGATCGCGCTCGGCATCCTCGCCGCGAACGGCCAGATCCCGGCCGACGCGCTGGCCGGCCGCGAATTCGCGGGGGAACTGTCGCTGACGGGCGCGCTGCGGCCGATGCGCGGCGCGTTCGCGATGGCGTGCGGCGTGGCGCGGGATTGGCAGGTTGCGGAAAGCGGCGCGGCTTCCGGCCTGGTTTCCGGCACGCTCTCCAGTTCAGGCAACGGTGGCCGGGAGGCCGGCCCGCAGCCGCACTCCGCCGCCGCGTCGAACGCCCCCGAGCTGTACCTGCCGCTCGCCAGCGCCGCCGAGGCCGCGCTCGTGCCGGGCGTCACCGTGTTCGGCGCGCCGGACCTGCCCGCGCTGTGCGCGCACCTCACCGGCGCGCCCGACGGGCGGCTCGCGCCGGTCGCGGCGCCGTGCCTCGACGGCCTGCCGACGCCGGCCGCTCCCGATCTCGCCGACGTGGTCGGCCAGCGCGGCGCCCGCCGCGCGCTGGAAGTCGCGGCCGCAGGCGGCCATCACATGCTGATGGTCGGGCCGCCGGGGGCCGGCAAGTCGATGCTGGCCGCACGGCTGCCGGGCCTCCTGCCGCCGCTGACCGACGACGAGGCGCTGACGTCGGCGGCGCTCCTCTCCGCGAGCCGCCTCGGCTTCTTGCCCGCGCAGTGGCGCCGGCGGCCGTTCCGTGCGCCGCATCACTCGTCGAGCGCCGCCGCGCTGGTCGGCGGCCGCAACCCGCCGCAACCGGGCGAGATCACGCTCGCGCACCTCGGCGTGCTGTTCCTCGACGAACTCCCGGAATTCGACCGGCACGTGCTCGAAATGCTGCGCGAGCCGCTGGAGGCCGGCCGCATCACGATTTCACGTGCGGCCCAGCAGGCCGATTTTCCGGCCGCTTGTCAGTTGATCGCCGCGATGAATCCGTGCCCGTGCGGCTGGCACGGCGATCCGTCGGGGCGCTGCCGCTGCTCCCCCGACGTCGCCGCGCGCTACCTGCGCAAGCTGTCGGGGCCGCTCGTCGACCGCATCGACATCCAGATCGACCTGCCCGCGCTGTCGCCGGCCGAACTGGCGACGCGCGCATCGGCGCCCGGCGAGCCAAGTGCCGCCGTAGCTGCGCGGGTTGCACAGGCGCGTGCGCTGCAACTCGATCGGCAGGGCAAGACGAACCACATGCTGAGCGGCCGCGAGACCGACGACCTGTGCCGGCCGACCGACGAAGGCGAACGGCTGCTGCGCGAGGCCGGCGAACGCTTCGGCTGGTCGGCGCGCGCGTATTACCGCGTGCTGAAGGTCGCGCGGACGATCGCCGACCTGGCCGGCGACCCGCTGCCGACGGCCGCGCAGATCGCCGAAGCAATCCGCTACAGGCGCGCGCTGACGGCGCTTTGAACGCCCTCGGAGGACAAAATCCGGCTGTCAAGACTTGACTTATGCACAATTCCGCGAATCCGACCCCGGATCGGGGCTCGGCGAGACCTTTGCAGCACGGAATCCGTATCCCTTTGTTTTTATTGATTTTTCCCAAAATACAAGCGAGCGCCCAAACAGGCCGGAAGGCCGTCCCGTGCGGCTTGGCGGGAAATCGGGGCAACTTTTCAACAAAGTTATCCACATGCGCTGTGGATAGCCGAAAAAACCTCGCAAAATCCGGCGACTAGCGTCGAAAGCTGCGAATGAACTTTCAATTGCCACCGGGGGTCTGAGCACCCTCGCCGGCCGCCGTCAGTCGAGTTTGAACGACCCGAAAAACTGTTCGAGCTGCTCCTGCGTGAGCGGCCCGTCGGCAATCACGACAGCCTGGTACGCGTGCCGGCCGCGCGCGGCGAGCCGCGCGACGATCGTCTTGTGCGTGCGATCGCCGCCGGCCGCCGCGCCCGCGACGCGCAGCTCGAGCCCGTTCACCGCGCCGCCGGCCGCGAGCGGCACGGGCACCGAAGCCGTCTGCGGCGCACCCTCGAGGTTGCGGGACAGCCCGGCGCGCAGGAATTCGAGCGCCGCGCGGCGCGTGTCGTCACGGTCGTCCGGCAGCGTCAGCGTGCCGACCGCGAACACCGCGCCGTCGACGTGCGCGGCCTGCATCCGCATCGGCATCGACGTGCCGCCGATCGCCACCGGCTGCTCCTCGACGGTCGGCTTCGCAGGCAGGTCGATCGTGTAGCCGGCATCGTTGTGCAGCGTGCGCCAGTCGTACGACGGCGAACACGCGGCCAGCGCCGCGCTCACGCACGCGAGCGCGGCGAAGTGTCGCAACGGACGAAAAAGAGGACGCAACGAAACGGTGACTTCCTTCGGCATGGCGTGGATCGGGCAGGCAAAACGAGCATTATCCGCTGAACGTGAAATCCGGGATGTGCGGCCGCCGTCGGTGCGCAAGCCGCATTCGCGCTAAAATGAGCGTCGAATTTCGATGTCCTTTGCATTGATCCGCGTCATCGACCGACTCCGAGAGCACCAGATGAACACCACGCCTCCCGTCCGGCGCAGCGCCGGCCCCGTCCGCTACATCGTCGCCGCCGTCGTCGTCGCGGCGATCGCCGTCGCCGGCTTCTTCGCATTCAACGGCAAGTCCAGCGTGCCGGACGCCACGTTCACGCTGCTGTCGGGCCAGAAGGTTTCGACCGCAGGCGATCTGAAAGGCAAGGTCTATCTCGTGAACTTCTGGGCGACGAGCTGCGCGACCTGCATGCAGGAAATGCCGCAGATGGTCGATACCTACAACCGCTTCAAGGGTCAGGGTCTGGAATTCGTCGCGGTCGCGATGAACTACGATCCGCCGATGTACGTCGCGAACTACGCGCAGACGCGCCAGTTGCCGTTCAAGGTCGCGCTCGACGACGGCAGCGTCGCGAAGCAGTTCGGCAACGTGCAGCTCACGCCGACGACCTTCGTCGTCGACAAGGACGGCAAGATCCTGAAGCGCTACGTCGGCGCGCCGCAGTTCGCGGAACTCGACGCGCTGCTCAAGAAGGCACTCGACGGCAACGCGGCCTGAGCGCCGCCCGATCCGGCTCGAAGGGCCGCGCACCGCGCCCTTCCCCGCACGACGGACCGCATGACCGGGCAACCCGGTTCCGCGGTCCGTTTGCTTTTCAGCGCTCGGTTTCGCCTTTCGCCGACAGCCCGTAGCGCTTCATCTTCTCGTACAGCGTCGCCTTGCCGACATGCAGCCGGTCGGCCGTCGCGGCGACCGCGCCGCCCGTCTGGTTCAGCGCCTCGGCGATCACCGCGCGCTCGAATTGCTCGATGCGCTCCTTCAGCGTCTGCTCGTTGTCGGCGTCGTCGCCGCTCGCCCCCGTCTCCTGCGACATGTCGGCCACGCCGAGCACGAAGCGGTCGGCCGCGTTGCGCAACTCGCGCACATTGCCGGGCCAGTCGCGCTGCATCAGGCTCGCGCGCTGCCGGTCGGTCAGCACCGGCGCGGGGCGCGCGTAGCGCACGGCCGCATCGAGCATGAAGTGCTCGAACAGCGGCACGATGTCCTCGCGGCGCTCGGCGAGCGGCGGCAGCGCGATCGTCACGACGTTGAGGCGGTACAGCAGGTCGCGCCGGAACGTGCCGGCCGCGACGAGTTCGCTCATGTCGCCTTTCGCGGCCGCCACCACGCGGCAGTTCACGCGGATCGGCTGGTTCGAGCCTAGCCGCTCCAGCACGCCGTCCTGCAGCACGCGCAGCAACTTCACCTGCAGCGCGAGCGGCATGCTTTCGATTTCGTCGAGGAACAGCGTGCCGCCGGACGCATATTCGAGCTTGCCGACGCGGCGCTTCGCGGCGCCGGTAAACGCGCCGGGCTCGTAGCCGAACATCTCCGACTCGAACATCGGCTCGGGCAGCGCGCCGCAGTTCACCGCGATGAACGGCTTGTCGCGGCGCGGCGACAGCTCGTGCAGGCTGCGCGCGATCAGCTCCTTGCCGGCGCCGGTGTCGCCGTTGATCAGCACCGACGCATCGGTCGGCGCGACGTTCGCGATCAGCTTGCGCACCTGCTCGATTGCCGGACTGCGGCCGATGATGCGCGGCGCGACGACGTTCTGTCCGGCCAGTTCGCGCCGCAGCGCGTGGTTCTCGAGCACGAGTTCGCGGCGCTCGAGCGCGCGGCGCACCGTCTCGATCAGGCGCTCGGCCGCAAACGGTTTTTCGATGAAGTCGTACGCGCCGTCGCGCATCGCCTGCACGGCCATCGAGATGTCGCCGTGCCCCGTGACGAGGATCACGGGCACGTCGGGCACGCGCTCGCGGCACTGCGCGAGCACGTCGAGCCCGCTCGCGCCGGGCAGTCGGATGTCGCTGACGATCGCGCCGGCGGTATCCGCGACGATCGCCTTCTCGGCCGCCTCGGCCGACTCGAAGCCGACGACGTCGAACCCCGCCAGCTGAAGGCTCTGCACGCTGGCCCGGCGAACGAGCGCATCGTCTTCGATATAGATCACTTGCAGCCGGTTGGCCATCGTACTCACTTGCTCCTGACGGGCCGCGCGGCGGCAGCGCGCGCGGCGTCGTTGATACCGATCGTGCGCCGATCGGGCGGGCGGCGTGGCGCGCCTAGCGCGAGCCCGCCGGCTCGGACACGGAGTCCGGATGATGCGTGCGGGCGCGCCGCAGCGTCAAGACGAACAGCGCGCCGCCCGACGGCGCGTTGCGCGCTGTGAGCGCACCGCCCGCATCGCTCGCGATCGACGACGAGATCGCGAGGCCGAGCCCGAGCCCGCGCCCCATTTCCTTGGTCGTGAAGAACGGTTCGAACAGGCGCGGCAGCAAGTCGGGCGCAATGCCGCTTCCGTTGTCGCGCACCTCGACCGCGAGCGTGGCCGCCGACACCGCGATCGTCACCTCGATCGCGGGCGCCGCCACGCCGGCGACCGCATCGAGCGCGTTGCCGAGCAGGTTGATCAGCACCTGTTCGAGGCGCAGATCCTCGCAACGGGCGACGAGCTCGGGGTAGTCGCGCGCCAGGTCGAGCGGCGCATCGTGCGCGGGCGACACGGTCGCGTCCTGCAGCGTCAGCGTGAGCGCAACGCCGCGCAGGCGCTCGTCGAGCAGCGACAGCACGCTGCGCAGCGCGCGCACGACCAGCGCCTGCTCGTTGCGCGGCTTCGCACGGCCGACGAACAGCTTCAGCTGGTTCGTGATCTTGCCCATCCGCTCGGTGAGCGCGGCGATCGCCTCGAGGTTCTCGCGCGCGGCCGCCTGCTCGCCGCGATCGAGCAGCACGCGCGTGTTGTCCGAGAAGCTGCGCAGCGCCGCGAGCGGCTGGTTCAGTTCATGCGTGATGCCGGCCGCCATCTGGCCAAGCGCGGCGAGCTTGCTCGCCTGGATCAGTTCGTCGTGCGCGGCGCGCAGCTCCTGCTCCGCGCGGATCCGGTCGCCGACTTCCTTCTGCAACTGCTCGTTCGCTTCCGACAGGTCGGCCGTGCGCTCCTCGACGCGCCGGTTCAGCTCCGCATAGGCCTGCTGCAGCAGCGCGCGGCCGCGGATCATTTCGCGCACGCGCGCGCGGCGCATCCGCCAGTAGAACGCAAGCAGCGCGACCGACACGAAGCCGAAACCGGTGACGATCGTCGCGTTGCGCGCATCGGCGTCGACGGGCGCGATCGGCGCGAGCGTGACGAGCAGCCAGTCGGGCTCGCCGATCCGGCGCTTGCTCGCGAGATAGCGCGGCGCGCGCAGGCCGGCTCCGAGGCGCACGATCTCCGCATCGGGGCCGAGCACCTGCTCGATGCGCAGCGGCAGCGGCGTGACAGGCTGCTGCGCGTACTGGCGCGTCTCGTAGATCGACGCCGCGACGGGCCCCGTGAGCGGCCGCAGCGTGTGGTACTTCCATGCGGGCACCGACGACAGGAACACGACGCCGTGATCATCCGCGACAACGAGCGGCTCGGACGCATCGGCGCCCTGGAACCACTCGAGGTTGAGCTTCACGACGACGACGCCAGCGATCTTGCCGTCGCGCCAGACGGGCTGCGAGATGTAGTAGCCCGGATCGCGCGAGATCGTGCCGATCCCGAAGAAGCGGCCGACCTGGCCGTTCATCGCGTCGAGGAAATACGGGCGGAAACGGTATTCGGTTCCGACGAAGCTGTCGGGCGCACGCCAGTTGCTGGCGGCGACGCACAGGCCGTCTGCGCCGATCACGTAGGTGACGGTCGCGTGCGCGTGTTCGTTGAGGTCTTCGAGATAGCGATTGACGCGCCCGGTGTAGTCGGCGCGCTTCGGATCGGCGAGCAGCTCCTGCACGTACGGGTGGCTGCCGAGCAGGTAGGGCAGCGACTCGTAGCGGTCGAGCGTGCTCTTGAGCGCGTTGGTGGTGCGGTCGACGCGCACCGCGGCGTTGCGCTGCAGTTCGGCGACGCCGCGCCGCCAGGTGATCGTCCACGTCAGCGTGCACGCCGCGGCGAGCGCGGCGGCAAGCACGACGAGGATGAGCAGGCGGCGCGTCACGGTCGAGGCTTCCTGGCGATGCGGATCGCCTATTGTGTCATAGGCCTCCGCCTCCCTGCCGTGGCCGCCGCCGGCAGCGCCGCCGGCGGGCGGTGCCGCCGCCTGCTCGTTCATCGCATCAGACGCCGGCCGTCTCGGTCGTCTTGACCTCGCCGCCGCCCGCCAGCGCCTGGCGCAGCTTGTTGCGGTCGAGTTCCTTCTCCCAGGCCGACACGACGACGGTGGCGACGCCGTTGCCGACGATGTTGGTCAGCGCGCGGCACTCGCTCATGAAGCGGTCGATACCGAGGATCAGCACCATGCCCGACAGCGGGATCGTCGGCACGACGGCCAGCGTCGCTGCGAGCGTGATGAAGCCCGCGCCCGTGACGCCGCTCGCGCCCTTCGACGTCAGCATCGCAACCGCCAGCAGCGTGAGCTGCTGCATCCACGTCAGTTCGATGTTGGTCGCCTGCGCGATGAACAGCACGGCCATCGTCATGTAGATGTTGGTGCCGTCGAGGTTGAACGAATAGCCGGTCGGCACGACGAGGCCGACGACCGAACGCGAGCAGCCTGCCTTCTCGAGCTTTTCCATCAGCTGCGGCAGCGCGGCTTCCGACGAGCTCGTGCCGAGCACGATCAGCAGCTCTTCCTTGATGTACGACACGAAGCGGATGATCGAGAAGCCGGTGACGCGCGCGATCGTGCCGAGCACGACCAGCACGAACACGACCGACGTCAGGTAGAACGTGCCGATCAGCTTGAGCAGCGGCACCAGCGAGCCGACGCCGTACTTGCCGATCGTGAACGCCATCGCGCCGAACGCGCCGATCGGGGCCAGCTTCGTGACGATGTGCACGATGCCGAACAGCACGCGCGTGAGCCCGTCGATGAAGTCGGTGACGACCTTGCCGCGCTCGCCGAGGTGCGCGAGCACGCTGCCGAACAGCAGTGCGATCAGCAGGATCTGCAGGATTTCGCCCTGCGCGAATGCATCGACCATCGTGTTCGGGATGATGTGCATCAGGAAGTCGACCGTCGACTGCCCGTGCGCCTTCGCCGCGTACGACGCGACGGCCTTGCCGTCGAGCGTCGCCGGATCGATGTTGAAGCCGACGCCCGGACGCAGGATGTGCGTGGCCGCGAGGCCGAGCACCAGCGCGAAGGTCGACACGATCTCGAAGTACAGCAGCGCCTTGCCGCCGACGCGGCCGACCTTCTTCATGTCCTCCATGCCGGCGATGCCGGTGACGACCGTACAGAAGATGATCGGGCCGATCACCATCTTGATCAGCTTGATGAAGCCGTCGCCGAGCGGCTTCATGTCGGTGGCGATCGACGGGTAGAAGTGGCCGAGGATCACGCCGACGATGATGGCGAAGATCACCTGCACATAGAGCACTTTGTAGAAGGGTTTCTTCTTCACGATGGTTCCTGCAGAAGTAGATGAGCCGATGGAAACGGCGTCACGCGCGCGGACGAATGTCAGGGGAAGTCACTCGCCCGCGCGGCTGCCGTGCCGCAACAAGCGATGCCTCAGGACGTCCGGAGGGGGAGGAAGGCAGTGGTCATCGATTGTCTCCTTGCTTGCTGTAGTAGTTCGGCCGTGGGATGGCCGTGCGCTTTATATTGCAAGGTCAATGCCAGGTTCCTGAAACCCGTCAAACCTTTGTATTCATTGTATTTCTCATAATGCGGCAGGCAAGGAAATCCGGGATTCCGGATTTCCGGAAAATATCCGTCCGGCGATCCGGACGGAGGCATCGTTTCATCAGACGAATCAATGCTGCACGGCCCGGCTGGCCAGCACGCCCGTCTGCGCGTAGAACTCCTGCTGCGCGAACGCGTCGCGCTCGCGGCGTGCACGCTCGCCGCGATCCGCGAGCGAGCCGACGACGATCCCGATGAACGCGAGCGGCACCGACACGAGCGCCGGGTTGTCGAGGAACACCGGCGCGTGCGCGTGGTGCAGCACGTCGACCCACACCGACTTCGACAGCACCGTGAGCGCGACCGCCGACACGAGGCCGAGCCCCCCGCCGAGCACCGCGCCGCGCGTCGTCATCCCGCGCCAGAAGATCGACATCGCGAGCACCGGGAAATTGGCGCTCGCGGCCACCGCGGCGACGAGGCCGACCATGAACGCGACGTTCACGTGCTCGAACAGGATCGACAACCCGATCGCGACCGCCGACAGCGCGATCGTCGCCGCGCGCGAAATGCGCATCTCGACGCGTTCGTCGGGCTTGCCGCGTGCCCACATCTGCGCATACAGGTCGTGCGAGATCGTCGTCGCGCCGGCGAGCGTCAGGCCCGCGACCACCGCGAGGATCGTCGCGAACGTGACGGCCGCGATGAAGCCGTAGAACCAGTTCCCGCCGACCGCCTGCGCGAGCTTCACCGCGACCATGTTCGAGCCGCCGAGCAGGTCGTGCGTCAGGTTGAACGTGCCGTTCGCGCCGACCTTGAAGAACTCCGGATGCTGCGCGAGCAGCACGATCGCCGAGAAGCCGATCACGAAGGTCAGCAGGTAGAAGTAGCCGATGAAGCCGGTCGCGTAGAGCACCGACTTGCGCGCCTCCTTCGCGTTCGGCACGGTGAAGAAACGCATCAGGATGTGCGGGAAGCCGGCCGTGCCGAACATCAGCGCGATGCCGAGCGACAGCGCGTTGGCCGGATCGCGGATCAGCTTGCCGGGGCCCATGATCGACAGCGCGCCCGGATGCACGGCCACCGCGCGGCGGAACATCTCGTCGACGCTGAAGCCGAATTCGCCGAGCGCGAGCACGACGAGCAGCGTCGCGCCGCACAGCAGCAGCACGGCCTTGATCACCTGCACCCAGGTGGTGGCCGTCATCCCGCCGAAGAACACGTAGACGACCATCAGCACGCCGACGATCAGCTCGGCCGTGCCGTACGACAACCCGAACAGCAGCTGGATCAGCTTGCCCGCGCCGACCATCTGCACGACGAGGTACAGCACGACGATGGTCAGCGAATTCGCGGACGTCAGCAGCCGGATCGGCCGCTGCGCGAAGCGGTACGCGACGACGTCGACGAACGTGAACTTGCCGAGGTTGCGCAGCGGCTCGGCGATCAGGAACATCACGAACGGCCAGCCGACCAGAAAGCCGATCGAGTAGATGAGCCCGTCGAAGCCGAACATGAACACCATCCCGGACAGCCCGAGGAACGACGCGGCCGACATGTAGTCGCCCGCGATGGCAAGCCCGTTCTGCAGCCCGGTGATGCCGCCGCCGGCCGTGTAGAAGTCGCGTGTCGAGCGCGTGCGGCGTGCGGCCCAGCGCGTGAGCGCGAGCGTCGCGAACACGAACGCGAAGAACATCCCGATCGCGACCGGATTCAGTTCGACCTTGTCGGGCATCGGGCCCGCGACCGATACCGCGTGGGCGGCGGAGGAAACGAGAACGGCAGGCGCGCCGAGCGCCATCGAGAGTCGTCGCATGTCGGCCTCCGTCACGAACGCTGCAGGATCGCGTCGACGCGGCGGTCGAACGCACGGTTCGCGCGCAGCACGTAGCACGCGGTCAGGCTGATCGCGACCAGGATGATCGCGACGCCCGCGGCAATCCCGACCGTCATCGTCGCACCGCGGTACAGCGGCGCGGCGAGCACGTGCGGCGCGAGCGCGACGAGCAGGATGAAGCCGTAGTACGTGGCGATCATCAGCGCCGTCAGCGTGAAGCTGAAGCGGCGCCGCGCCCGCACGAGCTGCTGGTAGTCACGGCGCGCCGTGACCGATTCGATGGCGGAAAGCTCCATGGTGTCTCCAATGTCTCCTCGTCGTATCGCGAGGGTTTTCGTCTGGATGGTCGGCGCGTCTACCGATCCGCCCGCGCCGAGGCGGTGCAATGCAACGTGTCCTGCCCGTGCTTGGGCTTGGGCTTGGGCTTGGGCTTGGGCTTGGGCTTGGGCTTGGGCTCAGACCACGCGATCCGCACGCAGCCGCGCGACCTCGTCGGCCGACATCCCGAGCCAGCCGCCGAGCACCGCGTCCGTATCCGCGCCGAGCACCGGCGGCGCACCGCGCACCGGCAACCGCGCGCCATCGAACCGATACGGCGGCGCAAGCACGTCGACGCCGCCGGCGACCGGGTGCGGCTGCCGCGTGACGAGCCCCGCGCGCGTCGCGCGCTCCGACTTCAGCGCTTCGTGCAGCCCGAGCACTTCGCCGCACGGAATGCCTGCATCGGCGAGTGCCGTGAGCAACGTCGCGCGCGACCGGCGCGCGAGTTCGCCGCGAATCTCCGGCAACAGCTCGGCGCGGTTTTCCGAGCGGCCAAGGTTGGTCTTGTAGCGCGCGTCGGCCGCGAGATCGGGCCGCTCGATCGCGTCGCAGAAACGCGCGAACTGCGTGTTGTTGCCGACCGTGATCACGAGCGGGCCGTCGGCCGCGTCGAACACGCCATACGGCACGATCGACGGATGCGCGTTGCCGTAGCGCGGCGGGTCCTCGCCCATCAGCAGCGCGTCGAGACCGTAGTACGCGGTGATCATCAGCCCGCAGTCGAACAGCGCCATCTCGATGCGTCGCCCGCGCCCGGTCGCATGGCGCTCGTACAGCGCGGCGAGGATCGCCTGCGCCGAATACATGCCGGTGAACAGGTCGACCGCCGCGACGCCGAACTTCAGCGGCGGCTGGCCGGCCTCGCCGTTCAGCGCCATCAGCCCGGCCTCGCCCTGCACGACGAGGTCGTAGCCGGGCCGCGCGGCCTCGGCGCCCGAGCGGTCGTAGCCGGAAATCGCGCAGTGCACGACGCGCGGGTTCAGCTCGGCCAGCGCGTCGTAGCCGAGCCCGAGCTTTTCCGCGCCGCCGAACTTGAAGTTGTGGAGCACCACGTCGGCCTGCGCGGCCAGCTCGCGTGCAAGGCGCCGCCCCGCTTCGGTCTGCAGGTCGAGACAGATCGAGCGCTTGCTGCGGTTCACGCTGTTGAAGTAGGTCGTCTCGGTGTCGCCGATCCTCAGGCCCCAGTCGCGCGTGTCGTCGCCGCGCGCCGGATGCTCGACCTTGATCACTTCCGCGCCGAAATCGGCGAGCACCATCGCGCACCACGGGCCCGCGAGCACGCGCGAGAAATCGAGCACCTTCACGCCGGCCAGCGGCAATGCGCGGGATTCGTTCGTCATCCTTGTCTCCTCCATTCGCGTCGTTCGTTTTTTACTGTTTCGACAGCGCGATGTAGCGCGCGAGGTGATGATCCTCGTCGCCGAGCTGGTGATCGATCATCACGAGCCGCTTCGCGTAGTGCGACAGCGGCAGCTCCCACGTCATCCCGATCCCGCCGTGCAGCTGGATGCTCTCCTCCGCGACGAGCGTGCCGATCCGGCCGATGCTGTATTTGGCGGCGGCGAGCGCGCGTTCGCGCACCACGCGCGGCGCATCGAGCTGCGCGGCCGCGTTGATCACCGCCGAGCGCGCCTGCTCGACTTCGAGCAGCAGGTCGGCCATCCGGTGCTGCAGCGCCTGGAAGCTGCCGATCGGCAAGCCGAACTGCTTGCGCGTGCGCAGGTAGTCGAGCGTGTACTCCTTCGCAACGTCCATCGCGCCGAGCGCTTCCGCCGACAGCGCGAGCAGCCCGTAGCCGAGCACGCGTTCGAGCAGCTCGGCGCCGGCTTCACCGCCGTGCGCGCCGAGCGCGGCATCGGCCGGCAGCACGACGCGTTCGAAGCGCACCTCGGCCGCGCGGCCGCCGTCCATCTTCCGGTAGTCGCGCAGCGATACGCCCGGTGCATCGGCCGCCACGACGAACAGGCCGATGCCGGCTGCATCGTCGTCATGACCCGACACGCGCGCGCTGACGACGAAGAACGCCGCCTGCGCGGCCTGGTCGACGACGCCCTTCGCGCCCGTCAGCACCCAGCCGTCGCCCGAGCGTTCGGCACGCGTGCGCACGGTCGTCAGTTCGTAGTGCGAGCCCGGCTCGTCGTGCGCGAACGCGGCGCTCGCGCGGCCGTCGATCAGCGCGGCCAGCCGGTCGCGATGCGCGGCGCCGCCGGCGAGCGACAGCGCACGGCCCGCGAGCAGCGCGCCGAGGAACGGCTCGACGACGAGCCCGCGCCCGAGGCATTCGAACACCACCGCGATGTCGAAGCCCGCGCCGCCGAACCCGCCGTCGGCTTCGGCAAACAGCGCGCCGACGGTGCCGAGTTCGGCAAAGCGCAGCCACATCGCGCGATCGAAACCTTCAGCCGACTGCGCAATGCGATCGCGCACCGGGAACGCGTACTGTTCGGCGATGAAGCGATTCAACGTATCCGCCAGCATCCGGCGGTCTTCTGTGTGCTGGAAATCCATCGTCGCGTCCCTCGTTACAGCCCGAGCATCATCTTCGCGATGATGTTCTTCTGGATCTCGTTCGAGCCGCCGAAGATCGACAGCTTACGGTTGTTGAAATACTGCTGCGCGGCGCTCGCGGCGTCGTCCGGGCCGACCGGCTCGCCGTCGTAATCGGCATCGAGCGCTTCCTCGACGAACGGCTGCGCGTACGGCCCCATCGCGCGCCGCATCAGCGCGGTGATCTCCTGGCGGATCTGCGTGCCGCGGATCTTCAGCATCGAGCTTTCCGCCCCGGGCGCGCCGCCGCCCGCGACCGCGGCCAGCACGCGCAGGTTGGTCGTGCGCATGTTCTCGAGCTCGATCTCGACACGTGCTACGCGCGCCGCGAAGAACGGATCGTCCGCGAGCGGCCGGCCGTTCTTCGTGACCTTCGCGGCCACCGCGCGCAGCCGGTCGAGCGCGGCCGTCGAGAAGCCGATTCCGGCGATGTTGGTGCGCTCATACGTGAGCAGGTATTTCGCGTAGGTCCAGCCGCGATTCTCTTCGCCGACGAGGTTTGCCGCCGGCACGCGCACGTCGGTGAAGAACACCTCGTTGACTTCGTGCTCGCCGTCGAGCGTGATGATCGGGCGCACCTCGACACCCGGCGTGTTCATGTCGATCAGCAGGAAGCTGATGCCCTCCTGCTTGCGCACGTCGGTCGCGGTGCGCACGAGGCAGAAGATCATGTTCGCGTAGTGGCCGAGCGTGGTCCACGTCTTCTGGCCGTTCACGAGGTAGTGCTCGCCCTGCGCGTCGATGCCGCGCACCGCGCTCGTCTTCACCGCCGCGAGATCGGAACCGGCGCCCGGCTCCGAGTAGCCCTGGCACCACCAGTCGGTGCCGTCGAGGATGCGCGGCAGCCAGTGGCGCTGCTGCGCTTCGTTGCCGTACTTGATCAGCACGGGGCCGAGCATGTTCACGCCGAACGGCACGATGCGCGGCGCACCCGCGAGCGCGCATTCGTTGTCGAACAGGAACTTCTGCGCGACGCTCCAGCCGGGGCCGCCGTATTCGCGCGGCCAGTGGCTCGCGAGCCAGCCGCGCGCGTTGAGGATCGCATGCCATTCGCGCATGTCGTCGCGCTTGAGATGCAGGCCGCCCTTCACCTTGCGCGCGATGCGCTCGGGCAGTTCGGCTTGCAGGAAGCGCTGCACTTCCGTGCGGAAGGCTTCCTCTTCGGGAGTGAAATTGAGGTCCATCGTGGGTCCGTTGCGAATGCGGTGGGCGTTCAGTCGATGCGGTTCAGGCTCGCGAAATCCGCGCCGCGCGCGACGAGATCGACGAGCAGCGGCGACGGCTTCCAGAACAGCGGATCTTCCTTCGCGAACGCGCGGATATCGGCGAGCACATTCGCGAGGCCGACCGTGTCCGCGTAATGCATCGGGCCGCCGCGATAGCGCGGGAAACCGTAGCCGTACAGGAACACCGCATCGACATCGAGCGGGCGCAGCGCGATCTTCTCGTGCACGACGTTCGCGCCTTCGTTGATCATCGCGGCGAGGTAGCGGCGCAGGATCTCGTCGTCGGTGAACGTGCGCGGCGTGATGCCCTTCTTCGCGCGTTCTTCGGCGACGATCGTCTCGACTTCCGGGTCCGGCGCGCCGACGCGCGCGCCGTCCGGATACAGGTAGTAGCCGCGCGCCGTCTTCTGGCCGAACCAGCTGCGCTCGCACAGCCGGTCGGAAATCTCCACGTAGCGCGAGCGCGGGTCGCGCGTCGCCGCGCGGCGCTTGCGGGTCGCCCAGCCGATGTCGCCGCCCGCGAGGTCGACGACCTGGAACGGCCCCATCGGGAAGCCGAATTCGCGCACCGCGCGGTCGATCTGGTACGGCGACGCGCCGTCTTCCATCAGGTAGTCGGCCGCCGTGCGATAGACCGCGAGGATCCGGTTGCCGATGAAGCCGTCGCATACGCCGGCGCGCACCGGCGTCTTCTTCAGTTGCCTGGCCAGCGCGAACGCGGTCGCGACGACGTCCGGGCTCACACGCTTCGGCACGACGATCTCGAGCAGCTTCATCACGTTGGCGGGCGAGAAGAAATGCAGGCCGATCACGTCGGCCGGCCGGTCGATGCTCGCGGCCAGTTCGTCGATGTCGAGATACGACGTGTTGGTCGCGAGCACCGCGCCCGGCTTGCACACGCGCGCGAGTTCGGCGAACACGCCCTTCTTCACCGCCATGTCCTCGAACACGGCCTCGATCACGACGTCGGCCTGCGCAAGCGCGTCGTACGACGTGCTGCCCTTGAAGCGCGCGAGCCGCGCCGCGTGCGCGGCCGGTGTCATCCGCCCTTTCGCGACGAGGCCGTCATATACCTTCTCGACGTGCGCTCGGCCACGGGCGAGCGATGCTTCGTCGCGTTCGATCATCGTCACCGGCAGCCCGGCATCGAGCGCCGCGACCGCGATGCCCGCGCCCATCGTGCCGCCGCCGACCACGCCGATCCGCTCGACCGGCCGCGCGCTCGCGCGCCGCGCCTCGGGCGCCTTCGCCGCTTCGCGCTCCGCGAAGAACGCATGCACGAGACCCGCGCGCTGCGGGCTGTCGACGCATTGCAGGAACAGGCTGCGCTCGAGCTTCATCCCCGTGTCGAACGACTGTGTGAGCGCGGCCTCGACCGCGTCGACGATCTTCGCGGGCGAGAACAGGCCACGCGACTTCTTCGGCAATTCCGCGCGCGCCGCCTCGATCGCAGCCTGCGCGGCCGCGCGGTCGGCCAGGCCCCGCGCATCGCGCGTGCGGCGCACCGGTGCGCCGAGCGACACGAGCTCCTGCGCATAGGCGAGCCCTTCGGCGAGCGTGTCGTCGCTGTGCGCGATGCGATCGACGAGGCCGAGCGCGAGCGCTTCCTCGGCGCTCGCATGACGGCCCGTCAGCATCAGGTCGAGCGCGGCCTTCGCACCGATCAGGCGCGGCGCGCGCTGCGTGCCGCCCGCGCCGGGCAGCAGGCCGAGCGTCACTTCGGGCAGCCCGAGCTTCGCGCCCGGCACCGCGAGCCGGTAATGCGCGGCGAGCGCGACTTCGAGGCCGCCGCCGAGCGTCGCGCCGTGCAACGCGACCACGACCGGCTTCGTGCCCGATTCGATCCGCTCGCACACGTCGGGCAGCGACGGCGGCACGATCGGCTTGCCGAATTCGCGGATGTCGGCGCCCGCGATGAAGTTGCGGCCGGCGCCGACGATCAGCACCGCGCGGATCGCGTCGTCGGCCTGCGCGGCGTCGATCGCATCGGCGAGGCCGCGCCGCACGTCGGCGGACAGCGCATTGACGGGCGGATGGTCGATCGTGATGACGAGCACCTTGTCGCGCCGTTCGCGCGTGACGGTGCCGGCCGGGCTGGCGGGGGAAGCGGGTGAGTTCATCGTGTCTCCTTGACGCGGCGACCGATGCGTCGACGCCGGTTCGTGGCTCACGGCCACGCGAGCGGCGCCGGGGCACCGGCCCCGGTCCCGCACGAAGCGGGACAAGATCCGGCCGTACGCCGGGCATGACCCGATTCTCGATTGATCGAGATTCATTGACAATTCCCTTCCGCTTTTACAAGCTGTCAAGTCTGACTTGACACTGAATGCTTCCGGCCGCGATCGAGATTCATTAGCGGGACGGATCAGGAGACGCGACGCATGGACCTGAACGCGCTGACGCTGCTCGTCGAGATCCTCGACGCCGGCAATCTCAGCAAGGCCGCGCAGCGGCTCAAGATGAGCCGCGCAAACGTCAGCTACCGGCTGAACCAGCTCGAGCGGTCGATCGGCCAGCAGCTCGTGCGGCGCACGACGCGGCGCATCGAGCCGACCGAGATCGGGTTGAAGCTGTACGAGCACGGCCGGCGCATCCGCAACGAACTGCTCGCCGCGCAGGAATCGGTGACGACGCTCGGCCAGGACCTGCAGGGCCGCGTGCGGCTGTCGGTGCCGAGCGGCTACGGGCAGATCGTGATGTCCGACTGGCTGCTCGCGTTCAAGCGGCTGCATCCGGGCATCGTGCTCGACGTCGTGTTCGAGAACCGCGTGGAAGACCTGATGCGCGACGAGATCGACATCGCGGTGCGCGTGATGCCGGAGCCGCCGCAGAACCTCGTCGCGCGCGACATGGGCGCGGTGCGCTACGTCGCGTGCGCGTCCGCCGCATTCGCAGCCGAGCACGGGATGCCGGCGAGCCTCGGCGCGCTGTCGGCCGCCCCCGTCGTCACCGCGACGGTAATGGGCCGGCAGCTCAGGATCGCCGCGTATCTCGGCGACGAGCGCCACGAGGTGCTGCTCGAGCCCACGCTGATTTCGGAGAACTTCCTGTTTCTGCGGCAGGCGATCCTCGGCGGGATCGGCGTCGGCATCGTGCCCGACTACGTGATGCATGACGACATCCGGCGCGGCACGGTCGTCACGTCGCTCGACGCGTACCGGCTCAGCATCTTCGGCACGCACATGTACATGCTCTACATGCCGAACCGGCACCACACGCGTGCGACGTCGACGTTCATAGAGTTCATCCTCGAACAGGCCGGAAAGACCGGCCGGGGCGGGCCCGGCGCGATGCGTCAGGGTTTCCTGTCGGGTGACAAGCCGCCGGGCGCGCGGCGACAATAGCGCGCCGGGGCGGGCAGCCGCGTTGCGCCGGCACCGTCGCCTCCTTCGAATTCACTGCTGCCGAGGGTTCAATGTTCGACCGGATTCGTCCGCATTCGCGCTCCTGGACGCTGCTCGCCGCCGTCGCGCTCGTCGCGTTCAACGCCGGCTGCACGTCCCCGTCCACGCCGCCGTCGAGCGCGGTGGTGCCCGTCGCCGCCGCCTCGGGCGCCGCCGTGCCGCTGCCCGGCTTCCACGCGCCCGAGCTGTCGTCCGGCTGGACCGACAAGCCGGGCTGGACCTCGCAGCACTTCATGATCGCCGCCGCGAACCCGCTCGCGACGCAGGCCGGCTTCGACATGCTGAAGGCCGGCGGCACCGCGATCGACGCGGCGATCGCCACGCAGATGGTGCTCGCGCTCGTCGAGCCGCAATCGTCGGGGATCGGCGGCGGCGCATTCATGCTGTACTTCGACGGGAAGGCGACGCAGGCCTACGACGGCCGCGAAACCGCGCCGGCCGCCGCGACCGAGCGCCTCTTCTACGGGCCGACCGGCCAGCCGATGGGCTTCTACGAAGGTGTCGTCGGCGGGCGCTCGGTCGGCACGCCGGGCGTGCTGCGCATGCTCGACGACGCGCATCGCGCGCACGGCAAGCTGCCGTGGCGCCGGCTGTTCCAGCCGGCGATCCGGCTCGCCGAGCACGGCTTCACGATCAGCCCGCGGCTTGCGATGCTGATCGCGAACGACCGGTACCTGAAGAACGACCCGGCCGCCCGTGCGTACTTCTACAACGCGGACGGCTCGCCGAAGGCCGCCGGCACGGTGCTCAAGAACCCCGCGCTCGCGACCGTGCTGCGCCAGGTCGCCGACCGCGGCGCGAACGCGTTCTACAGCGGCGCGATCGCGCGCGACATCGTCACGAAGGTACGCAAGCACCCGACCAACCCGGGCCTGCTGTCGCTGCAGGATCTCGCGCGCTACAAGGCGAAGGTGCGCGCGCCGCTGTGCACCGACTACCGGCGCTCGGTCGTGTGCGGGATGCCGCCGCCGTCGTCGGGCGGCCTCGCGATCGCGCAGATGCTCGGCATCCTCGAGGCAATGCCCGACTGGCAGCAGATCGGCTCGCAGAAGCCGGTGCGCAACGACGTCGGCTACGAGCCGACTCCGTTCGCCGCCCACCTGTTCAGCGAAGCCGGGCGCCTCGCGTATGCGGACCGCGCGCGCTATGTCGCCGATCCCGATTTCGTGCCGCTGCCGGGCGGCAGCTGGGCGAGCCTCACCGACAAGACCTATCTCGCGCAGCGCGCACACCTGATCGGCGACAACAGCATGGGCGTCGCGCAGGCCGGCACGCCTCAGGGCGCGACGCTCGCGATGGCCGACGACCGCAGCCCCGAGCTGCCGTCGACGTCCGACATCGCGATCGTCGACCGCTATGGCCAGGCGCTGTCGATGACGACGAGCATCGAGGATGCATTCGGCTCGCGGCTGATGGTGCGCGGCTTCATGCTGAACAATCAGCTCACCGATTTCTCGTTCGTGTCGAACGACAACGGCCGGCCGGTCGCGAACCGCGTGCAGCCCGGCAAGCGGCCGCGCTCGGCGATGTCGCCGGAGCTGGTGTTCGACAAGAAGACGAAGCAGGTGACGATGATCGCCGGCTCGGCCGGCGGCCCCGCGATCATCAATCACGTCGCGAAGACGCTGGTGGGTGTGCTCGACTGGGGGATGACGATGCAGCAGGCGATCGCGCTGCCGAACTTCGGGTCGATGAACGGGCCGACGCAGCTCGAACGCGGCCGCGTGTCGGAAGCCCTCGCCGACGGGCTGAAGGGCCGCGGGCACGACGTGCAGGTCGTCGAGATGAACTCGGGGCTGCAGGGGATCCAGCGGCTGAACGTGCAGGGGCAGACGGTGTGGTTCGGCGGGGCCGATCCGCGGCGGGAAGGGGTTGCGATGGGGGATTGACGGCGATGAGCGGCGCCCCCCGCGCGCCGCTCGACTCGCGTGTGCGATCCGGCAGCGCCATCCGCCTGGCGAACGGGCGCGGAGTGAACCCATGCCGCGCATCCGGCCAGGTTTAAACTGACGGCTTCCGCTACCCGTTCAGAAGCCGCGACATGAACTCGACGACGCTCCTGCTGTACGTCATCACGGTATCCGCCGTGACGGTCACGCCAGGCCCCACGATGCTGCTGGCACTGAACAACGGCACCACGCGCGGCCTGCGCATCGCGGCTTACGGAATCGCCGGCGCCGCGCTGTCGGACCTGATCCTGATCGGTGCGGTCGGATGCGGCCTCGGCGCGATCATGCAAGCGTCGGAGCACCTGTTCGTGATGCTGAAGTGGGCGGGCGCCGTGTATCTGCTGTACCTCGCATGGGCACTCTGGCACGCCCCCGCGACGCTGCCGTCGACCGATGTCGTGCCAGCCGACGGTGCACGGAACGGCCGGTCGGCATTCAAGCGTTCGCTGCTGGTCGCGTTGTCCAATCCGAAAGGGCTGCTGTTTTTCTCGGCCTTCCTGCCTCAATTCATCCAGCCCGAAGCGAACGTCGCAGCCCAGTACGCTACGCTGGCCATCCTCACTGCGACGATCGACGTCCTGTTGATGGCGATCTACGCAGCGAGCGGCTATCACGTGATGAAAGCGATGTCCGGACGCGCGCTGAAATGGCTCAATCGCGGCTGCGCCGGCATGCTGGCCGGACTGGCGGTGGCACTGAGCCTCTATCGTCGCGGCATGACGGCATGACCCGGTCGCGCCCGTGACGGCCCCGCTGCGCGCCGCATCGCAATGACCGTGCGCAACGGGTCGAACCGGATTCCCTCCCCGGTCGCCCGTCCTGTCCATCGCCACGACGCCCGGGCGATACCCGCGCTTATCCCCGCCCCTTCCACGGCACGATCCGCCGCTCGACCCAGCGCATCGCGAGATCGAACAGCCACGCGATCGCGCCGATGATCAGGATGCCCATCACGACGATATCGGTGCGCAGGAAGCTCGATGCGTTGAGCACCATCTGCCCGAGCCCGGCCGTCGCGGCGACCATCTCGGCCGCGACGAGCGTCGTCCAGCCGAAGCCGATCGCGATCCGCAGCCCGGTGAGGATTTCCGGCAACGCGGCCGGCAGCACGACGTGGCGCACGATCTGCGCGAAGCTGCCGCCGAGCGAATACGCGGCGTTGATCTGTTCGACCGTCGCGGCGCGCACGCCGGCGCGCGCGGCCATCGCGATCGGCGCGAAGCACGCGAGGAAGATCACGACGAGCTTCGCCGTTTCATCGATGCCGAACCAGATCACGACGAGCGGCAGGTACGCGAGCGGCGGCAGCGGCCGGTAGAACTCGAGCAGCGGATCGAGCACGCCGCGCGCGACGCGGCTCACGCCCATCAGGATGCCGGCCGGCACGCCGATCGCGGTCGCGAGCAGGAATGCGCCGAATACGCGCGCCGCGCTCCACAGCAAGTGCTCGGACAACGGCAGGCCGCCCTGGATGCGGCCATGCCATGCGTCGACGAATGCCGCCCACACGGCTTCCGGCGCGGGCAAGAACAGCGGCGGCAGCCACTGGCGATGCGTGGCGACCCACCACAGCACGGCCAGCGCGGCGACCGTCGCCGTGCTCAAGGCCGCCGTCTTCCCCTCCCCCGGCAACCGGTAGCGGCGCGACGACGGCGCACGACGCGCGGCCGCCCGAGTGCGCGTACGATCGCCCTGCTCGACACCTGCGGCCGTCCCGCCGGCCGTCCACGAATCCTGCGTGCTCATGCTGTCCTGCCTGTGCAAAGTGCTGATCCGACCGCGTCCGACCGACGCGCCCTGTCGCGCGAGTTCGTGCATCACGCGGCCACCTCGGCTGCCTCGCCTGCCTCGTCGCGATGCAGATACGCGATCAGCCGCTCGCGCCACGCGATGAAATCCGGTGAAGACTTCACGGCACGCGCATCGCGCGATTCGACGTAGCGGCGCGCGAACGGCAGTTCGAAGGTTTCCGCGATCCGGCCGGGGCCGGGCGTCATCACGACGAGACGCGTCGCGAGGAACAATGCCTCCTCGACATCGTGCGTGATGAAGAACACCGTCTTGCCGGTGCGCGCCCACACGTCGAGCACGAGCGCCTGCATCGTGCCGCGCGTCATCGCATCGAGCGCGCCCATCGGCTCGTCCATCAGCAGCACGCGCGGGTCGCTCGCGAGCGCACGCGCAATGCCGACACGCTGCTGCATCCCGCCCGACAGCTCGTACACGCGTGCATGCGCATGACCGTCGAGCCCGACGAGTGCGAGCATCTCCCGCGCCCGCGCTTCGCGTTCGGCCTTCGACACCCGTGCGAAGCGCAGCCCGAGCGCGACGTTGTCGAGTACATCGAGCCACGGCAGCAGCGCGTACTTCTGGAACACGACGCCGCGATCGGCGCCGGGGCCCGTGACCGGTACGCCATCGACGCGCACGTCGCCGGTCGTCGGCGCGACGAAGCCGGCCATGCAGTTCAAGAGCGTCGTCTTTCCGCACCCGGACGCGCCGAGCGCGACGACGAATTCACCGGACTCGATGCGCAGGTCGACGCGCGCGAGCGCCTGCGTCGTCGGCCTGCCGCGCTCGCCCGGATAGGCGACCGATACCTGACGGACTTCCAGCGTGCTCATGATCGACGGGCTCCGCGACGAGTGGGCTGAACGGCCGCGCTCAGCGCGCGGCCTTCTGCACGAACTGCGGATCGACGCCGGCCGAATAGTCGGCGAGCACCGTCTGGATCGTGCCTTGCGATTTGAGGAACGTGGCCGTGGCCGCGAGCGACTTCGCGGCGCCCGATTGCGCGCCACCGCCGAGCCACGTCGGCGATGCCTGCTCGGCCGCCGTCGGGAACGCATAAAGCGCGAGGCTGGCCGGCACATCCTGCGCGTTCGCGCCCGATACCTTCGCGACCGCCGCGACCTGCGGCGAGCCGACCTTCCACGCCGCCGCATGCGCGCGGTAGTCGGCATCGGCCGCCGCGAGCACCTTCACGAAGCGCGTGACGAACTCGGGGTTCTCGCGCGCGAACTTGCGGCTCACGACGAAGCCGTCGAAGGTCGCCTTGCCACTTTCTTTCGCAACCTGGCCCGACGTCGTCAGCACGGTGCCCGATTGCTTGACCTTCGCGAGCACCGGATCCCAGATGTAGGTCGCGTCGATGTCGCCGCGTGCCCACGCCGCCGCGACTTCGGGCGGACGCAGGTTGACGATCTTCACGTCGTTCGGATTGACGCCCGCGGCCTGCAGCGCGACGAGCGTGTGGAAATGCGACGTCGACACGAACGGCACGCCGATCTTCTTGCCCTTCAGCGATGCGATGTTGGTGACGCCCGAGCCGTTGCGCGCGACGAGCGCCTCGGCGTCGTTGATGTTGTCGAGCACCCAGAACAGCGAGATGTCGAGCCCCTGCGACAGCCCGGCCGCGATCGGGCTCGAGCCGGCTTCGCCGAGCTGCACGGAGCCCGACGCGAGCGCGCGGATCACGTCGGCGCCGCTGTCGAGCTTGCGGAACGTGACCTTGTAGCCGGTCGCCTTTTCGACTTCACCGCTCGCCTGCGCATAGCGCCACGGCACCACCATGTCCTGGTACGCGATCACGACTTCGCGCGTCTCGGCGTGCGCCGCGCCGAGCGCGGCAAAGGCGGTCAGCGCGACGACGGCGCGGCGGATGAAGCTGAAACGGGACATGCGGCTCTCCTTCGGAATGCGGGCATTGCTGCGGGAGAGCCGACTATAGGAGCTTTGCGCGCGGCGGGAGCGAACTTATCCTGCGAAGCTATCGATGCCGTTTCAGCTTTGCTTTCCATGCTCGACCGGATTGCGCGTCCGGTCGGGTGGCGATTGCCGTGCGAACGCAGGAATGGCGTCCGCATCAACGAAAAAGCCCGCATCGCTGCGGGCTTTTTTCGGGTTCGCCGGAAGACGGCGAAGCAAGGACGCTCAGACCACCCCGGCCCCGTGCGCCTGCAGATCGGCGTGATAGCTCGACCGCACCATCGCGCCGACGGCCGCGTGCGTGAAGCCCATCTTGTACGCCTCTTCCTCGTACATCTTGAAGGTATCCGGATGCACGTACGCGCGCACCGGCAGGTGGTGCTCGGACGGCTGCAGGTACTGGCCGATCGTCAGCATGTCGACGTCGTGCGCGCGCAGGTCGCGCATCACCTGCAGGATTTCCTCTTCGGTTTCGCCGAGGCCGACCATCAGGCCCGACTTCGTCGCGACGTCCGGATGCAGCGCCTTGAAGTCCTTCAGCAGCTTCAGCGAGTGCGCGTAGTCCGAACCCGGGCGCGCTTCCTTGTACAGGCGCGGCACCGTTTCGAGGTTGTGGTTCATCACGTCCGGCGGTGCGGCGTTCAGGATCGAGATCGCGCGGTCGAGACGGCCGCGGAAGTCCGGCGTCAGGATTTCGATGCGCGTTTCCGGCGACTGTTCGCGCACTTCGCGGATGCATTCGACGAAGTGGCCGGCGCCGCCGTCGCGCAGGTCGTCGCGGTCGACGCTCGTGATCACCACGTACTTGAGCTTCAGCGCGCCGATCGTGCGCGCGAGGTTCTTCGGCTCGTCCGGATCGAGCGGATCGGGGCGGCCGTGGCCGACGTCGCAGAACGGGCAGCGGCGCGTGCACTTGTCGCCCATGATCATGAACGTCGCGGTGCCCTTGCCGAAGCATTCGCCGATGTTCGGGCAGCTCGCTTCCTCGCACACCGTATGCAGGTTGTGCTCGCGCAGGATCGTCTTGATCTCGTTGAAGCGCGAACTGCCGGTGGCCGCCTTCACGCGGATCCACTCGGGCTTCTTCAGCTTCTCGATCGGAATGACCTTGATCGGGATGCGCGCCGTCTTCGCCTGCGCCTTCTGCTTGGCGGTCGGATCGTAGGCAGGAGTCGCGGCCGAATCGGCCGGTGCGGGGGAAGCGGTAACGTCAGTCATTCGAATGTTGTTCCAGTGCCTGCGGCTTGTCGGCGGCCGCGGATGCGCCGTCGAGGTTGGCGATCAGACGGCGCACCAGCGTGTGGGCGACGTCGTTCCAGTCGGCGGCAACCTCGAGGCTCGCCATGTCGACAGTTTCCAGTCCGGCATAGCCGCACGGGTTGATCGCAAGAAACGGGCGCAGATCCATCTTCACGTTCAGGCTCAGCCCGTGATAGCTGCAGCCGTTGCGGATCTTCAGGCCGAGGGCCGCGATTTTCGCGCCCTCGTGCACGCCGGACGCCACGTAGATCCCGGGCGCGCCCGCCTTGCGGACCGAAGCGAGATTATACGCCGCGAGGGTTTCGATCACGGCCTCCTCGATCTTCGTCACCAGCGTGCGCACCATCAGCTTGCGCCGGCGCAGGTCCAGCAGCAGGTACGCGACGATCTGGCCGGGGCCGTGGTAAGTGATTTGTCCGCCGCGGTCGACCTTCACGAGCGGCACGCCGCTGTCGGCCACCAGCAGGTGGGCCGGGTCGCCGGCCTGGCCGAGCGTGTAGACGGGCGGATGCTCGACCAGCCAGATCTCGTCGCCAGTATCGGCCGTGCGCGTGTCGGTGAACGCGCGCATCGCGTCGAAGCTCGCCTCGTAGGTCTCGACGCCCCGCCACCGCACGGTGACCGGCGTGGCCGGCTGATCCGGGGACCCGGCGGGCGATGCGGAAACGGCAACAGGCGTGGACACGATGGAAACCGGCGAAACGGACATGGGCGGTAGTTTACCGAAAACCCGTGGGTCTCGCCGGCCTCGGGAGAGGGACGGATCGCCGGTATCCGTCGGAGGAAATGATGGTCAGACGGTGCGCCAGCCGTCGTGAAGCAACGCGGTCAGGCGTTCGCGCAGCCGTGCCAGCCCGCCGAGCGCGACTTCCCGGGGCGGCCGCGACACCGAGAACGACACGCACGTGCCCTCCCGGCCTTCCGCGCTGAGCCACAGCCGCTCGCCGCGGCGCAGCTTCAGCGTTTCGCCGTCGACCAGGAAGTAGTCGTTGACGTCGTTGCTGCGCGTCGCCCACACCGGCCCGTTCTGGACGATCAGCCGCGTGCTGCGTTGTACCTTCATCGGCACGGTTTCGCCCGCGGGGATTTCGAACGTGATGCTTGAAGAAATTTCTTGCATGATCGACTCCGCCAATAAGTGCTCCGATGGCTACAATCGTAGTCACTTCAAGGCGTCAGACAAAACGACCAATTTTCACGTCGATGTGAGGAAAATTAGCAAATGGACCTCCGCCAGCTACCTGCGCTGAACGCGATTCGCGCGTTCGAAGCCGCCGCCCGTCACGAGAATTTCTCGCGCGCCGCCGACGAGCTGTTCGTCACGCACGGCGCGGTCAGCCATCAGGTTCGCGCACTCGAGGAGGAGCTCGGCGTGCAGCTGTTCACGCGCAACGGCAAGCGGCTATGCCTGACCGACGCCGGCATGCGCTACGCGCAGCAGATCCGCACCGCGCTGATGGTGATCGCCGACGCGACCCGAGACGTGCGCGCGAGCGACCGCGACCGGCGGCTCGTGGTGTCGATGCTGTCGTCGTTCGCCGCGCGCTTCATCACGCCGCGCATCGGCACGTTCATCGAGCGGCATCCGGAAATCGACGTCGAGCTGCAGTCCACCAACTCGCTCACCGATTTCGCGCGCGACGACGTCGATCTCGCGATCCGGTTCGGTCAGGGCAACTATCCGGGGCTGCACGTCGAGCCGTTGTTCGACGAGGTGTTCTTTCCGGCGTGCGCGCCGACGCTGAACGGCGGCAAGCTGCCGCAGACGCCCGCCGATCTCGTGCACTACCCTCTGCTGCGCTCGGACGACGAACTGTGGCGGCCGTGGTTCGACGCGGCCGGGCTCAAGACGCTGACCGAGCCGAAACGGGGGATTCTGTACCAGGACTCGTCGAACCTGCTGCTGGCCGCGATCGACGGCCAGGGCATCGCGCTGGTGCGCCGCTCGCTCGCGGTGCACGACCTGCTCGACGGGCGCATCGTGCGCCTGTTCGACATCGACGGGCCGAGCCCGTGGCACTATTTTTTCGTGTGTCCGCCGCCGCTCCTGAACACGCCGCGCGTGCAGGCGTTCAGGACCTGGCTGCTTCAGGAAGTCGCCGAATACAAGCGGCTGTGCGACGAACTGGACGCGCGGCGCGCGGCGGGGAAGACCCCGGCCGAGTGCGCGCAGGAAGGAGGATGGAGGGCGTAGGGCCTGTTCCCGCTAATAACAGGCCCTAGAGTACGACCTTGACCATCGGATGGCCGGTCAGTGCGCGGTAAATGTTGTCGAGCTGTTCCTGGCTCGTCGCCCGCACGGTGATCGTGAGGCCCGTGTAATTGCCGCCGCTCGACGCACGCTCCTCGATCTTCTCGACATCGATCTCGTTGTCGTGAACGGCCACGACCTTGAAGATCGTGTCCTTGAACTCCGGGTGCGCCTTGCCCATGATCTTGATCGGGAAATCGCACGGGAACTCCAGCAGCGACTCCTTCCGGGTATCGATCGCGCCGGTCACCTCGATGGTTTTGGTGGGTTCGCTCATCATTTGCTCCGGGTTAGGTCAAACTGTTCAAACTCGCGCGCTTTCGCGCGCTGGTACGCGTCATACAACGCCGCGAATACGGGGCCCGGCTTGCCGCCATGCACGGGCAGATCGTCGAGCGACGTGACGGGCAGCACTTCCTTCGTGGCCGACGTGATCATGATTTCGTCGGCCGCGCGCAACTCCACTTCGCTGATCTCGCGTGCGACGAACGGGATCTTGCATTCGTCCGCCAGTTCCTCGATCAGCGCGTAGCGGATCCCCTCGAGGATCTTGTTGCTGCGCGGCGGCGCGAGCAGCTCGCCGTTCTTCACGATCCACACGTTCGACGACGAGCCTTCCGTCAGGTTGCCGTCGCGCAGCTGCAGCGTCTCGAACGCATCGCGTTCGGCCGCATGCTGCGCCATCAGCACGTTGCCGAGCAGCGAGATCGACTTGATGTCGCAATGCAGCCAGCGACGATCCTCGGCCGTCACGCAGCGCACACCCTTCGCGCGTTCTTCTTCCGATGGCAGGCGCAGCGGGCTCGTCATCATGAACACCGTCGGCACCGCGTTCGCCGGGAACGCGTGGCCGCGCTTCGCGACGCCGCGCGTCACCTGCAGGTAGACGAGCGCGTTGGCTGCTCCGAGCCCTTCGGCATTCGCCGCGACGACGCGCTCGATCAGCGCACGCCAGCCCGCGTCGTCATGCGGGTTCGCGATGCCGATCTTCTTCAGGCTGCGCTCGAGCCGCGCCAGATGCTGCTCGATCCGGAACGGCACGTGCGCGCCGTCGTGCGCATAAACGGGGACAACTTCATACACGCCATCGCCGAAGATGAACCCGCGGTCGAGCACCGGTACACGGGCTTCCGACAGCGGCACCATTTCCTCCTGCGACGATACGCTGAGGTAGACGATCGGTTCGAATTCGGCTTGGCTCATAGCTATGACAGATGGGGATGAAGTCGTGAAAACAAAGGCCCGTCGTGCTTACTTCTTCTTGCTGAACATCAGCAGGATCGAGTCCCAGATACGCCCGAAGATACCCGCTTCCGGCACGGCCTGCAGCGCGACGACCGGGAACTCCGACAGCGTCTTGCCGTCGGCGACGATCTTCACGGTGCCGACCTGCTGGCCTTCCGCGAGCGGCGCGATCAGCGGCGCGTTGACGTCGACTTCCGTCTTGATCTTGTCGCCGAGGCCGCGCGGCACGGTCGCCCACTGGTCGCCCTTCACGCCGACCTGCACGGTGTTTTCCTTGCCCTTGTAGACGCGCGGCGTCGACATTGCCTGGCCGCCCTTGAACAGGCGCACCGAATCGAACGCGCTGTAGCCGTAGTTCAGCATCTTCATGCTGTCCTGCGTGCGGTCGTTTTCCTTCTGCTCGCCCATCATCACCGACACGAGACGGCGCTGGCCGTCCACACCCGGAATCGCGCGCTTCGCCGACGCGATCAGGCAGTAACCGGCCGCCTGCGTGTGGCCCGTCTTCAGGCCGTCGACCGTCGGGTCGAGCCACAGCAGACGGTTGCGGTTGCCCTGGCGGATGTTGTTGTACTTGAATTCCTTCTCCGAGAAGATGCCGTAGTACTGCGGAAAATCGCGGATCAGGTGCGCGGACAGCTTCGCGAGGTCGCCGGCCGTCGTGTAGTGGTTCGGGTCGGGCATGCCGTTCACGTCGGCGAAGTGCGTGCCCTTCATGCCGAGGCGCTGCGCCTCGTCGTTCATCAGCGTGACGAACTGCCCTTCGCTGCCGCCGACGAGTTCGGCCAGCGCGATCGCGGCGTCGTTGCCCGACTGGATGATCATCCCGTACACGAGGTCGTGCACCGACACCGGCTTGTTCGCCTCGATGAACATGCGCGACTCGTCGCGGCCGACGCGGCGCACGGCTTCGCTCGGCGTGACGATCTGCTCCATCGAGATCTTCTTCTTGTCGAGCGCTTCGAACACGAGGTAGGCAGTCATCAGCTTCGTCAGCGACGCGGGCTCGACGCGTTCATCGGCATTGCCCGACGCGAGCACCGTGTTGCTGGTCGCATCAACGAGCACCCACGAGCGCGCATTCACGCCCGGCGGCGGCACCGCGCCCGGCATGTAGGTCGCGGGCGCGCCGGTGAACTGCTCGGTGGCGGCCGGCGCCGCATGCGCGGCCTTGGCCTTGGCGGCCGGCTTCGCCTCGGCGACGACGATCGTCGATGCGAGCGCGACGGGCAGCATCACGCCGAGCGCGACGTTGCGCGCGGCGGTGCCGAAGGCGATGGAGGAAGCGAGGGACTTGAGGCCTTGGGGAGACAGACGCATGATCGATTCAGGCTGATGGCAGAAAGTGCGGTGCGAAACGCGCAGGGTTGAACGGCAAGGCGGCGGGCGTTTCGGGCACTCGCCCGACATCGTCGGGCGACGCGAAACGCGCCGGTTGGACTCGTGCGGACGCGTTCGGTTCGCGGCCGTCGCGAGCGGGCGGACAGGCAGCGAAACGAGCGCCGCAATGGGCCCAGCCGGGCCGCGGGCGACGCGGAATCCGGCCATTATACGTGGCCGCGCAGGGCGTTTTCGCGAACCTGGCGCCGGACAGTTGCACATCGGCACCGGGCGCGGGGTGGCGGCAAGTTGCCCGTCATCGCACGCGAAGGTGTGCGAAAGGCATGCGCAGGCGAGGTGGAAGCGGGGCGGCGCCGCACGGTGCGGCGCGACGTCGCGTGAAGAAAAGCGCGCCTCAGGCGAGGGCCGGAGGTCATGTGCAGGAAGCGACGCAGGCCGCCGGCGTCATGCCGGCACCCGCACTCTGGCTAGCGCCATGCGTCGACGATGATGCGCTTCAGCACGTGCAGCTTGCGATGCAGGAAATGCTCGGCGCCGGGGATCACGACGACCGGCAGTTCCTGCGGCCGCGCCCAGTCGTACACGGAAGCGATCGGCACCGTGTCGTCGGTTTCGCCGTGGATCACGAGCGTGTTCTCGGGCACGTCGGCCACCTGCCAGCGGCTCGCGGCCGTGCCGACGAACACCATCCGTTCGATCGTCTCGCCCGCGTCGCGCAGCCGCTTCGCCACGTGCGACAGCACGAAGGTGCCGAACGAGAAGCCCGCGAGCACGAGCGGCAGGTCGGCATATGCGGGCTGCGCGCGCATGTGCGCGAGCACCGCGAGCAGGTCGTCGGCCTCGCCGGTGCCGTTGTCGTGCACGCCTTCGGTCGCGCCGACGCCGCGGAAGTTCGACCGGAACACAACGTAGTTCAGCTGCACGAGCGTACGCGCAAGAGTTTGCGCGACCTTGTTGTCCATCGTGCCGCCGAACAGCGGATGCGGATGCGCGACGAGCGCGATGCCGCGCGGCGCGGCGCCGCTTTCGCGTACTGCGTCGGGGAGGTCGACGGCGATTTCGATCTGCCCGACCGGGCCCGCGATCAGCGACTTCTGCGTATGAACGTTCATTCGGCCGGCCCGCTCAGATCTTCAGGCGGTCGACGACCTTGCCGTCGCGCAGGTGCGACTCGACGATCTCGTCGATGTCGGCCTGGTCGACGTACGTGTACCACGTGCCTTCCGGATACACGACCATCACGGGCCCTTCCTCGCAGCGGTCGAGGCAGCCGGCCTTGTTGATGCGGACCTTGCCGGGCCCCGCGAGGCCGAGTTCCTTCACGCGCTTTTTCGCGTATTCCTGCATGGTCTGCGCGTCGCATTGCGCGCAGCTCGGGCGTTCGGCGCCCGGTTCGCGCTGGTTCAGGCAGAAGAAGACGTGGTGCTGGTAGTAGGAATCCATGATGGTGACGAGCGGCCCGGCGCGAGGCCGTGCGGAAAGAGGAGCGGTTGCCGCTGCGCGGGGCAACGGGCGTGCAGTGTTCGGTACCGATGGGTGCCGAACACTGCACTCATGCCGAAGATTATAGCGAGGGGCACGCGCCGCTGCCTGCGATACCGCCACGACCGCGGCGCCGCAGCCCTCGCGTCACCGGCGCAAGGCAGCCGGCAGCCACGCATGCTCGACGCGCTGGCCGAGCCAGATCAGCGCCGCGTACGGCCAGATCCACGCGAGCCAGCGCGCGAGGCTGTTGAAGTGCACGTAGCGGCCCTGCCGCCAGCCCGACAGCGTGAAGTCGAAGAACGGATTGACCGGCAGCAGGTTCACGAGCGCCACGCCGGCCAGCAGCGCGAGCGCCGCGAGCGTCGCACGCCCGGTCGCCGGCACGTGCAGCGCGACAAGCGCGGCCGCGAAGCCGAGCTCGATCCCGAGCCGCGCGCCGGGCGTCGCCCACACGACGACGAGGCCGGTGGCCGACTGCATGAACGTCGCGGCCGCCTTCAGCACGAGCGTCGCGGCGACGAGCGCGATCAGGAGCCGGATACGCGGCGCACGCGGCCGCATCGCGAGCGACGCGATCGTCAGTGCGGCGAACAGCATCAACCCGCCGAGCGCGGCCTCCCATGCGGAATCGGACAGCCAGCCGTCGACGCGCTCGGGCCATTCGCCCACGCGCCATGCGGCCGGCAGCCACGCAAGCAGCGCGTCCTGCATCGACGCGTCGGCGCGCTCCCACAGCGCGGCCGGCCAGTCGCCGATGCCGAACAGGAACGGCGACGGGAACAGGATCGCGAACGGCCACAGCCCGGCGAGCAGCAGCGGCGTCGCGCCGTCGTCCTCGAACCACGCGAAGCGCAGCCGGCGCAGCGCGCCGCGATCGAGCAGCGCACCGGTGGCCGGCGCGACGAGCGCGGCGCCCAGCAGCGCACCGAGCGCATTGGCCGCGAGATCGAGATTCGACGCGACGCGCGTCGGCAGGTAGGTTTGCAGCGCTTCCATCGAGCCCGACAGCAGCACGCCGAGCCCGGCCGCGATCAGCGTCGCGGCCACGCCGCGCCAGCGCGGGTGCAGCGCGAGCACGGCGAGCGCGCCGAACGGCATGTAGCCGACTACGTTCGTGACGACGTCGAATGCAGTCACGTAGCGCTGCATCGGCGCGAACAGGTAGTCGAACGGCCCGATGCCGAGCGACACCCAGCCGCCGAACGGATACAACGACGCGTAGACGACGAGCGCCGCGTAAGCGGCAAAGGCCTGCCGCGCGAGCGGCGATGCGCGAGGCGTGCCGGTCGCACTCATCGCGGCTGCGCGGCACGCGTCACGGCGTGCCCGCGTACGCCTGCATGCCGACCCACGCGGCGATCTGCGACACGAGCTGATCGCTCGCGGTCGCGAGCGCGCGAGCGCCGCCCGCCGCATCGGGCGTGCTCGACGGCGCACGTGCAACGAACGTGCGCTGGCCCAGCACCTTGCCGTCCAGCATCAGCGTCGCACGCGCGGTGACGGCGCCGTGGCTCTGCGACTGGCCGTCGAACACCTGTTCGAATTCGTTCAGGTCGACCTTGAGGGTCGGCGCGCGCACGCCGTCGGTGCCTTCGAGCACCGTGCCGCGCGACGACAGCGCGCCGCGCAGCCGCTGCGTGAGCAGCTGGGCGGGCGGCGCAGTCCAGCGGCTGTCGCGGTAGACGGCCACATGCTGCGCGTCCACATACGCGAGGCGGTAGGCGAACTTGTCGGAGTCGAGCGCGTCGGGCGCGGCGACGTCGAGCACCTTCAGCGCGGGCCCCGGGCCTGCGGACACGACCGACGTGGCCGGTCCGAGGTCGTAGCGCACATTCGACAGCACCGCGCTGTTGCCGGCGCAGCCGGCGGCGAACGACAGCGTCAGCACGGCAAGCGCGGCCGCGGCGGGACGCAGCGCGCGGTCAAGGATTCGTGGCATGGCGTGTTCCTGCATGATGTTTCCGGTTTCGATGGGTGTCACTGCCCGGCCGCCGCACCCGGCCAGACGAAGCCGGGCTCGCCGGGCCCCGGCGCCGCGCCGGGCGAACCGAACAACAGACTGCGCGGATTGCGGCCAAGTTCACCGGCCACGTCCTTCAATTGCCGCGATGCGTCGCCGAC
The DNA here is from genome assembly GCF_004343765.1 of Burkholderia sp. SRS-25. Taxonomy (NCBI): domain Bacteria; kingdom Pseudomonadati; phylum Pseudomonadota; class Betaproteobacteria; order Burkholderiales; family Burkholderiaceae; genus Burkholderia; species Burkholderia sp. SRS-25. Next base: position 131,740 of record NZ_PTXM01000018.1, read on the forward strand.
GTTGCCGGCGAGCGCGTTGAAACGCGGCAGCGTGTCGTACTGCACGCGCGCGTTGAGATCGTTCAGCGCGATACCGACCTGCTCCGCGGCCGTGCCGGCCTTGTCCAGGTTCGACACGAGCGGCCCGTTCGGCTGCAGCAGCGTGTTCGCCGACGCCATTGCGCGGTTCACCTCGTGCATCGTCTCCGGCAACGCGGTGACCGCCGGGCCGAGCTGCTTCGTCAGCGTGGCGGCGCCATCGGCCGCGTGCTGCAGGCTCTCGGCGGTCGCGCGCAACTGCTCGCGCATCTCGGGCGACATCAGCGCATTCGCGCTCTTCGCGGCCAGTTCGAGCTGCCGCAGCAGCACGTCGCCGCGCTCCTGGATCTGGTCGAACAGGCTCGGGCGCATCGGGATCTGCGCGATCGCCTTCGCCGACGACGGCAGCGGCGCGAGATCGCGGCCCGTGTCCTCGAGCTGCACGAACGCGATGCCCGTCACGCCCTGGAAGCCGAGGCTGCCGTAGGTCGACTGCGTGATCGGCGCATCGTGGTCGACGAGGATCCGGATCCGGATCTGGCCCGGGTGCGCGCGATCGAAGCCGATCGACTGCACCTTGCCGACGTCGAGGCCGCGAAAGCGCACGGCCGCGTCCGGGAACAGCCCCGTCACGTTGGTCCGCGCGAGCAGGTCGTACGGCACGCGCACGGTGCGGTCGACGTTGAACCAGAACACGGTGCCCGCGATCGCGAGCGTCAGCGCGATCGTGAACAGGCCGGCCCAGAACGCATGTGATTTGTTTTCCATTCGCGGATTCCTTGCTCCTACAGCTCGACGCTCGACAGCGCCGGTTCGAGGGCCGCCTTCGGCAGCTTCGCGCGCCGCTCGGGCGGCAGCGCCTGCAATGCGCGGCGCCCGCGCAGCCCCAGGAAATATTCGTGGATGAACGGATGGTCGACGTTCGCGGCCTCCTCGACCGGCGCGGCGACCAGCACCTTGCGGTCGGCCAGCACCGCGACGCGCGTCGACAGCGCGACCATCGTGTCGAGATCGTGCGTCACCATCACGACGGTCAGCCCGAGCGTGCGGTGCAGCGTCGCGATCAGCTCGACGAATTCGTCCGACGCCTGCGGATCGAGGCCGGCCGTCGGCTCGTCGAGGAACAGCAGCTCGGGCTCGAGCGCGATCGCGCGCGCGATGCCCACCCGCTTGACCATCCCACCCGACAGCGCGGCCGGCATCTTCGATGCGTGCTTGCACGGCAGCCCGACCATCTCGAGCTTCAGCATCACGATGTCGTGCAGCAGGTCCGGCGGCACGCGGCCGAGCTCGCGCAGCGGCTGCGCGACGTTGTCGAACACCGTCATCGACGAGAACAGCGCGCCCTGCTGGAACAGCATCCCGGAGCGCGTGCGCATCATCCGCGCGCTCGCGTCGTCGATCGTCGCCGTGTCCTCGCCGAACACCTTGATCGTGCCCGACGTCGGCCGCTCGAGGCCGAGGATCTGCCGCACGAGGGTGGTCTTGCCGGAGCCCGAGCCGCCGACGATCGCCACGATCTCGCCGCGCCGCACGTCGAAGTCGAGCTTCTGGTGAATGATGTTGCGCCCGTAGCGCTTGGTCAGGTTGCGCACCTCGATCACGAGGTCGTCGGCATCGGCCGCCGCAGCCGACCCGGCGCCGATGGCCGCGGCGTGCGCGGTCGTTTCGTTCGAAGCGTTCATCCGAGCCCCACGTTCTGGAACAGGATCGCGAACACCGCGTCGGCAAGGATCACGACCGTGATCGACGACACGACCGACGTGGTCGTGCCTTCGCCGAGGCTCTGCGAGTTCGCCTTGATGCGGAAGCCGAAATGGCAGGCGACCAGCGCGATCAGCATGCCGAACACGACGCCCTTGCCGACCCCGATGTACAGGTTCGCGATCGGCACGACGCCGGGCAGCGAGCGCACGAAATAGTTGACGTCGATGCCGAGTACGAGCTTCGCGGCGAGCGCGCCGCCCGTCAGCGCGATGATGTTGGTCCACATCACGAGCAGCGGCATTGCAATGCCGAGCGCGAACACGCGCGGCAGGATCAGCCGCAACCCGTGCGGGATGCCCATCACGCGCATCGCGTCGAGCTCCTCGGTCACGCGCATCACGCCGATCTGCGCGGTAATCGCCGAGCCCGAGCGGCCCGCGACGAGAATCGCCGACAGCACCGGGCCGAGCTCGCGGATCACCGACAGCCCGAGGATGTTCACGATGTAGCGGTTCGCGCCGAACATCTGCAGCTGCTGCGCGGACAGGTAGCTGAGCACGATGCCGATCAGGAACGCGACGAGCGCGGTGATCGGCAGCGCCTGCGCGCCGGCGCTGTAGATGTTCGCCGAGGTTTCCTTCCACGGCATCGTCTTCGGGTGACGCAGCACCGACAGCGCATCGAGGATCACGAGGCCGAACATCGCGATGCCGCCCTGCAGGTGTTCGCCGAACCCGAAGATCGCCTGGCCGAGCCGCGTGACGGGATCGAACCGCACGATGCGCTCGGGCGCCTCGCGCTGGCTGTCGAGCCGCTCGATGCGCTCGAAGATCGTGCGCTGCGTGGCGCTCAGCGCGACGCCGGCCGGCAGCTTGCGGCCCCACACGCGCCACAGCGCCTGGCCGCCGACGTGGTCGAGCCGCTCGATGCCGGACAGATCCCATTCGCTCACGCGCCCGGACGCGATGCTCGCGATACGGCGCGCCACCGCGCCGCGATTGCGTGCAAGCGCGAGCGCGGTCCACTGGCCGGTCAGGCGCACCGTCTGGCCCTGGCCGCCGGCGTCGACCGACAGGCCGGGAGGAGTCTCGAAGTCCAAGGGCGGGTTGTTTGCAAAAAGGTGACAGCGGCCATTGTAGCGAACCGTCCGACGACGCGACGTGAGGATTTCGGTGGTGCGCCCGGCCGGGGGAGCCAGGCCGGGAACGCCGGCCCCGGGGGATGCGTGAGAGCCGACGCCGCCGGCCCGTTGCCGGCTTCATCACCTTTCATTCTTCCGTCACGATTCCTTTCGATACTCTCACGCGCCGCACCTCAGGCCGTCGGCGCCCCGCGCCGCCATGCGTTGCGACTCTCGCATTCCATAAAACAGAACACCGAACAGGACAACCGATGCGTCTCCCCCTGCCTTCCCGCCGTCGCGTGCCGGCCATCGCCGCGCTCGCCAGCCTCGCCTTCATCCTCGCCGCCTGTGGCGGCGACGACGTCACGTCGCCGCCCTCGACGCCGCCGGCGGCCCAGGCGCCCGTCGGCACGACGGCCACGCTCGCCCTGCTCGAGACGACCGATCTGCACACCAACGTGCTGTCGTATGACTATTTCAAGCTCGCCGCCGACAACTCGCTCGGCTTCGAGCGCGTGTCGACGCTGATCGCGCAAGCGCGTGCGCAGTATCCGAACACGCTGCTGCTCGACAACGGCGACACGATCCAGGGCACCGCGCTGTCGGACTACCAGGCGCTCGTGAAGCCGGTCGGCTGCGACCAGACGCTCGCGATCTACAAGGTGATGAACGCGGCGAAATTCGACGGCGGCGGGATCGGCAATCACGAATTCAACTACGGGCTGCCGTACCTGTCGCAGGTGACCGGCAACACGTTCGAGGTCGACGGCCTGCCGGCGCCGGCCCAGCAGAAGAAGTGCGCGGGCCCGAACTTCCCGCAGGTGCTCGCGAACGTGATCAGCGCGAAGACCAACGCGCCACTGTTCACGCCGTACACGATCCTGACCCGCACCGTGACCGCGACGACGCCGGACGGCAAGACGGTCAGCGCGCCCGTGAAGATCGGCATCATCGGCTTCACGCCGCCCGCGATCATGAGCTGGGACAAGCGCTGGCTCGACGGCAAGGTCTACACGACCGGCCTGAAGGAAGCCGCCGAGAAGTACATTCCGGAGATGCGCGCGAAGGGCGCCGATCTCGTCGTCGCGATCTCGCACGGCGGCCTCGACAATTCCGCGTATTCGCCGACGATGGAGAACGGCAGCTGGTGGCTGTCGAAGGTGACCGGCATCGACGCGATGCTGATCGGCCACTCGCACCAGGTGTTCCCGGACGCGAACAGCACCGTGTCGCAGTTCAACCTGCCGGGCGTCGACAAGGTCAAGGGCACCGTCAACGGCGTGCCGACCGTGATGGCCAACTACTGGGGCAAGCACCTCGGCGTGATCAAGCTCGGCCTGAAGTTCGACGGCAAGACGTGGAGCGTCGACAAGTCGCTGACGACCGTCGAGGCGCGACCGATCCAGAACGCCGACAAGAGCTACGTCGCGGCCGACCCGTCGGTCTCCGCCGCGATCGCCGCCGAGCACCAGGCGACGATCGACTACGTGAAGACGCCGATCGGCTCGACCGACTACCGGATGAACTCGTACTTCGCCGATGTCGGCGACCCGGGCGCGATCCAGATCGTCAACGAGGCGCAGGCGGACTACGTGAAGACCTACGTGCAGGCGAACCTGCCGCAATACGCGTCGCTGCCGGTGCTGTCGGTCAGCGCGCCGTTCAAGAGCGGCTTCGGCGGCGGCACCGACTACACCGACGTCGCGCCGGGCGCACTCGCGATCAACAACGCGGCCGACCTGTACCTGTACCCGAACACCGTGTACGCGGTGAAGGTGAGCGGCGCCGACGTGAAGAACTGGCTCGAAACGGCCGCGAAGCGCTTCAACCGCATCGACCCGACCAAGGCGACCGTGCAGCCGCTCGTCAGCACGTTCCCCGGCTACAACTTCGACATGTTCACGTCGGCCGATCTCGCGTACGAAATCGACGTCACGCAGCCGGTCGGCAGCCGGATCAAGAACCTGACGTACAAGGGCGCGGCGATCGACCCGAACGCGCAGTTCATCGTCGCGACCAACAACTACCGCGCGAGCGGCGGCGGCAACTTCCCGGGCCTCGACGGCAGCAAGACGATCTTCGCGTCGCCCGACGCGAACCGCGACGTGCTGATCGCGTTCGTCAAGAAGCGCGGCGCAATCACGCGCGTGGCCGACGGCGCACAGCGCAGCTGGCGCTTCACGAAGCTCGCGAGCTCGGTCGCGCACGTGCAGTTCGCATCCGCGCCGAACCGCCTCGGCGACGCGGCGGCGGCCGGCCTGACCGGCATCACGCAGGTCGCGGCCGACGACGGCTCGGGCAAGAACCTCGCCACCTACGAAATCGACCTCACGCAATGAGACCCGCGATGCAACCGATCCGGACGATGCGGCCGGCCGAAACCGGCCTCGCCGCCGCCGCGCGGCGCCTGCTGCGCGCGAAACTCCCGCCGGCCGCGCTGCTCGCGGCGGCGGCCGTGACCGTCGCGGCCGTCGTCGCGGCGACCGGCCTGCGCGGCGCCGGCCCCGCGCCGAGCGCCGCGCAGCTCGACGAGTGGCAGGCGATGGTCACGCAGGCCACCGAGCCGCACGCGCTCGCGCAGTTGCGCACGCTGGCGCGCCGCGGCTCGGGCGACGCGCAGGCGGCGCTCGGCATTGCGCTCGTCGACGCGCGCGAACCGGGCCTGCGCGACGAGGGGCGCGGCTGGCTGGAAACGGCTGCGGCGGCAAACAGCAAGGCCGACGCGCCGGCCGCCCGGCGTGCGCAGCTCGCGCTCGGCAAGGCGTTGCTGCTCGGCAGCAGCGACATGCCGAAGGACTACGCACGCGCCCGCACGCTGCTCGGCGAAGCGGCCGCGCAGGGCGACCCGGCCGCCGCGTATTACCTCGGGCTGATCTATCGCAGCGGTTACGGCGTCGCCGCCGATCCCGTGCAGGCCGCGCACTGGTTCGACGTCGCGTCGCGCGCGGACATCCCGGCCGCGGACTTCATGCTCGCGAACGCGTACCGAGAAGGCAGCGGCGTGCCGCGCGACGAGGCGCGCGCGCTGGCGCTGTATCGCCGCGCCGCCGAGCACGAGCTGCCGGAAGCCGTGCAGACGCTCGCGATGGCCTATCGCAACGGCGAGCTCGGGCTCAAGCCCAACGCGGACGAGTTCCATGCGCAGTGGATCGAGACCGCGCACGCGCTGAAGCACCCGGTCGTCGCGCCTTGACGGTACTTTCGCACGCACGCGCACGAACCGGCATTTCACCGGCTGCATGACGCGCATGCCCCGACGCCCCGCGCATCGATCACCCGGCAACGGAATCGATCGCGGGGCGCGGGCCCGCGCGCCGGTTGCATTGCCGCCATCGGGCCGCTCCATGCCGGTCGTTCGGCGCGCGGCAATGCATTAACATGCAGCCTCACAATAAAACCTGAGAGAACTGCGTCCATGTCCCATCGCCTTTCCTGGCGTGGTGCCGCTGCCGTCGGCGCCGTCGCCGTTACCATCGCCGCCGCCCCGCTCACCGCACTCGCCGCGCCGCCCGCCCAGCCCGACATCTTCGACGCCGCGCTTTGCAAGCCGCCGTTCACGTCGGACCTGATGGACTCGATCTACAACACCGCCAAGGCAGCCGATCCGAAACCGGACGAGTCGATGCTGGGCGCTGCGGTCTATCGCCTGCCGGAGCCGATCCACCGCGATGGCTTCACGACGCAGCAGGTCGTGTTCGTCAGTACCGGGATCGGCGTGCTCGTGGACGGCGAGGTCGCCGACCAGCTCGCGAAGCGCTACCAGCTCACCCTCGAGAAGGGCAACCTGCTGGGCGCGTCGTCCGTCGGCTATTCGCGCCGGCTGACGGTCCGCGGCCCCGGCGGTGCGCTGATCCTCGTGTCGGCCCGCCAGGGCCCGGCGCTGAAGGGCAAGACGCTGCTGGCGTGCGAAATGACGTCCGAGGAGGACATCAAGGCGCTGGAGCGGATTGAGATGCGGCGCTAAGGAGGTGGAGCGCTGGCGCGACGCAACGCCACTGCGGGGATATCTCGCATGCGAATACCTTGCGTCGTTACTTCTGCTCCGGCAGGACCGTACCGCACGGATTCTCGCAACCTTCCGATGAACACGCTGGAATGAACTCTATTTCTATCTGATTGCGTTTACTCGACGGAACAACGGAGTTGCTTCGCCAGATTTTAGAGTCCATGTGAATCCGATCTTTTGCTACGCCGAGATCGAGCAGATACGCTCGGACAGCATTCGCCCGAGTACGGGCGATCGAAATTGCGTCGCGCTCATGCTCGTCGGCATATCCGTAGATCACGACGGGACCATTGTTGGCCGCACTGTTCCGAACGGTCACCAACAAGCTGGCGAGCGCAATCCGGTCAGCATTCGAAATGGCCACGACGCCGAGGTCGAGCTTACTTGCGTATTGCAAGGAAAAGCTGCAAGCAAACACGACGCTTGAAGCACAAAGCCCCACAAGGCTAATCGATGCACAAGATATACCACGCAATATTGTCCGCATTCCTGATCGCCATTGTCGGGACCTCTTTGGCGAGCCGCCTGCTGAGAAATTGTCCATAGGTGTTCTTGTAGTCAATCGCTCCGAATGTATCCCGAAAATGCACACACTCGTGAACAATGGTCAGTTGCATCGAGGAAAACGTACCCGCACTCGTATCCGGAAGCTCACAGAACTTCGGGGAAATCGATATCGTGTGCGTGGCGGTATCGGGGCCGCAAACGTGCGCAACTTCGCCGTCTAGATTTTTGGTATTTGGCGTACAGCCGAGAGCCCGATCAAGGTCGGGATCGGAGCGAACGAAATTCCTTGCCGTCAATCCGTTCATGACGGTGATCAACGCCGCCAATCCGTTCGTCAGCGCACCGCGAGTGGGCTCGTCGGCGACCCCGAACCACTCTCTGACTCTCGCCCGCGCAGGCTCTCTCCAGACATCGAGTTCGTCGACTCTCTGCGTGATTATTTTTACGGCATCGTCGCGCAACGTCAGGACTTTCTTCCGAAATTCCGCGTCCGTCATGTTTTTGCAGATTGGCGGCCCGTCGACTGCCAATAAAAGCTCGATCTTCGAACCATGCGTCGTATTCGTCATGGCTGAGTCATGCACAGTCACGTATTCGTAGTCATCGTGCGGCATGGCCATGCTCCACTATTTCAATTCTCAATTTTTCCGCGTAGCGCGTTGCTACGCGCTGTGTGTGCCCGGCACTATCAGTCATACCGCTGAAGACACGTCCGGAACTGGTATGTATTCGATACGGCACACCTACCAAAGGCTGCCCCGTTTTCTCGTTTTTCAATACATACTGCTCGTCGCATTCCGCACCACCGACGGGCAGGTGAGAATGTTCGTCTCCCAGCCCTTTCCGCTCGGTGGACCCGTCCCCGACCCGCATCTTCATGCCCCGTTCGGCATAGAACACAAGCGGCGGACTGCACCCACATGCATTGATATCCCCGCTCAGCGCCCATCCCTGACCATTCGGTGCCCTGCCGGGCAAGCGGGGGCCTTTCGGCGCGACAAACCCCACCTGCTTGCAAGCCGTGCAGTAGGTCTTCATATAGAGCGTGGCGATCTGCACCCGCGGCGGTGGATTGGAACACGTGACGCATTCCAGTCCTTCAGTGATCGTCGCGCTGCCGCCCCGGTCGCCCTTGGCGAGGAAATAGCGGATCATGCGGCGCCGCCTCGGCTCATCGCGCCCGAGCAACGCTCATCCGCGAAAGTACCGGGCGACGCCCATTCGACATACGTCAGCCTGCCAGCGGCATACCGGCCGCCGCTAGCCATCCACCGGCCGACGCCAACCAACGAAGGCCCGCGTAACCATTTCTCGCCACCATTCATCCGGACTCCCTCTCGTCGCTATCCGCGCAAATCTCCTCGCACCAAAATGCACGGTCGACACAAAGAAATCCATCATACGAATTCGAAATACCGATCAATCGATATCGGTCGACGACGTTTCGTCGATCGATCAATCGGAATGTCGGAGCTACGGTGATTCCAGCTCATATGCACTCGACTACCCGAATGCAACTTCTCTCGATTCGGCACGAACACATTCGCGCGAAGCATCGCGCATCCATCGGCCCCTGCCGCCCGAGGAAATGACCGTCGCCCCGCTTGCCGACGCGCCATCGCCCCCTGTCGCTACAATAGGCGCCATGAACGCCCCCACCTCCTCCGACACGCCCGATTCCGGCGACGCGCACATCGCGCGCAACCGGCTCGAGGCGCACCTGGACGCCGCGCCGCGTGCGTGGCCGCTCGACATCGTCGCCGCCACCGGCTCGACCAACGCCGACGTCGCGACCCGGCTCAAGGCGCTGCCGCGCAAGGCGAACGCGCTGCCCGCGCCGCTCGTGCGCGTCGCGTTCGAGCAGACGGCCGGCCGCGGCCGGCAGGGCCGCCCGTGGTTCGCGCAGCCCGGCAATGCGCTGCTGTGCTCGGTCGGCTGCATCGTGCCGCGCCCCGTCGAAGCACTCGGCGGCCTCAGCATCGCGATCGGCGTTGCGCTCGCCGAAGGACTGGCCGCGTTGCCGCTCGACGCCCATACTCGCGTCGCGCTCAAGTGGCCGAACGACCTGCTGCTGACCGCCACCGACAACGGCACGCCACGCATCGTCGGCAAGCTCGCCGGGATCCTGATCGAGACCGCTTGGACCACCGCCGACGCCACCGCCGTCGTGATCGGCTTCGGCATCAACGTGCGCGGCGCGGAGGCCGTCGCCGCGCAGGTCGACGCGCTGCGTGCGCGCGAAGCGACGCTCGCGAGCGGGCTGCCGCCCGCCGCGCTGTCGATCGCGTGCGCATCGGCCAACCTGACCGATACGCTCGCCGCGTCGCTGAACGCGCTCACGCCGGCGCTCGCGCAGTTCGGCGCCGAAGGGCTCGCGCCGTTCCTGCCGCGCTGGCACGCGCTGCACGCGTATGCGGGGTGCGAAGTCGTCCTGCTCGAACAGGGTGTCGAACGCGTGCGCGGCGTCGCGACGGGCATCGACGCGACCGGCCAGCTGCTGCTCGATACGCCGGACGGCGTGCAGGCGATCGCCGCCGGCGACGTGTCGCTGCGCGAAGCGCAATGAACGAGCCGCACCTGCTGATCGACGCCGGCAACAGCCGGATCAAGTGGGCGCTCGCGGATGTGCAGCGCACGCTCGTCGAGACGGGCGCGTTCGGCCATACACGCGACGGCGGCGCCGATCCGGACTGGTCGACGCTGCCGCGTCCGCGCGGCGCGTGGATCTCGAACGTCGCGGGCGCCGACGTGGCCGCTCGGCTCGACACGCTGCTCGATGCATGCTGGCCGGGCCTGCCACGCACGACGATACGTTCGCGTCAGACGCAATGCGGCGTAACGAACGGCTATACGACGCCCGAGCAGCTCGGCAGCGACCGCTGGGCCGGCCTGATCGGCGCGCACGCGGCGTTTCCGGGCGAGCACCTGCTGATCGCGACGTTCGGCACCGCGACGACGCTCGAGGCGCTGCGCGCGGACGGCCGCTTCACGGGTGGGCTGATCGCACCGGGCTGGGCGCTGATGATGCGCGCGCTCGGCACGCACACCGCGCAGTTGCCGACGCTGACCACCGACATCGCGAGCGGCCTGCTCGCGGGTGCGCAGGCCGAACCGTTCCAGGTCGACACGCCGCGCTCGCTGTCGGCCGGTTGCCTGTACGCGCAGGCCGGGCTGATCGAACGCGCGTGGCGCGATCTCGCGGATGCATGGCAGGCGCCCGTGCGGCTCGTGCTGGCCGGCGGCGCGGCGGACGACGTCGCGCGAGCGCTGACGCTCCCGCATACGCGGCACGATGCGCTGATCCTGTCCGGGCTCGCGCTGATCGCCGCGGAAGCGGCGGCCCAGGCGTGACGGAAAGGCGCCGGCATCGCGCCGGCGCACGGCAACATGCGCCCGTTCGGGCCTGCGTCACGATGACGGTGGAGACGGGCCGCGCCATGACGGCAGCTCGCACGCGCGGTCAACGGGACGCATGAAATAGCCGGCGATGCGGCCGGCCCGATTGAATGACGTGAACCACTTCAATGACGACGAGGAGTGTCGACGATGCTGCGCTGGCTGATCGCTGTTCTCTTTCTCGCCAACATGCTTGCGTTCGTGGTGGTGCGCGGCGTGTTCGGGCCGCTGCCGGCGGCCGGCCCGCGCGAACCCGGCGTGCTGGCGCGGCAGGTGCGGCCCGAGGCGCTGCGCGTGACGCCGCTCGCGCAGGCCACCGACCAGCCCGTCATCGGCGGCCCGATCGCGCCGCCGGGCGTCACCGCCGAGCCGCTCGCAGCATCCGCGCCCTGACGGCGCCGGGTCGCGCTCAGGACTGCTGCGCGCGCACCTTCTTCAGCAACGCGGTGGTCGAGCGATCGTGCTCGAACGGAATCGCCAGCGCCCGGCCACCCCAGCCACGCACCAGCGCCGATTCCGGCAACGCATCCATGTCGTAGTCGCCGCCCTTCACGAGAATGTCCGGCCGGACGGCCTCGATCAGCGACACGGGCGTCTTTTCCTCGAACGTCACGACCCAGTCGACGCTTTCCAGCGCCGCGAGGAGCGCCGCGCGGTCTTCCTCGCGATTGATCGGCCGGTCGTCGCCCTTGCCGAGCATGCGCACCGACGCGTCGCTGTTCACGCCGACGATCAGGCATGCGCCGAGCGCTTTCGCGTCGGCGAGATACGTGACGTGGCCGCGATGCAGGATGTCGAACACGCCGTTGGTGAACACGACGGGCGACGGCAGCGTGGCGCGCAGGGCGACGAGGGCATCACGGGTGATCAGCTTGCGTTCGAAGGTGGCGGACATGATGGAAGTCGGACGGAATGGGCAACGGCGCACGCGGCGGCGGCGCCAGATAAAAAGCCCGCCGGACTGACCGGGCGGGCTTCATGCAACGGTTACGACATCGCGCGACGCGGCCGGCGCGATTCACGCCGGGTGCGGCGCCAACCGGCCTCAGGCCGGCTGCGCGGCCGACGACGGGCCGCTTTCGGCCTGCAGGCGGCCGGTGACTTCCTTGCGGTAGCGGTTCAGTTCCTGTGCGGTCGCGAACGTGCGCTCGAACAGGATCGACAGGTTGTGCAGGATCCGCTCGACGACCTTCTTTTCCCACTCGCCGTCGAAACGGATCTGCTCGTCGAGCCAGCGCTCGAGCCATTCCGGATCGGGCAGGCGCGACTGCACGGTGTCGCGCGGGAACAGCGCCTGGTTCACGTGCAGGTTGGTCGGGTGCAGCGGCTTCTCGGTGCGGCGCGCCGACGCCATCAGCACGCCGATCTTCGCGAACGCGGCACGTGCGACGTCGCCGCAGTTGTTCAGCGCCTTCTTCATGTAGCGCAGGTACGCGCCGCCGTGGCGTGCTTCATCGCGCGAGATCGTTTCGTAGATCTGCTTGATGACCGGCTCGGTGTGCCAGTCGGCCGCGCAACGGTACCAGTGGTTCAGGCGGATCTCGCCGCAGAAGTGCAGCATCAGCGTCTCGAGCGGCGGCGCCGGGTCGAACTGGAAGCGCACCGCGTGCAGCTCCTCTTCGGTCGGCACCATTTCCGGCTTGAAGCGGCGCAGGTATTCCATCAGCACGAGCGAATGCTTCTGCTCTTCGAAGAACCACACGCTCATGAACGCGGAAAAGTCGCTGTCGTGCTGGTTGTCGCGCAGGAACATTTCCGTCGCGGGCAGCGCCGACCATTCGGTGATCGCGTTCATCTTGATCGTCTTCGCCTGCTCGTCGGTGAGCAGCGAAGCGTCGAACTTGTCCCACGGAATGTCCTTCTCCATGTCCCAGCGGACGGCTTCGAGCGATCGGTAAAGTTCCGGATAAAGCATCGTGTTCATGATGGTCCCACCCCTGTTCTGCGCAATGCGACTTCTCTAAACGTGACTGTTGCCGCGCAAGCACGCCCGAGCGCGCTTTTTGCAGCCAAGACTCTAATTTTACGCGGGAAACCGGCCCGCCGGACGGTGATTCCTCGTCCGGCAGCCGGGCGGCCGCGCGCCGCCGTTGCGGCATGCCGCAGCCGCTCCGCGAACGGAACCGGCTGCACGCTTGCCTGAGTGGGGGCCGGCGCTGGCCGGCTCGTTGGCGCGCCCGTCCCCTGCCCCAGGCGGGTTCCCGAAAGGTCCCGTGCGGATGCCGGATCGGCGGGCTGCTCGATATGGTGTATACGGCGGCGGCCATGATATCACGCGTGCATGACGGTTCCGAGACGCCCGCCCGGTCGTGCGCCGCCAATCGCGGTGCGGCGATCGGTCGCGGCCGACCGTCGCGAAAACGCAACCTTACATTCTCCTGCAAGCATCAGACCCGTATTTCGCCGGTCGCGACTCCGCCTTCCGGCGGCATGCCGGCGGAAGGCGCGCTGCCGCCGTCCGCCCGCGCAATCCAGCCCGCCAGCGTGTCGCGCTGCGCGCGCCCGTCGCGGTAGCCGAGCTCGATCAGTTCACGCGTAAATGCCTCCTCGAACAGCAGGTAGCTCGCGAACGACGCACCGGCCGGCTGGCTGCCGCCGATCGCGCCGAGCAGCCCGCGCATCGTCGCCGGCATCTGCTTCAGGTGCTTCGCGGCGATCAGCTCGATGCGCTCGGACGGCGCGATCGCGAGCACGTCGACGTGCCGCCAGCCGCTGTCCACCTCGACCTGGTGCGGCAGGTGCTCGATCATCCGGTTGATGTGCTCGATGCGCTCGATGTCCGAGCCGATCGAGTCGAGGAACACGCTCGCGAGCACCTGCTGGCCGATCTGCGCGAGCGTCGGGTAGCCGCGCACCAGCCCGTGGCCGTTCGCGGCCGGAATCTCGGGCCGCGGGTCGGCCGCACCGACCACGACGATCCGGTCCGCGCCGAAGTGAATGGCTGGCGACAGCGGCGCAATCTGCCGGATCGACCCGTCGCCGAAGTATTCGATCTGCCCGTCGAGCACGAGCGGCACGGCCGGGAACACGAACGGAATCGCCGACGACGCGAGCAGGTGCGACGCCGACAGGTCGACGAGCCGCGCGGTGCGCTGCGCGCGCCGCCACGCCTGGATCGGCTGCGCCGCCTGGTAGAACGTGAGGTGGCGGCCGCTCGAATAGCTGAGCGCCGTCACCGCGAGCGCGTGCAGCAGGCGCGCCTCGAGCATCTGCTCGATCCGGTGGAAGCTCAGCTCGCGCTGCAACAGATGCGCGAGCGGCGCATTGTCGAGCAACCCGCGCGGCGAGCGGCGGGCCGCCCAGCCGAAGGTCATCGTCGCCAGCCAGCGTGCGCCGGCGGCCGCGACGCCGAGCCAGTCGGTGCGATACACGTAGTCGGCGCGCAACGGCTCCCAGAATTCGAGCAGGCGCCGCACGCCATGGGAAAAGTCGTCCGCGTGGCTCGCGATCGACGTCGCGTTGATCGCGCCGGCCGACGAGCCGCACACGACCGCGAACGGCAGCGTGTGCCGCAACGGATCGGCCTCGCGCGCGATCTCGGCCAGCGCTTTCAGCACGCCGACCTGATAGGCGGCGCGTGCGCCGCCTCCCATCAGAACGAGCGCGAGCCGCATGATCGACCTGCTACCTGCGCCGCGTCACGTCGAACGCTTCGGCGGACGGGTTTCGGGCGACGAAGCGGCAGCCGCACGCGCCGCGGCCGAACCGGCCGAACCGGCGGACTTCGCGCGCTTCGCGGCAGGCTTGCGCGGCGCGGCGGCGGCCGGTGCCGGCTTCGCGGCCGGCTCCGGCGAAGCGGCCGCGTCCGGCGGCGCATCGCCCGGCGCGGCGGGCTGCATGCCCGGCTGCGCCATCGCGAGGCTCGCGAGCTGGTTGAACTGCGACTGCAGCAGGTTCCACCAGCCCGACGGGTCGAAGGCCTGCGGCGCGGCGTCGCCCGCCGCCGCATCCGACGCGTCGGCCTCCGGCGCCGGCGATGCATCGCCCGACGCCTGTTTCGCCGCATGCGCGGCCGCGACGGCCGCTTCCTCGGCCGCCGACATCGAGCTCTGCGCGAACGCACCGAACGCACGCAGCGTCGCAAGCGTCGCGCGCTGCACCTCGAGCGCCTGGATCGCCGACTGCAGCATCCCGAGATTGAGCTTCAGCCACTGCTCGACCGCGCGCAGATCGGTGATCCGCTTGTCGAGTTCCTCGACGCTCGTGAGCGGCGCCATCATGTCGGACATGCTCGACAGCGACGGCGGCAGCCCTTGCGTGGCGCCCGGGAACGACGTCATCCCGCCGAACGGCGACATCCGCATCATGTCCCACATCCGGTCCATCATGTCGGCGGGCTTGAAGCCGGCAAAGCCGGCGAAAGGGTTGGAGCCGGAGGCATCGGTCGTCATACGGGCATCCTGGTTGACTGGGTGAGAGCGAGGCGGCCGCCATGCGTCGCGCGAGCCGCGCCTGGGTCGATCATAGCGCCGGCGCGTGTCAGAACGGCGCGTCGCCGGGAAACTCTGGCGGGCGGCGCTCGCGCAGCGAGCGAATGCCTTCCTGCACGTCGGGCCCGGAAAAGCCCATGAATTCGAGCGCCAGCGACGTATCAAAGGTCGGGCCGGCCGTGCGCAGCCAGTTGTTCAATGCGTACTTGGTCCAGCGGATCGCCGACTGCGAACCGTGCGCGAGCCGCTCGGCCACTTCGTAGGCCTTCGGCAGCAGGTCGGCCGGCTCGACCGCGAGCGACACCAGCCCGATCCGCTCGGCCTCCTCGCCGCTCACCGGCTCGCACAGCATCAGGTAGTACTTCGCCTTCGCCATCCCGCACAGCAGCGGCCACACGATCGCCGCGTGGTCGCCGGCCGCGACGCCGAGCCGCGTGTGGCCGTCGATGATGCGCGCATCCTTCGCGGCGATCGAGATGTCGGCGAGCAGCCCGGCGACGAGCCCCGCGCCGACGGCCGGGCCATGCATCGCCGAGACGATCGGCTTGCTGCAGTTGATCACGTTGTAGACCAGGTCGCGCGCCTCGCGCCATACGCGGGCACGCACGTCGAAGTCGTTCGCCATGTCCTCGACGAGCGCGAGGTCGCCGCCCGCCGAGAAGCCCTTGCCTTCGCCGCGGATCACCGCGACGCGCGTGTCGGGATCGCGGTCGACGTCGCGCCAGATGTCGGCGAGCTCGCGATGCATGCGTGCGTTCGCGGTCGCGAGGCCGCTGCGGTTCGCGCCCTCGCCGCTCATCACGATGTCGAGCACGCCATGGTCGCGGCGCGTCACCTTCAGTGCTTCGTAACCGCCGTACGCGGCGAGATCGGCCATGCGCTGCTCCTTGCTCGAGGTTCTCGAACCCCTGAATCGAGTGTAGCCAAGCCCGCGCGGGCAAACATCGGGCGAAACCCGGCGCGCGGGCCGGGCCCGGGTTTCGCGAAAGCGGCGCGCTGCGTGCTCCGCGCGGCTTACGCCGCGCCGTCGGGCGGCGCGACCGACTGCTCGATCGCGCCGAAGATCGACTTGCCGGCCGTGTCGAACATCTCGATGCGCACGGTGTCGCCGTAGCGCATGAATTCCGTCTGCGGCGCGCCGTGCTCGATCGTCTCGAGGCAGCGCTTCTCGGCGATGCAGCAGTAGCCGCGCTTCGCGTCCTTGTTCGACACCGTGCCCGAGCCGACGATCGAACCGGCGCGCAGGTTACGCGTCTTCGCCGCGTGCGCAATCAGCTGGCCGAAGTGGAACACCATGTCGGTGCCGGCATCGGGCTGGCCGACCTTCTTGCCGTTCCAGTGGACGATCATCGGCCGGTGCACGCGGCCTTCGCGCCATTCGTCGCCGAGCTCGTCGGGCGTCACGGCGACCGGTGCGAACGCGGTGGCCGGCTTGCTCTGGAAGAAGCCGAAGCCTTTCGCGAGCTCGGCCGGAATCAGGTTGCGCAGCGACACGTCGTTCACCAGCGTCACGAGCCGCACGCCCTTCAGCGCTTCGTCGGGCGTCGCGCTCATCCGCACGTCGCCGGTGATCACCGCGACTTCCGCCTCGAAATCGATGCCCCATTCCTCGGACGGGCACACGACGTCGTCGCGGGCCCCGAGAAAATCGTCGCTGCCGCCCTGGTACATCAGCGGGTCGGTCCAGAATTCGGGCGGCATCTCGGCACCGCGCGCGCGGCGCACGAGCTCGACGTGGTTCACGTACGCGGAGCCGTCGGCCCACTGGAACGCGCGCGGCAGCGGCGCCATGCAGTTGGCAGGATCGAACGCGAACGCATTGCGCGCGCGGCCGTGGTTCAGCGCGTCGTACAGGTCGCGCAGTTGCGGCGCGTAGAACGCCCAGTCGTCGAGGACGCGCTGCAGCGTCGGCGCGATCGCATCGGCGATCGCCGCGGTGTGCAGGTCGCGCGACACGACGATCAGCTGGCCGTCGCGCGTGCCGTCCTTCAGCGAAGCAAGTTTCATAAGGGGGACTCTGCCGTTGTAGTGACGATGGAGGGAATCTATTTTACGATGGTGAATCCCTGCGGCGCGCTGCGATTGTGCGCGCTGTTTTCTCCCCGATTCCTGCCGCCTTTTCGCGCACCTGCCGCCCATGCCCGCCAGCCCGCTTCCCGACGACGATCTCGCCGACTCCGACACCGACGACGCCGCTTCCGGCGAGCACGGCGAGAAGGTCCGTTCCGGCATCCAGTCGATCGAGGTCGGCTTCCGCCTGCTCGACGTGCTGACGAGCGAGCCGCGCGCGATGATGCTGCGCGACCTCGCGCAGCGCGCGGGCATGAGTCCTGCGAAGGCGCATCGCTACCTGGTCAGCTTCTCGCGGCTCGGCGTGGTGTCGCAGGACCCCGTCTCGGGCCGCTACGAGCTCGGCGGCTTCGCGCTGCAGATGGGGCTCGCGCGGCTTGCGCGCGTCGACGGCGTGAAGCTCGCGCGGATCGCACTGACCGAATTCCGCGACCGCCTCGACCAGACGGTCGGCATCGCGGTATGGGGCAACCAGGGGCCGACGATCGTGCACTGGATGGAATCGAGCCACCCGGCGAAGGCGTCGCTGAAGCTCGGCGACGTGATGCCGCTGCTCGGCTCCGCGACGGGGCTGCTGTTCGCCGCGTACCTGCCGCGCAGCAAGACCGCCGCGATGCTCGAGCGCGAACTCGCCGATACGCGCCGCTCGCCGCACCACGGCGGCCCGCGCACGCTCGACGAGGTCGACGCGGTGCTCGCCGACGTACGCCGGCACGAGGCCGCGCGCGTCGAGGGGATGCTGCTGCCGACGATCCACGCGTTCTGCATGCCCGTGTTCGATGCGGTCGGCGAACTCGCGCTCGCGATCGTCGCGCTCGGCCAGGAAGGCTCGTTCGACATCGCATGGGGCGGTGAGATCGACACCGCGCTGCGCGCCTGCGCGCAGAAACTGTCTTACGAACTCGGCTATAGTCCCGACGCACGCGACGCCTGACGCATCCGGCACCCGCCCCCGGGCACCTGCCCGTCAAGCGGCGCGAACGCGCGGCGCATTCGACAGTCCGATTCCTGTGGCGCGCGTTGCGCACCCGACGTCACGCGACGCCCCGATCCTGTTCCGATGCCCATGCAGCCTGCCGACACCCGCCCGAGTCACGCCTTGCCCCGCCACTGGCTGCGCGTGGGCATTGCGCTCGTCATCGTGCTGGTGCTGCATGCGCTTGCCGCGTTCTGGCTGATGCGCAACCGCGACGCGTTCACGCCGCCCGCGCCCGCCGAAGTCCCCGTGCAGATCGAGCTGCTGAAACCGCAACCGATCGAGCGCCAGCCCGCGCCGCCTGCGCCGAAGCCGGTCGAGCGGCCGGCCGCGCCCGCCCCGGCTGCCCCGAAGGCCGCCGCACCGAAACCCGCGCCTGAGCCCGTCCTCACGTCGACGCAAACGGACGAACACGGCGAGCCGCCGGCCGCCGCGTCCGCAGCGAGTGGCGTGCCTGCCGCATCGGGCCCGCCTGCCGCGTCGGCTGCCGGTGCCGCCAGCGCCGCGACGCCGGGCCCCGCGACGAACGGCGTGAAGTTCGCCGCGCCGCCGTCCGGCGACCTGCAGTACGACACGTTCTACAACGGCATGCAGAACATGATCGGCACGATCCACTGGCGCACCGACGGGCACACCTACGATCTGTCGGTGTCGATGCCCGTGCCGTTCGTCGGCCCGTTCACCTACCGCAGCGAGGGCCGCATCGACGCGTTCGGCGTCGCGCCCGACCGCTACGTCGAGAAGCGCGGCAAGCGGCCGGAAGACATCGCGATCTTCAACCGCGAGATCCGGCAGGTCGTGTTCACGCGCACGCCGAACAACGCACCGCTGCCCGACGGCGTGCAGGATCGCTTCAGCATGCTGATGCAGCTGTCGGGGCTCGTGCGCGGCAATCCGTCTGCGTACAAGCCGGGCGTCACGCAGCAGTTCTTCGTGATCGACAACAACAGCGGCGAAACCTGGCCGATCACCGTGATCGGCGACGAGCAGGTGCAGACGCAGGCCGGCATCATCGGCGCGCGGCACTTCATGCGTCTGCCGCGGCGCGACGGCGACACGCGCCGCATCGACATGTGGCTCGCGCCGTCGCTCGGCTGGCTGCCCGCGCGGCTCGTGCAGACCGAACCGAACGGCGCGCAGATCGAGCTGTTGTGGCATGGCCGGCTCGCGGCGCCGGGCGCGCCGTCCGACGAAGTGCCGTCCGACGAAACACCGGCAGGCGGCGCAACGCACGGGCCCGCCGGTGCACCGGCGCCCGACGCATCGACCGCTCCCGCTGCGGAACCGGCACAACCCGCACCGCCGGCCACCGTGCAACCGCCGGCACAACCGGCTGCACCGCCCGCGCCCTCGCCTGTCACATCGCCTGTCACACAGTGAACTCGCGCGCCAATGCACGCGATTCGGCAATTTCGACCGATTACAGATTTCCGTGAAATGGCCGATGACACTCTTTAACAACTATTTCAGTCCACCGGCAGACAATGGGAAACGTTTCATAGACATCGGCTTCTAACCGATACACCCCACGCAAACGGGAACGGGGTGTGCAGCGCAAGCCCCTTGAAACCGGCAAGGCTCGCCCCACCTAGGGGACAACAAGGCCAGATGCCACTGCGAAGAGGAGTGCCGCCATGCAAATGATCTACAACAGCCCCAACTACTGCGTCGTCGAATTCGCGCCGCAGGCCGGCCACCACCTGATGAATGCCGGCGGATATGAAATCGTCGACAAGAACGCGCAGCGCGAAATCTTCATCGACGGCGAACTTGCCGAACGATTCCGCGCGCACGTGAAGCAGTTGATCGAGGATGAACCGTCGCTCGATGAAGTCGACGAATTCCTCGGACAATTCGACAGCCTGATGATGATGCCCGTCGTGCTGCACTGACGACCCGCAGCCCGGCGCCTCGTGCGGCCGGGCCATTCGCCGTGCATCGACGCGGCGCCGCGAGCACTCCGATCCTGCCCCCGCCCGGTTCGCCGGCGGGGGTTTTCATTTGGCGGCCCGGCCGGCGCGGCGCAACGCGGGCGGCGCCCATGCGCACCGGCTACAATGACGGTTTTCCCGTCTTCGCCGGTCTCTCGCCCATGTCTGCGACTCCTCTCGCCGCTTCCGTCCCGCTCGACGCGCCCTACACGCGCGGCGCCGCTCTGCCCGCGCTGCTCAAGTCGCGCATCCTGATCCTCGACGGCGCGATGGGCACGATGATCCAGCGCTACAAGCTCGACGAAGCCGCGTATCGCGGCGAGCGCTTCAAGGATTTCCCGCGCGACATCAAGGGCAACAACGAGCTGCTGTCGATCACCCAGCCGCAGATCATCCGCGAGATTCACGACCAGTACTTCGCGGCCGGCGCCGACATCGTCGAGACCAACACGTTCGGTGCGACGACCGTCGCGCAGGCCGACTACGAGATGGAAGATCTCGTCGTCCAGATGAACATCGAATCGGCGAAGCTCGCGCGCGAAGCGGCCGAGAAATACGCGACGCCGGAAAAACCGCGCTTCGTCGCAGGCGCGATCGGGCCGACGCCGAAGACGGCCAGCATCTCGCCGGACGTCAACGACCCGGGCGCGCGCAACGTCACGTTCGACGAACTGCGCGCGTCGTACTACCAGCAGGCGAAGGCGCTGCTCGACGGCGGCGTCGACCTGTTCCTCGTCGAGACGATCTTCGACACGCTGAACGCAAAGGCCGCGCTGTTCGCGCTCGACGAGCTGTTCGAGGACACCGGCGAGCGCCTGCCGATCATGATCTCGGGCACCGTCACCGATGCGTCGGGCCGGATCCTGTCGGGCCAGACGGTCGAGGCGTTCTGGAATTCGCTGCGCCATGCGAAGCCGCTCACGTTCGGCCTGAACTGCGCGCTCGGCGCGGCGCTGATGCGCCCGTACATCGCCGAGCTCGCGAAGCTGTGCGACACGTACGTGTCGTGCTATCCGAACGCGGGCCTGCCGAACCCGATGGCCGAGACGGGCTTCGACGAGACGCCGGACGTCACGTCGGGCCTCCTGAAGGAATTCGCGCAAGCCGGGCTCGTGAACCTCGCGGGCGGCTGCTGCGGCACGACGCCCGAACACATCGCCGAGATCGCGAAGGCGCTCGCCGACGTGAAGCCGCGCCGCTGGCCGAACCAGTACAGCGACAACGCCTGACCCGACCGCCCCACGTCCTTCATCACCAGAATTCGCACCGCCATGACCGATCACATGATGCGCCTCGCCGGCCTCGAGCCGTTCAACGTCACGTCCGGAACGCTCTTCATCAACGTCGGTGAACGCACCAACGTCACCGGCTCGAAGGCGTTCGCACGCATGATCCTCAACGGCCAGTTCGACGAGGCGCTCGCGGTCGCGCGCCAGCAGGTCGAGAACGGCGCGCAGGTGATCGACATCAACATGGACGAGGCGATGCTCGATTCGAAGGCGGCGATGGTGCGCTTCCTGAACCTGATCGCGTCGGAGCCGGACATCGCGCGCGTGCCGATCATGATCGACTCGTCGAAGTGGGAAGTGATCGAGGCGGGCCTGAAGTGCGTGCAGGGCAAGGCGATCGTCAACTCGATCTCGCTGAAGGAAGGCGAGGACGCGTTCCGCCACCACGCGCACCTGATCCGCCGCTACGGCGCGGCGGCCGTCGTGATGGCGTTCGACGAAACCGGCCAGGCCGATACCTACGAGCGCAAGATCGAGATCTGCACGCGCTCGTACAACTTCCTCGTGAACGAAGTCGGCTTCCCGCCGGAAGACATCATCTTCGACCCGAACATCTTCGCGGTCGCGACGGGCATCGAGGAGCACAACAACTACGCGGTCGACTTCATCGAGGCGACCCGCTGGATCAAGCAGAACCTGCCGTACGCGAAGGTGAGCGGCGGCGTGTCGAACGTGTCGTTCTCGTTCCGCGGCAACGACCCGGTGCGCGAGGCGATCCACACCGTGTTCCTGTACCACGCGATCCAGGCGGGGATGGACATGGGCATCGTCAATGCGGGCCAGCTCGGCGTGTACGCCGATCTCGACCCGGAGCTGCGCGAGCGCGTCGAGGACGTGATCCTGAACCGCCGCGACGATTCGACCGACCGGCTGCTCGAGATCGCCGACAAGTTCAAGGCGGGCGGCGCGAAGAAGGAAGAGAACCTCGAGTGGCGCAACCAGCCGGTCGAGAAGCGGCTCTCGCATGCGCTGGTGCACGGCATCACGAACTTCATCGTCGAGGATACCGAGGAAGTACGCGCGAAGATCGCCGCGGCCGGCGGCCGCCCGATCAACGTGATCGAAGGGCCGCTGATGGACGGGATGAACATCGTCGGCGACCTGTTCGGCCAGGGCAAGATGTTCCTGCCGCAGGTCGTGAAATCGGCGCGCGTGATGAAGCAGGCGGTTGCGCACCTGATCCCGTTCATCGAGGAAGAAAAGCGGCTGCTCGCGGAGGCGGGCGGCGACGTGCGCGCGAAGGGCAAGATCGTCATCGCGACCGTGAAGGGCGACGTGCACGACATCGGCAAGAACATCGTGTCGGTCGTGCTCCAGTGCAACAACTTCGAAGTCGTCAACATGGGCGTGATGGTCCCGTGCAACGAGATCCTCGCGAAGGCGAAGGTCGAGGGTGCGGACATCATCGGGCTGTCTGGCCTCATCACGCCGAGCCTCGAGGAAATGGCCTACGTCGCGTCCGAAATGCAGCGCGACGATTACTTCCGCGTGAAGAAGATCCCGCTCCTGATCGGCGGCGCGACGACCTCGCGCGTGCACACGGCCGTGAAGATCGCGCCGCACTACGAAGGCCCGGTGGTCTACGTGCCGGACGCGTCGCGCTCGGTGTCGGTCGCCTCCAGCCTGCTGTCCGACGAAGGCGCGACGAAGTACCTCGACGAGCTGAAGTCCGACTATGAACGCATCCGCGACCAGCACGCGAACCGCAAGGCGCAGCCGATGGTCACGCTCGCCGAAGCGCGCGCGAACAAGACCAAGGTCGACTGGGCCGGCTATCAGCCGGTGAAGCCGAAGTTCATCGGCCGCCGCGTGTTCAAGAACTACGACCTGAACGAGCTCGCGCAGTACATCGACTGGGGCCCGTTCTTCCAGACCTGGGATCTCGCGGGCCCGTACCCGGCGATCCTGAACGACGAGATCGTCGGCGAATCGGCACGGCGCGTGTTCTCCGACGCGAAATCGATGCTCGCGCGCCTGATCCAGGGCCGCTGGCTGACCGCGAGCGGTGTGATCTCGCTGCTGCCGGCGAACACCGTCAACGACGACGACATCGAGATCTACAGCGACGAGTCGCGCTCGGAGGTGCTGCTGACCTGGCGCAACCTGCGCCAGCAGAGCGTGCGCCCGGTGGTCGACGGCGTGATGCGGCCGAACCGCTCGCTCGCCGACTTCATCGCGCCGAAGGAATCGGGCGTCGCCGACTACATCGGGATGTTCGCGGTGACGGCCGGCCTCGGCGTCGACGCGAAGGAAAAGCAGTTCGAAGCCGACCACGACGACTACAGCGCGATCATGCTGAAGGCGCTCGCCGACCGCTTCGCGGAAGCCTTCGCGGAAGCGATGCACGCGCGCGTGCGGCGCGAGCTGTGGGGCTACGCGAGCGGCGAGACGCTCGACAACGATGCGCTGATCGCGGAAAAGTACGCGGGCATCCGCCCGGCGCCCGGCTACCCGGCCTGCCCCGACCACCTGGTGAAGCGCGACATGTTCGACGTGCTGCGCGCGGACGAGATCGGCATGAGCGTGACCGACTCGCTGGCGATGCTGCCGGCCGCGAGCGTGTCGGGCTTCTATCTCGCGCATCCGGACAGCACGTATTTCTCGGTCGGCAAAATCGGGCAGGATCAGCTCGAGGACTATGCGCAACGCATGGCGCTGTCGCTCGACGACGCGCGCCGCGCGCTCGCGCCGCAACTGTAACCGCACCGACTGCGGCGACCCGCCGCTTCCATCGCCACGCGCCCCGATCCAGGGGCGCGTCGCACAACGCCTTGATTCATCAGGATACCTAATCTCAATAATCGAGATCGACGTCGCTGCAACGCCGAGCTTTCGGGCCACCGCGCGTGGGTGAGATGACGCGCCCTTCTCCCTAAATCATTCCCGCCATGTCGACCTTCGAGATCCGGATTACCGAAACGCCAGCGGACAGCGGGAGCTCGTTCCCGTCGACGATCTACCGCGGCGAGCGCTGGGATCTGAGCCATCTGCGTCCGTTGACATTCACCTGCGACCTGGAAACCGGCTGCGACGTGACGGTTCTGGTCCTCTTCTCCTGTCACTGCTTCACACGCAGCTTCAAATGGGACGGACGCACCCGCGACGCCATTCCGGACGACGAGATCTACGACGATGGCCGTGAGACACGCGTGCTCTGCGTGGACCGGTATCGCGCGTCACGGCAGCTGCTGCGCGGCGTGATCGTCGGGCTGGCGACGCGCCGGATCGTCGTCGCGGATGAACGGCAACCCAATTTCGTCACGGTGGAAACGATCGCATCGGACGGCACGCAACGCGTGTATGCGGTGTTCTTCGAGGTTTCGAAAGACCGGATCAGGAAACGCCGGCTCATCCTGCGCGTGCAGTCGGCCTACATGCTGGATGGCGGGCTGAACCGGCGCCAGCGGGAAGCCCGGAAAGTCGCGTTGCGCACGTTGCTGCGCGCAAGCCTGGAAGGCCGCAAGATCCGGGCGTAGAAAAACCAACGGCCGCCTTTCGGCAGCCGTCGTATGCGGGATTCTCTTTCCGTCTCTCGACGAAGTACCCACTCCAGGTGGGGCCCGATCGCTCGGGCGGCGCTATGTTTTCGCACCCGCTTTCACATAGTCTTGCGTTGAATTATAAGGAATTTCACCTCTCGGTCAAGGCGAGCCCCGCCGCCGCCCACTCCGAGCACACCACCGCCCGGCGTATTTTTCATCAGACAAAAGAAAAAGCCCGCTCGGAAGCGGGCTTTTTCCTGCCTTTCGATCCTTTCGGAGCGGCCGGGCAAGCGGGCTCAGAAGCCCCAGTGCACGTCGGCTTCGCCGGCTTTCGCCTCGCGCAGCATCGTGAGGAAGGGGGCGACGCGCTGTGCCAGGCTCGGCGGCACTTCGTGGTGCGCGTGGTCGGCTTCGTCTTCGTGGAAATGGCCGGCGTGCTCGGCGCGTTCCTGCTTCGCCTGCGCAACCGCGCCTTCCAGCTTGGCGATCGCGTGGTCCAGTTCGTCGTGCGTAATCACACCGCGCTCGCCCAGCTGCTTGCCGACGAGACCCAGCACATACACGGCGAAATCCTTCAGCACGTCGAGATCCTGTGCCGCCTTGCTCTTGAACGTAATCATGACAATTCCCTTTTCATCTTGTTGTGCCTGCGCGGCGCGGTTGGGGAACGCCGACAGACCGGCGTCCGGCCTCGCGGACGCGGGCCGCCTGAGCGGCATATTAGCACCTGTTAAAATTCTGCGATCCCTGAAACGCGCGCTTAAAAAGCGCGCCGGCGGGCCGGCGTTTCCGGCCGCCACCAACGAAGCCTTCTACCAGCATGCTGCCAGCACACAAACAGACCCTCGAAGCCCTGCTCGCGGATAGCGTCAAGCAGGTCGCACACGCGCTGAAAGGCGCCGACGCCACGTTCGTCGCCCCCGCCATCACGCTGGAGCGCCCGAAGGTCGCCGCGCACGGCGACGTCGCGTGCAACGTCGCGATGCAGCTCGCGAAACCGCTCGGCACGAACCCGCGCCAGCTCGCCGAGCAGATCGTCGCCGCCCTCAACGCCCAGCCGGGCGCGCAAGGCCTCGTCGAAGCCGCCGAGATCGCCGGCCCCGGCTTCATCAACCTGCGCCTGTCGGCCGCCGCGAAGCAGGCGGTGATCGCCGCCGTGTTCGACCAGGGCCGCGCGTTCGGCACGTCCGATCGCGAGAAAGGCAAGCAAGTGTTGCTCGAATTCGTGTCGGCCAACCCGACCGGCCCGCTGCACGTCGGCCACGGCCGCCAGGCCGCGCTCGGCGACGTGCTCGCGAACGTGATCGCGAGCCAGGGCTACGCGGTGCACCGCGAGTTCTACTACAACGACGCAGGCGTGCAGATCGGCAACCTCGCGATCTCGACGCAGGCACGCGCACGCGGCCTGAAGCCGGGCGACGCAGGCTGGCCGGAAGCGGCGTACAACGGCGAATACATCGCCGACATCGCACGCGACTTCCTGAACGGCGAAACGGTCGCCGCGTCGGACGGCGAGCCGGTCAAGGGCACGGGCGACGTCGAGGATCTCGACGCGATCCGCAAGTTCGCGGTCACGTACCTGCGTCGCGAGCAGGACATGGATCTGCAGGCGTTCGGCGTGAAGTTCGACCAGTACTACCTCGAGTCGTCGCTGTACAGCGAAGGCCGTGTCGAGAAGACGGTCGACGCGCTGATCAAGGCCGGCATGACCTACGAGCAGGACGGCGCGCTGTGGCTGCGCACGACCGACGAAGGCGACGACAAGGATCGCGTGATGCGCAAGTCGGACGGCACGTACACGTACTTCGTGCCGGACGTCGCGTACCACGTGACGAAGTGGGAGCGCGGCTTCACCAAGGTGATCAACATCCAGGGTTCGGACCACCACGGCACGATCGCGCGCGTGCGCGCCGGCCTGCAGGGCCTGCACATCGGGATCCCGAAGGGCTACCCCGACTACGTGCTGCACAAGATGGTCACCGTGATGCGCGACGGCCAGGAAGTGAAGATCTCGAAGCGCGCGGGCAGCTACGTGACGGTGCGCGACCTGATCGAATGGTCGGGTGGCGCGGCGGCGGGCCAGGAAGCGGCGCCCGACCTGATCGACGAAGCGACCATCACGCGCGGCCGCGACGCGGTGCGGTTCTTCCTGATCTCGCGCAAGGCCGATACCGAGTTCGTGTTCGACATCGACCTCGCGCTGAAACAGAACGACGAAAACCCGGTCTATTACGTCCAGTACGCGCACGCGCGGATCTGCTCGGTGCTCAACGAGCTGAAAGCGCGCTACAACGTCGACGTCGCGCAGCTGCCAGGCGCCGACCTGTCGCAGCTGACGAGCGCGCAAGCGGCGTCGCTGATGCAGAAGCTGGCCGAGTACCCGGACATGCTCACGCACGCGGCCAACGAACTGGCTCCGCACGCCGTTGCGTTCTACCTGCGCGACCTCGCTGGCGAATTCCACTCGTTCTACAATGCGGAGCGCGTGCTGGTGGACGACGAAGCGCCGCGCAATGCGCGCGCCGCGCTCCTCGCCGCGACCCGGCAGGTGCTCGAGAATGGTCTGGCGGTGCTCGGCGTGTCCGCGCCCGCCAAGATGTAAGGACGCAAGCAGCCCGATCCGGGCTGTGAACGGCCGCGGCAGCGCCCGCCGTCGGGTGGCCGCCCCGGCCCTCTCACGATTCTTTTTGCAGGTGACTCAAGCAATGGCACAACCACGCCGAACTTCGAAGCAATCGAAACAAGCAGGAGGAACATTTCTTGGAATCGTGCTGGGCCTGATCGTCGGCCTCGCGATCGCAGTGGTGGTGGCGCTCTACATCACGCGTTCCCCGTCGCCTTTCGTGTCGAAGGTCGCGCCGCCGCCGGCCGACAACGGCGCGAGCCAGCCGCAGCAGTTCGATCCGAACCGCGCGCTGCAGGGCAAGACGCCGGGCCAGCCGGTGCCGCAGGCCGCGCAGCCCGCGCCGCCGAACACCGCGCCCGGCCAGGCCGCGAACCAGACCCAGGGCGGCCTGCTGCCCGAACCGCAGATCGTCGAAGTGCCGCCGCAGGCCAACGGGTCGAGCGGCTCGAACAACACAGGCAGCTCGAACAACTCGACCGCGTCGAACAATACGTCGTCGGGTAACGGCGTCGCCGTCGCGCCGAAGCCGGCCGACACCACGCCGCCGCCGAAGAAGACGCAGCAAGCGCAGCAACAACAGCAGCAAGGCGGCGAGGACGATCTCGCCCGTTTCGCCGCGCAGAAGCAGGCGCAGCAAGCCGCCGCGCAAAAGCAGCAGCAACAGCAGCTGGCCGCGAACACGCCGAAGCCGACCTCGTCGGCCGCGGCCGCCGCGGCAGCGAAGCCGCCGACCGCGAACGACGCGAATACCGGCTACTTCCTGCAGGTTGGCGCGTACAAGACGGAAGGCGACGCGGAGCAGCAGCGCGCGCGCCTCGGCTTCCAGGGCTTCGAGTCGAAGGTGTCGAAGCGCGATGTCAGCGGCGTGACGTACTTCCGCGTCCGTGTCGGCCCGTTCTCGAAGTTCGAGGATATGAACTCGGCTCGCCAGCGCCTGTCCGATGCAGGTGTCGACACGGCGGTGATTCGTTTCACGAAGCAGTAAGCAACCGGCCGAGCCCACTCAGAACCCGTTACGTTTCGTAACCCGAGCAACTGATTCGACGTTCACAACATGAAAAAACTGCTTAGCACGCTCCTTCTGTCCCTGGGCCTGGCCGCCGGCCTCGCGCAGGCTTCGCCCGCCGCGCCGGTAGCCGGCAAGGACTTCGAGGTGATGAAGTCGCCGCAGCCGGTGTCCGCGCCGGCCGGCAAGGTCGAGGTGATCGAATTCTTCTGGTACGGCTGCCCGCACTGCTACGAATTCGAGCCGACGATCGAGGCCTGGGTGAAGAAGCAAGGCAACAACATCGACTTCAAGCGCATCCCGGTCGCATTCCGTGACGATTTCGTCCCGCATTCGAAGCTGTTCTACGCGGTGTCCGCGCTCGGCATCTCCGAGAAGGTCACGCCGGCGATCTTCAACGCGATCCACAAGCAGAAGAACTATCTGCTGACGCCGCAGGCGCAGGCCGACTTCCTGGCCACGCAGGGCGTCGACAAGAAGAAGTTCACGGACGCGTACAACTCGTTCAGCGTGCAGGGCGAAGTGAACCAATCGGCCAAGCTGCTGAAGGACTACGCGATCGACGGCGTGCCGACGGTCGTCGTCCAGGGCAAGTACAAGACGGGCCCCGCTTACACGAACAGCATCCCGGGTACCGCCCAGGTGCTCGACTTCCTCGTGAAGCAGGTTCAGGACAAGAAGCTCTGATCCCCGCCCTCGCGCCGGCATGACTACTCCGCTGAAGGTCTTCATCACCGGCGCATCGAGCGGCCTCGGCCTCGCGATGGCCGAGGAATACGCCCGCCAGGGCGCCACGCTCGCACTCGTCGCGCGACGCACCGATGCCCTCGATGCGTTCGCGCGGCGGTTCCCGAAGCTGTCCATCTCCGTCTATTCCGCCGACGTGCGCGACGCCGATGCGCTCGCGACGGCCGCTGCGTCGTTCATCTCGACGCACGGCTGCCCCGACGTCGTCATCGCGAACGCAGGCATCAGCCAGGGTGCCGTCACGGGCCAGGGCGATCTCGCGACGTTCCGCGACGTGATGGACATCAACTACTACGGGATGGTCGCGACGTTCGAGCCGTTCGTCGGCCCGATGACGGCCACGCGCCACGGCACGCTGGTCGGTGTCGCGAGCGTTGCCGGCGTGCGCGGGCTGCCCGGCTCCGGCGCGTACAGCGCGTCGAAATCGGCCGCGATCAAGTATCTCGAAGCGCTGCGCGTCGAGCTGCGGCCGGCCGGCGTCGGCGTCGTGACGATCGCGCCCGGCTACATCCGCACGCCGATGACCGCGCACAACCCGTACCGGATGCCGTTCCTGATGGACGCCGACCGCTTCGCGGCGCGCGCGGCCCAGGCAATCGCCCGGCAGCACGCGTTCCGCGTGATTCCGTGGCAGATGGGCGTCGTCGCGAAGGTGCTGCATGTGTTGCCGCGCTGGCTGTACGACCGCCTGTTCGAGAAGGCGCCGCGCAAGCCGAAGGCCGGGGCGCACTGACACGCCGGCGAGTGCCGGCCCGCGCGAAGCTTCGCGGGCCGTCTCTCCGTCTCTCCGTCTCTCCGTCTCTCCGTCTCTCCGTCTCTCCGTCTCTCCGCACCGACGCCAAGCGGCTTCGACGCTTCGATTCGCGGCACGCCCGCACCGCTCCCGCACCGTCCCCGACGCGCCGCTGCCCAGCATCCCGGGCCCCAGCGCTCTTCCGCCCGCAGCCTCCTTCGCCCCTCGCCGCCCCAACACCCGTTCCGTCGCGAACGCAGCCGTTTTTCGGTCAATTCGCTGCGTTCAGGCGCCTTTTTTCACGCGCCGCGCACTTTGACGGTATGCTATTCGCCAGCCGCGCCGGCCCTGTCCGCTTCCGGGCCGCGCCCGCATCCCGTCACCCAGCAAAAAACACAAGCCACGTGGGAGATCCTATGCAGGTCAAGCTGTTCGCCGCGGCCACGCTCGCCGCCGCCCTCGCCGCCCCCGGCCTCGCCGCCGCCAAGCCGCTCACCATCTGCACGGAATCGAGCCCGGACGGCTTCGACGTCGTGCAGTACAACTCGCTCGTCACGACCAACGCATCGGCCGACGTGATCTTCAACACGCTCGTGTCGTACGACGAAGCCGCGAAGAAGGTCGTGCCCGCGCTCGCCGACAAATGGGATGCGAGCGCCGACGGCCTCACGTACACGTTCCACCTGCGTCCGAACGTCGCGTTCCAGACCACCGACTATTTCAAGCCGACCCGCTCGCTCGACGCGGACGACGTCGTGTTCACGTTCTCGCGGATGCTCGACGACTCGAATCCGTGGCACAAGGTGGCCGGCGCGAGCGGCTTCCCGCACGCGCAGTCGATGGGCCTCGTGAAGCTCGTGAAGTCGGTCACGAAGGTCGACGACAACACCGTGAAGTTCGTGCTGAACGAGCCGAACGCGACGTTCGTGCCGATCCTGACGATGGGCTTCGCGTCGATCTACTCGGCCGAATACGCGGACCAGCTGCTGAAGGCCGGCAAGCAGGCCGACCTGAACGCGAAGCCGGTCGGCACCGGCCCGTTCGTGCTGAAGAGCTACACGAAGGACGCGCTGATCCGCTACGACGTGAATCCGACCTACTGGGGCACGAAGCCGAAAGTCGACCGGCTGATCTATGCGATCACGCCCGACCCGTCGGTGCGCCTGCAGAAGGTCAAGGCCGGCGAATGCCAGATCGCGCTGTCGCCGAAGCCGCAGGACGTGCTCGCCGCGAAGGGCGAAAGCGCGTTGAAGGTCGTGCAGACGCCCGCGTTCATGACCGCGTTCGTCGCGCTGAACACGCAGAAGAAGCCGCTCGACAACGACAAGGTGCGCGAAGCGCTGAACCTCGCGTTCGACCGCGCGACCTACCTGAAGGTCGTGTTCGACAATACCGCGACGGCCGCGAACAACCCGTATCCGCCGAACACGTGGAGCTATGCGAAGGACGTCGCGCCGTATGCGTACGATCCGGCGAAGGCGAAGCAGCTGCTCGCGCAGGCCGGCTTCCCGAACGGCTTCTCGACGACGATCTGGACGCGCCCGACCGGCAGCGTGCTGAACCCGAACCCGAAGGTCGGCGCGGAGCTGCTGCAGGCCGACCTCGCGAAGATCGGCGTGAAGGCCGAGGTCAAGGTGATCGAATGGGGCGAGCTGATCAAGCAGGCGAAGCTCGGCCAGCATGACATGCTGTTCATGGGCTGGGCCGGCGACAACGGCGATCCGGACAACTACCTGTCGCCGCTGTTCAGCTGCAATGCGGTGAAGTCGGGCATCAACTTCGCGCGCTTCTGCGACACGCAGCTCGACAAGCTGATCGCCGACGGCAAGTCGACCGCCGACCAGGCCAAACGCGCGAAACTGTACGAAGCCGCGCAGAAGATCATCCACGACCAGGCGCTGTGGATTCCGCTCGGCTACCCGACCGCGGCCGCGCTCACGCGCACGAACGTGAGCGGCTATCACGTGAGTCCGTTCGGACGGCAGAACTTCACGACCGTCGCCGTGCAGTAACGCAACCCTCGCGCGTGGCGCGCAGGCGACGGTGCGTCCGACCGTCGCTTGCCGCCCGCGCGCGGCGCGCGCTACACTGCGCGCTCATTCCTCACACCGGACGTCAGCCAAAGTGAACAACTAAGCCTTCCCGAAATGTTTTCGCCGCCGTGCCACGCACGCCGCGCGCGAAGGTCTTCACGCATTTTCGGAGGTGCTTATGGCTGCAGCCACGCCCACCGGCGCGCTCGTCGCGCTTCATCACGTTTCCTTCCGCTTCGACGACGGCTTCACGCTGTTCGATTCGCTCGACCTTTCCATCGACCGCACGCCGACCGGCATCGTCGGCCGCAACGGCATCGGCAAGAGCCAGCTCGCGCAATTGATCGCGGGGTGCTGCGCGCCGAGCGCGGGGACGATCGAGCGGCACACGTCAGTCGTCTACGTCGCGCAGCAGCATGACGACGGCGACGTATCGGCCGGCCCGCGAACCGTCGCGCAAATTGCCGCGCTCGATGGGCCGCTCGGCGCACTCGCGCGTCTCGCCGACGGTCGCGCAGAACCGCACGACTTCGACCTGATCGGCGATCGCTGGGATCTCGCGGAGCGGCTGCGCACCGCGCTCGACGCAGCCGGACTGCACGACGTGCGCGCCGACACGCCCGCGCAGGCATTGAGCGGCGGCCAGCTCGCGCGCGTCGCGCTGATCGGCGCGCTGCTGTCCGGCGCGGGCTTGCTCGTACTCGACGAACCGACCAACCATCTCGACGCGCCGGGCCGTGCATGGCTGCGCGCGGCGCTCGACGGCTGGCGCGGCGGCGTCGTCATCGTGAGCCACGACCGTGCGCTGCTCGCCGGCGTGCAACGGATCGTCGAGCTGACGCCGCAAGGCGTGCGCTCGTATGGCGGAAACTACGCGCTCTACCGCGCGCAACGCGACGCGGAACAGGATGCCGCGCAGTCCGCGCTCGACAACGCGCGTGCCGAACGCGGACGCGTCAGGCGCAGGCTCGAACAGGAACACGACACGATCCAGCGTCACGCGGCCGCGTCGCTGCGCGACGCGAAGTCGGCCAACCTGTCATCGATGGCAAAACAGAGTCGCAAGGGTGCGGCGCGCAGCATCATGGGCACGGTGCGGCGCCACCAGAACGAGTTCAAGGCGACACTCGACGAACGGGTACAGGAAGCAGCCGCACGCGTCGAAGCCGATGCGCCCGTGCTGGTGTCGCTGCCGGGCACCGAGGTCAGCGCGCGCCGCCAGTTGTTCACGCTCGAACGCGCGCACCTGCCGTGGCGTATCGCAGGCGCGGCCGATGCAATCACGTGGTCGGCGAGCGGCCCCGTGCGCATCGCGCTGACCGGCCCGAACGGCTGCGGCAAATCGACGTTGCTGCGAATGCTGGCCGGCGAACTCGAACCGCGTTCAGGCGCACGCACGACGCACGTGAGCGCCGCGTATCTCGACCAGCGGCTCGCGCTGCTCGATCCCGATCGTTCGATCGTCGAGCAACTGGGGCTGCTCGATACGCCGCTCGCCGAAGGCGACCTGCGCAGCCGGCTCGCACTGCTGCAGCTCGACGCGGTGCGCGCGACGCAGCCCGCACGGCAGCTGAGCGGCGGCGAGCGCCTGAAGGCCGCGCTCGCGTGCGCGTTGTGGCGCGGCACGCCCGCGCAACTGCTGCTGCTCGACGAGCCGACCAATCACCTCGATCTCGAATCGGTGCGGGCGATCGAAGCCGCACTGGCTGGCTTTCCCGGCGCGATCGTGGTCGCGTCGCACGACCCCGCGTTTCTCGCGGCGCTCGACCCGACCCATACGATGCAATGGCATCGCGACGGGTGGCGCTACGAACCCGTCGCTTGAGGAGAACGCGGCGGTATCAGCCGGCGGTGCGGAACCGCAGCACGCCGTCGTCGCCCTGCTCGCGCACGAGCTCGCCCGCGAGCCACAGCAGGTTCAGGTGCGCGAGCGCTTCGCCGAGCGCGAACGTCATCTGGTGGATGTCGAGCTCGCGCCGGCGGAACATGATCGGCACGATGTCGGCCGCGCTCATCGGCTTTTCCGCGCACGCGACGCGCACTTCGGCCAGACGCGCGTCGTGGTGTTCGCGCAGTTGCGTGATGCGCGTGCGCACGCCGCGGAACGGCTTGCCGTGCGACGGCAGCACCAGCGTATCGGGCGCCATCGTCTCGTAGCGGCCGAGCGACTGCAGGTACAGCGCGAGCGGGTTCGCTTCCGGTTCGAGGTCGAACACGGACACGTTCGTCGAGATGCGCGGCAGCACCATGTCGCCGGAGATCAGCACGCCGTCCGCGTCGCTGTGCAGCGCGCAATGTTCAGGCGAATGGCCGAAGCCGGTCACGACGCGCCACGTGCGCGCGCCGATCGTCACCGCGTCACCCTCGCGCAGGCGCCGGTAGCGCGGCGGCACGGCCGGCACGAGATCCGAGTAGTAGCTGCGGCGGTTGCGCAGCTTGTCGAGCGCGGCCGGATCGGTCAGCCCGTGGCGCGCGAAGTGATCGGCGGCCGCCGCGCCGCCCGCGTTCGAGCCGTTGCCGGCCGCCATCAGGCAGCCGAACATGTACTCGCCGAGCGTCATCCACAGCCGCACGTTCCAGCGGCCCTTGTCGCCGCCTTCGCACAGCCAGTTCGCGAGGCCGAAGTGATCGGGGTGGCAGTGCGTGACGAGCACGCGCAGCACGGGCAGGCCGTCGAGATGCGTGTCGAAGATCTGCTCCCAGTGCGTGCGGATCGCGTCCGACGAGATCCCGCAATCGACGATCGTCCAGCCGGCCTGCCCGTCGATCTCGTCGCGCAGCAGCCACAGGTTGATGTGATCGAGCGAGAACGGCAGCGGCATGCGCAGCCAGCGCACGCCGGGCGCGACCTCGAACGTGTCGCCCGCGGCGGGCAGCGTATCGGCGAAGGGATAGTCGAGTTGGTGTTCCAGTGCGTTCATCGGTGGGGCGTCTCGTCGTTATCGGTGCGATTGCGCGCCGGCGGCAGGCCGCGGCGAGCGGTGCGTCGATTCTATCGCCGTCCCGGGGAACGCGTGCCCGGCGGCTTGCCGCCCGTCAAAAAAAGTTCGTGCCAGAATCGGTTCCGTACCCGTATCTTTACGCGAAGATGCACCGAACGGCACCCAACGGCGGGCAACCCGCCGCCTGCCGGCCGGCCGCGCCTCGCCGCAAAGCCCTTGAATTGCCCGCTTGGGCGCTAAAATGGCGAGTGCTTACAGCCCCTCCCGAACGAGTCTGCACGCGATGAATCACTTCCCCAAACTGCTGTCTTCGCAGATCGGTTTCGACGTCGCGCAGACGATGCTCGAGAACTTCGACCGCCACTACCGGATCTTCCGCGAGGCGGCCGTCGAGGCGAAGACGCTGTACGAGCAAGGCGACTGGCACGGGCTGCAGCGGCTCGCGCGCGAGCGGATCACGTCGTACGACGATCGCGTGAAGGAATGCGTCGAGGTGCTGGAAGACGAATACGACGCGGAGAACATCGACGACGAAGTGTGGCAGCAGATCAAGCTGCACTACATCGGGCTGCTCACGTCGCACCGCCAGCCCGAGTGCGCGGAAACCTTCTTCAATTCGGTGTGCTGCAAGATCCTGCACCGCTCGTACTTCAGCAACGATTTCATCTTCGTTCGCCCGGCGATCTCGACCGAGTATCTGGAGAACGACGAGCCGGCCGCGAAGCCGACCTACCGCGCGTACTATCCGGGCACCGACGGGCTCGCGGCCACGCTCGAGCGGATCGTCACGAACTTCCAGCTCGAGCCGGCGTTCGACGATCTCCCGCGCGACATCGCGTGTGTGATGGAGGCGATCCACGACGAATTCGGCCACTTCGACGAAGCGCCGAATTTCCAGATCCACGTGCTGTCGTCGCTGTTCTTCCGCAACAAGAGCGCGTACATCGTCGGCCGCATCATCAACGCCGACCGCGTGCTGCCGTTCGCGGTGCCGATCCGCCACGTGCGCCCTGGCGTGCTCTCGCTCGACACCGTGCTGCTGCGCCGCGACCAGCTGATGATCATCTTCGGCTTCTCGCACTCGTATTTCCTCGTCGACATGGGCGTGCCGTCCGCGTACGTCGACTTCCTGTGCACGATCATGCCCGGCAAGCCGAAGGCGGAGATCTACACGTCGGTCGGCCTGCAGAAGCAGGGCAAGAACCTGTTCTATCGCGACCTGCTGCACCATCTGTCGCATTCGAGCGACCGCTTCATCATCGCACCCGGGATCAAGGGCCTCGTGATGCTCGTGTTCACGCTGCCGTCGTTCCCGTACGTGTTCAAGATCATCAAGGATCACTTCCCGCCGCCGAAGGAAACCACGCGCGCGCAGATCATGGAGAAGTACCAGCTCGTGAAGCGCCACGACCGCCTCGGGCGGATGGCCGACACGCTCGAGTATTCGAGCGTCGCGCTGCCGCTCGCACGGCTCGACCACGCGCTCGTGCGCGAGCTGGAGAAGGAAGTGCCGTCGCTGCTCGAATACGAGGACGGCAATCTCGTGATCGAGCACCTGTACATCGAGCGCCGGATGACGCCGCTCAACCTGTACCTGCAGAACGGCTCCGACACCGACGTCGAGCACGGCGTGAAGGAGTACGGCAACGCGGTGAAGGAGCTGATGAAGGCGAACATCTTCCCGGGCGACATGCTGTACAAGAACTTCGGCGTCACGCGCCACGGCCGCGTGGTGTTCTACGACTACGACGAGATCGAGTACCTGACCGACTGCAACGTGCGCCGCGTGCCGCCGCCGCGCAACGAGGAAGACGAGCTGTCCGGCGAACCGTGGTATACCGTCGGCCCGCACGACATCTTTCCGGAGACCTACGGGCCGTTCCTGCTCGGCGACCCGCGCGTGCGCGACGTCTTCATGAAACATCACGCGGACTTTTTCGATCCCGCGCTGTGGCAGGCCAGCAAGGACAAGCTGATCCAGGGCGAATTGCCCGACTTCTATCCATACGACACCGCGCTGCGCTTTTGCGTGCGCTACCCCGCGCGTTTCGGCGCGACGGAGCAGGGCGATGCCGCAGGCGACGCGCAGCGCGCCGCCTGACGCCCGCTATACCGCACCGATTGCGACCCGATTTCCGCCAACGGAATCCACACCGATGAACCCCCAAGACAATCCGCTTTCACACCTGTTCGACAACAACGACGCCTGGGTCAAGCACAAGCTCGAGGACGATCCGGAATTCTTCGCGCGTCTGGCCCACCAGCAGGCGCCGGAATATCTGTGGATCGGCTGCTCGGATTCGCGCGTACCCGCGAACGAGATCATCGGCCTGCCGCCGGGCGAAGTGTTCGTCCACCGCAATATCGCGAACGTGGTCGTGCACAGCGACCTGAACTGCCTGTCGGTGATCCAGTTCGCGGTCGACATCCTGCGCGTGAAGCACATCATGGTCGTCGGCCACTACGGCTGCTCGGGCGTGAACGCCGCCCTGCTCAACCGCCGCGTCGGCCTCGCCGACAACTGGCTGCATCACGTGCAGGACGTGCGCGAACGCCACACGGCGCTGCTCGACGCATGGCCGGTGGGCGAAGCGCGCTATCGTCGCCTGATCGAGCTGAACGCGATCGAGCAGGTCGTCAACGTGTGCCGCACGACGATCGTCAACGACGCGTGGGCGCGCGGCCAGTCGCTCACCGTGCACGGGCTCGTGTACGGCGTGCACGACGGCCGGATGCGCAACCTCGGGATGGCCGTGTCGAACTTCGAAGCGCTCGACGAAACCTACAAGCGCTGCGTGGCCGCACTCGTCGCCGGCGGCGAGCATGCCCCGGACAACGACATGATCGCGGCGGACGCCGCGCGGCTCGAAGGCGTCGCGCAGGCTGTCGCCGCCACGCTGAAGCCGTGCGACGACGCGAAGTAACGCAGCGGCCTGCGCGGCGGACACTGCGCAGTCGTACAGCCGTGCCACCCATCGAACGGATCTGACACCGGCGCTGCCGCCACGGCGGCGCCAAGCAAAGGAGCGACGGGCATGAAAACCGCATTGATCGTCGGTGCATCGCGCGGCCTCGGCCGCGAATTCGTCCGCCAATACCGGCGAGACGGCTGGAACGTGATCGCCACCGCGCGCGACGACGCGTCGCTCGACGCGCTGCGCGCGCTCGGCGCGCACGCGCATGCGCTCGACATCACGCAGCCCGAGCAGATCGCGGCGCTCGGCTGGAAGCTCGACGGCGAGCGGCTCGATGCGGCCGTGCTGGTGTCGGGTGTGTACGGGCCGCGCACCGAGGGGGTCGAGACGGTCACCGCCGAGGATTTCGACGCGGTGATGCATACGAACGTGCGCGGGCCGATGCAGTTGCTGCCGATCGTGCTGCCGCTCGTCGAAGACGCGCGCGGCGTGCTGGCCGTCGTGTCGAGCCGGATGGGCAGCATCGCCGAGGCGACCGGCACGACCGGCTGGCTGTACCGCGCGAGCAAGGCCGCGCTGAACGACGCGCTGCGCATCGCGTCGCTGCAGACGCGCCACGCAGCGTGCATTTCTCTCCATCCCGGCTGGGTGCGCACCGACATGGGCGGCGCGCAGGCCGCGATCGACCCGGAAACCAGTGTGACCGGCATGCGCCGCGTGATCGCCGAATCCGGCGCGGACGTGTCGCAGGCAAACGGCCGCTTCTTCCAGTACGACGGTGTCGAGCTCAGCTGGTGAGCCGGCATCACAACCCGGCGTCGTTAATTCCCGTTTCGCATGATTTTGAACCGACCTGACGCGTGCCCGTGCGGCGGCGCGTCCCCCGCTCCCGCCGGCAAAGCGCCGGCGCCCCGCTATGCGGCCTGCTGCGGCCGCTTCATCGACGGCGGGCAAGCCGCGCCGACCGCGCTCGAGTTGATGCGCTCGCGGTACAGCGCGTACGTGCTCGGCGCGACCGACTACCTGCGCGCGACCTGGGCCGCACGCACCTGCCCGGCCGATCTCGACACCGACCCCGACGCACCGGACGCGCCGCGCTGGCTCGGGCTCGCGGTCAAACGCCACGCGCCGCTCGACGAGCGGCACGCGGAGGTCGAGTTCGTGGCCCGCTACAAGGTCGGCGGACGCGCTTACCGGCTCCACGAGACGAGCCGTTTCGAGCGCGACGAACAGGGTTTCTGGCGCTATGTCGACGGCGAAGTAAGCGAACGTTGACAAATAGTTGCTGTGTCAGACGCCGGGTAATTCCCGCATTGCACAATCCCATTTTGTCCGGCTACGATGACCTCGAATTGGTCATGTTGCATGGCAGGGCTTACGAATGGCGTTCAGCAAGGTATTGGTGGGATGGATGGCGGCGTGTGCGCTGTCGGCCGCTCAGGCCGGTACGCTGCCGAGCGCAGATTCAGGGACGGGTGCCGGCGCCAGCGGGTCGCTCGCCCACGCCGAACGCTTCGACTACAGCGATTCGAACCTGCCGCAGGTCGCCGCCGACCTGAACGAACAGATCCTCCGCATTCCGGCCGACGCATCGGGCACCGTCACGCTCGAAGCCACGCTCTTCAAGCCGAACGGCCCCGGCCCGTTCCCGCTCGTCGTCTTCAATCACGGCAAGAACACCGGCGATCTCCATCTGCAGCCGCGCAGCCGGCCGCTCGCGTTCGCGCGCGAATTCGTGCGCCGCGGCTATGCGGTGATCGCGCCGAACCGCCAGGGCTTCGCGGGCTCGGACGGCACGTACCAGCAGGAAGGCTGCAACGTCGGCAAAAATGGCCTCGCGCAGGCGGCCGACGTCGACGCGACAGTGCGCTACATGTCCCACCAGTCGTACGTCGATGCGTCGCGCATCGTCGTCGCCGGCACGTCGCACGGCGGCCTCGTATCGGTCGCGTACGGCACCGAAGCCGCACCGGGCGTGCGCGGCATCATCAACTTCTCCGGCGGGCTGCGCCAGGATCTCTGCGACGGCTGGCAGAAGAACCTCGTCGACGCGTTCGACCAGTACGGCGCACACACGGCCGTGCGGTCGCTGTGGCTGTACGGCGACAACGATTCGGTGTGGACGCCCGGGCTCGTCGCGCAAATGCACGGCGCCTACGTTTCGCACGGCACGCAGGCCCAGTTCATCGATTTCGGCCGCTACAAGGACGACGCGCACCGGCTGATCGTCGATCGCGACGGCGTGCCCGTGTGGTGGCCGGCGGTCAACGCGTTCCTCGCCCAGCTGAACCTGCCGACCTCGGTGCGCTACGCAGTCGCGAACCCGCACGAGCCGAAGGCGAGCGGCTATGCGTCGATCGACTCGGTCAACGCGGTGCCGTATGTCGACGAAGCCGGCCGCGAAGGCTATCGCCGCTTCCTGAACCAGCATCCGAGCCGCGCGTTCGCGGTGTCGTCGGAAGGCGCGTGGTCGTGGGCCGAAGGCGGCGACGATCCGATGGCGCTCGCGCTCGACAACTGCGCGAAGCAGGGCGCAGGTTCGTGCAGGCTGTATGCGGTCAACGACCGGGTCGTGTGGAACAACGCGACGCAAACGGCCGACAGCGACGACAGC
Organism: Burkholderia sp. SRS-25; assembly: GCF_004343765.1. Classification (NCBI taxonomy): domain Bacteria; kingdom Pseudomonadati; phylum Pseudomonadota; class Betaproteobacteria; order Burkholderiales; family Burkholderiaceae; genus Burkholderia; species Burkholderia sp. SRS-25. The sequence goes on from NZ_PTXM01000018.1 coordinate 172,291, forward strand.
AACGCACGCGACACCGGCACGCCGGCGCTGGCTTCGCGTTGACGAACGGCGGCCGCCGCCGCCGTTTTTCGTTTTCCTCCTCTCCTCCCTTTCGTCGCCCATGCGGCACCCCACGCGTGTCCAGCGCGAATGCGCCGTCTCGCAACCCCGCGCCTGCATGTCTCTTGTCACCGCTCACCGTCGAGCGTGTTCCGATCACGTGGGGCCACATCATTACGCGCCATCGACTCGCCCTTCGCGCCCCGATTTTTCACCCCGCCGCCGCCCGCCGGCCCACGATTTTTTTCGGTTGGGGGGCTCACTCGAACGTCGTCATCTGCGGTCATTTCGGGACATCTGAACCGTACCGTCCCGAGCCGCCCCGATCTGCGCCGAACTCCCGCCGGACAAGGCTTTGCGGCGTTTGTAACCGGTAGTGCAACGGGTCGCGGAACACGCTAATCTCAGCGCGTTTCGTATCCCGCCGCGCGGCATCCCGTCGATGCCGCGCAGCCGTTTTATCCCCCGGAGTCGCCTTGAGTACGCCAGCCACCGACGACTGGGTCGCGCGCAGCCTGCGCGCGGTCTGGCATCCCTGCACCCAGATGAAGCATCACGAGCGCCTGCCGCTCATCCCCGTCGCACGCGGCGCGGGCCTGTGGTTGTACGACCGTGACGGCCGCCGCTACTTCGATGCGATCAGCTCGTGGTGGGTCAACCTGTTCGGCCATGCGAACCCGGACATCAACGCGGCGCTGAAGGACCAGCTCGACACGCTCGAGCACGCGATGCTCGCCGGCTGCACGCATGAGCCGGCCATCGAGCTCGCGGAGCGGCTGCACGCGCTCACCGCGCGCACGCTCGGTCATGCGTTCTTCGCGTCGGACGGCGCGTCGGCGGTCGAGATCGCGCTGAAGATGAGCTTCCACGCGTGGCGCAACCGCGGCCGCGCGAACAAGCAGGAGTTCGTCTGTGTAGCGAACAGCTATCACGGCGAGACGATCGGCGCGCTCGGCGTGACCGACGTCGCGCTGTTCAAGGACGCGTACGACCCGCTGATCCGGCATGCACACGTCGTCGCGTCACCCGACGCACGCGGCGCGCTGCCGGGCGAAACGGCCGCCGACGTCGCGAGCCGTGCGCTGGCGGACGTGCGGCGCCTGTTCGTCGAACGCGGCGACCGGATCGCCGCGCTGATCGTCGAGCCGCTCGTGCAGTGCGCGGCCGGCATGGCGATGCACGATCCGTCGTACGTCCGCGGGCTGCGCGCGCTGTGCGACGAATTCGGCGTGCACCTGATCGCCGACGAGATCGCGGTCGGCTGCGGCCGCACCGGCACCTTCTTCGCGTGCGAGCAGGCCGGCGTCTGGCCCGATTTCCTGTGCCTGTCGAAAGGCATCAGCGGCGGCTACCTGCCGCTGTCGCTCGTGCTCACGCGCGACGACGTGTTCGCCGCGTTCTACGACGACGACACGACGCGCGGCTTCCTGCACTCGCATTCGTACACCGGCAACCCGCTCGCGTGCCGCGCGGCGGTCGCGACGCTCGACCTGTTCGAGCGCGACGACGTGCTCGCGGCCAATGCCCGCAAGTCGGCGACGCTGCGCGCAGCGCTCGCGCCGCTCGACGCCCACCCGCAGGTACGCCACCTGCGCGAGCGCGGCACGCTGTTCGCGTTCGACGTCGCGCTCGACGGCGACGCGGCGCGCGGCTTCTCGCGACGCTTCTTCGAACGCGCGCTGGAACGCGAGCTGCTGCTGCGCCCGATCGGCTCGACCGTGTACCTGATGCCGCCGTACGTGATGAGCGACGACGACATCGCGTGGCTCGCGCAAAGCACGCGCGACACGCTCGATGCAACGCTCGCGGAGATCGCTGGATGACACAACAGCCCCCACGCTCACTTCGTTCATTGCCCCCCGAGGGGGCGGCTGCCTCCCTTGGGGCGGCCCGGCGGGAGGCAGCGACGAACCCTCTGCTCGATACCCTGCAACGCGGCCTCGCCGAGCTCGACGCGCAAGGGCTGCGCCGCGTGCGCCGCACCGCCGACACCGCGTGCGATGCGCGCATGACCGTCGACGGCCGCGAGATCGTCGGCTTCGCGAGCAACGACTATCTCGGCCTCGCCGCGCATCCGGCGCTCGTCGCCGCGTTCGCCGAAGGCGCGCAGCGCTACGGCTCCGGCAGCGGCGGCTCGCACCTGCTCGGCGGCCATTCGCGTGCGCATGCGACGCTCGAAGACGAACTCGCCGCCTTCTCGGGCGGCTTCTCCGACGCGCCGCGCGCGCTGTACTTCAGCACCGGCTACATGGCGAACCTCGCCGCGATGACAGCGCTGACGGCCAAGGGCGCGACGATCTTCTCCGACGCGCTGAACCACGCGTCGCTGATCGACGGCATGCGGCTGTCGCGCGCGAACGTGCAGGTCTATCCGCATGCGGACACGGCCGCGCTCGCCGCGTTGCTCGACGCATCGGATGCCGAAACGAAGCTGATCGTCAGCGACACGGTGTTCAGCATGGACGGTGACATCGCGCCGCTCGCCGAGCTCGTCGCGCTGGCCGAACGCCACGGCGCGTGGCTCGTCGTCGACGATGCGCACGGCTTCGGCGTGCTCGGCCCGCAGGGCCGCGGCGCGCTCGCGGCCGCCGCGCTGCGCTCGCCGCATCTCGTGTACGTCGGCACGCTCGGCAAGGCCGCCGGCGTCGCGGGCGCGTTCGTGATCGCGCACGAGACCGTGATCGAATGGATGATCCAGCGCGCGCGCAGCTACATCTTCACGACGGCCGCGCCGCCGGCCGTCGCGCACGCGGTATCGGCCAGCCTGAAGGTGATCGCGGGCGACGAAGGGGACGCGCGACGCGCGCATCTCGCCGCGCTGATCGACCGCACACGCGCGCTGCTGCGCAACACGCGCTGGCAGCCGGTCGATTCGCACACGGCCGTGCAGCCGCTCGTGATCGGCAGCAACGACGCAACGCTTACTGCGATGCGCGCGCTCGACGCGCATGGCCTGTGGGTGCCCGCGATCCGGCCGCCGACGGTGCCCGTCGGCACGTCGCGGCTGCGCGTGTCGCTGTCGGCCGCGCATTCGTTCGACGATCTCGCGCGGCTCGAAGCCGCGCTGATCGAAGCCAGCGAGGCGCAGGCCGTGCAGGAGACGGAACAGCCCCCACGCTCACTTCGTTCGCTGCCCCCCGAGGGGGCTGCAGCCTCCCTTGGCGCGGCCCGGCGGGAGGCAGAACAGCCCCCACGCTCACCTTGTTCGCTGCCCCCCGAGGGGGCTGCAGCCTCCCCTGGGGCGGCCCGGCGGGAGACTGCAGCATGACCGCCCCGCTCTCGCTGTTCGTTACCGGCACCGACACCGAAATCGGCAAGACCTTCGTATCGGCCGCGATGCTGCACGCCTTCGCGCGGCATGGCATGCGCGCAGCCGCGCTGAAACCCGTCGCGGCCGGCGCGTACGAGCGCGACGGCGTGTGGCGCAACGAGGATGCCGACCAGCTCGACGCGGCCGCGAACGTCGTGCTGCCGTCCGAGCTGCGCACGCCGTTCCTGCTGAAGGCACCGGCCGCGCCGCATATCGTCGCCGCGCAGGAAGGCGTGACGCTCGACATCGACACGATCGTCGCGTGCCATCGCGAAGCGCTGACGCGCGCGGAGATCGTCGTCGTCGAAGGCGCCGGCGGCTTCCGCGTGCCGATGAACGACACGCAGGACATGGCCGATCTCGCGATCGCGCTCGGCGTGCCGGTCGTGCTCGTGGTCGGCGTGCGGCTCGGCTGCATCAACCACGCGCTGCTGACCGCCGACGCGATCGCCGCGCGCGGCCTCAAGCTCGCCGGCTGGGTCGCGAACCACGTCGACCCGGCGATGTCGTTCCCCGACGAGAACATTGCAACGATGCGCGACTGGCTCGCGCGCGAGCACGGCGCGCCGCTGCTCGGCCGCATTCCGCACATGAGCCCGGCCGATCCCGAATCCGCCGCGGCGATGCTCGACATCGCCGCGCTCGTCGAGACGCTGCGCACCGCGCAGCATTGACCCAACCGAAACAGATCCCCCGATCCCTCATCCCCGACCAGGACAGGAAAACGATATGACCCAAGCCCAGACTGCCGCCACCGTGCAACCCGACGCGATTCCCGTGGCCGCTCCGGTCTCGCAGCGCTGGCGCGTCGCCGACGTCGTCGCGCTGTTCGAGCTGCCGTTCAACGACCTGATCTTCCGCGCGCAGCAGGTGCACCGCGAGCACTTCGACGCGAATGCGGTGCAGCTGTCGACGCTGCTGTCGATCAAGACGGGCGGCTGCGAGGAAGATTGCGGCTACTGCTCGCAGTCGTCGCACCACGACACGGGCCTGAAGGCCGAGAAGCTGATGGACGTCGACGCGGTGCTCGACGCCGCGCGCGCGGCGAAGGCAAACGGCGCGAGCCGCTTCTGCATGGGCGCCGCGTGGCGCAACCCGAAGGAGCGCCACATGCCGGCGCTGACCGAGATGGTGCGCGGCGTGAAGGAACTCGGCCTCGAGACCTGCATGACGCTCGGCATGCTGGAAGACGAGCAGGCGCAGGAACTCGCGAGCGCGGGCCTCGACTACTACAACCACAACCTCGACACGTCGCCGGAGTTCTACGGCCAGGTGATCTCGACGCGCACCTACCAGGATCGCCTCGACACGCTCGACCGCGTGCGTGACGCGGGCATCAACGTGTGCTGCGGTGGCATCATCGGGATGGGCGAATCGCGCCGCGAACGCGCGGGCCTGATCTCGCAGCTCGCGAACCTGAACCCGTATCCGGATTCGGTGCCGATCAACAACCTCGTCGCAATCGAAGGCACGCCGCTCGAAGGCACCGCGCCGCTCGACCCGTTCGAATTCGTGCGCACGATCGCGGTGGCGCGGATCACGATGCCGAAGGCCGTGGTGCGCCTGTCGGCCGGCCGCGAGCAGCTCGACGACGGCCTGCAGGCGATGTGCTTCCTCGCCGGCGCGAACTCGATGTTCTACGGCGACCAGTTGCTGACGACGAGCAACCCGCAGTCGCAGAAGGACCGCGCGCTGTTCGAACGCCTCGGCATCCGTTCGAGCGATGCGGACGCGATGGCGGCGAACGCGTAAGCGGTACCCACGGCGAGTTCGTTCGCCACATGAAAAAGCCGGGATGCGTCCCGGCTTTTTTTCATCCGATCGTCTGCACCGGATCGCCACGCGCGCCGCCCGGCGTGGCGGGTGACACGCCCGTCATGTAGCCCGCCCTTCCCGCCGGCGTACCGGTGTGTCGTCTCGGCGCGCGCGGCAGCGGCCGCTACCGTGCGCCGTGTGCGTCACACGTGTGCCGCCGCGCCGTCGATCGCCGCGCGCACGCGCTCGACGAGTGATTGATCGACCGGCGCCAGCACCTCCCCGCGCGGCCGCACGCCCGAACCGAAATGCACCGCGCGCACGCCGGTCGCGCGGACGAAATCGCCGACCGCATCGACCGTGAGCCCCGAGCCAGCCAGCACCGTGCAGGTCGAGCCTGCCGCCTGCCGCACCAGCCGCGTGATCGTCGCGACCGCATCGAGCACCGACGGATGGCCGCCCGACGTCAGCACCGACGTGACGGACGGCACGCGCAGCAGCGCGTCGAATGCGGCGTTGAGATCGCGCGAGACGTCAAACGCGCGGTGGAAGGTCAGTGCGCGGCCGTCCGCCGCGGCCGCGATGCGCGCCAGTGCATCGAGATCGACGTCGCCGCGTGCGTCGAGCGCGCCGAACACGACACCGTTCGCACCGGCCGCGACGGCCGCGCGCACGTCGCGTTCGATCACGCGGAGATCGTCGGCGTCATAGACGAACGACCGGCTGTGCGGCCGCACGATCACGTTGACGGGAATCGGCACGGCGGCCACGACGGCTTCGATCAGGCCGACGCTCGGCGTCAGCCCGCCCTCGGTGATCGCGGTCACGAGTTCGAGGCGGTCGGCGCCCGCGCGGGCGGCGGCCTTCGCATCGCCGACGGTCGTGGCGATCACTTCGAGGAGAACGGAGGAGGAGGCGGTGTTTCGGTTCATGGGCGGCCCGCGATTCGTCAGGACAATTCGCGCATCCTAGCCGAGCCGCGTGACGGACGCCAGCGTGCCGGCCGCCGCGCCGTGAACGACGCCGTCAACCGCGCCGCACGAGCCACACGCCGACGAGCGCGGACAAGCCGGTCACCGCGGCGCCCGGCGCGAACCGGAACATGCGCGCGTTGAAGTACGCGCCCTGCTGCTGCATCACGTCGACGATCGCCGGTGTGAGCACGAGCATCCCCCAGCCCACCATCCCGAGCGCGGTGGTCGCGGCCGCGACGAGCAGCACGATGCCCGCGCCGCGCGCACGCGGCAGGAATGCGCCGGCAAACGCGCCCGCAGCGAGCAGCACGGCCGACACCGCGAACAGCACGGCGACGAATACGGCGGTCGCGCCCGCGTGGCCGACTTTCATGAACGCCGCCATCTGCGCGGCGATCACGCATAAGCCGGCGATCGAGAACAGCACGATCGCCAGCGCGTTACGCACGACGCTCACGCGAGGGCCTGTCGGAAATACGCGGTCGCGGGGCGCCGGAACATCAGGTAGACGAACAGCGCGAACAGCAGGGCGCCGGGAATCAGCACCGCATACATCGACGCCGGCATGTTGACGAACGAGAACGCGAAGCCGAACACGGCCGTCGCGATATAGGCCTTGCGCGACCATTCGCGGCCCTTGAGGATCGCGATGCCGATCACGACGTTCACGGCTTCGAGGATCACGCTGATGCCGAGCGTCGCCCAGACGGGCAGCAGGTAGTGCGACAGCAGCGCCTGGGTGGTCGGCATGCCGATCGTGAACGGCGTATAGACGCACGTGATCGCGTTGGTCACGATGATGATCCACGCGAGAATGGTCAGCGAAATCGGTCTTTTCATTGTGTTTTCCTTGTTATTCGCCGCCATGGTGGCCCCCGGGACGGCGCGCTCGCGGTCACGATGGCCGCAGTCGGGCCATTGTCGGGGAAGCGCACGGCGAACGCAACGGACGCCCCGTTCCGCTCGCCGCATCCGCCGGCGCCGATGCGCGCGGCGCTAGCCGGCGTCCGCTTCGTCGTCGCGCCAGTCGATATCGCCGCACAGCACGCGCTGCGCGTCGCCGATGCGCACGGCCACCGACAGCGTCACGCACGGCTGCGCCTCGTTGATCGACAGGTACGGCCGCGTGACCTGCACGCGCCCCGGCTCGGCGATCGCCGAGCGGAAATACGGCCGGCGCAGCCAGTTCGCGCCCTGCGCGTCGGCCAGCGGCGAGAAGCGCGCCTCGGCAAGCGCGCGGTCGGCGCGCAGCACGACGTTGCGGCCCGACTGGCGGCCGTGCGCGTCGAGCAGGAAGCAGCGCGCGGCCGCGTCGATCGCGAGGAAGTTCCAGCACACCTCGTCGAGCGGCTCGCCGGCCGCGAGACGCTCGGCCGCACGTTCGAACGCGCGCAGGTACGGCGCGAGCCGCTGCGCATCGCGCCGCTCGCGCGCGTCGGTCTGCTGCCGGAAGCGCTCGGTCAGCTCGCCGATGCAGCCCGTCGCGGCCGCGCTGTCCGGCAGCCCCGGCGCCGGCCGGCCGAAGTAATAGCCCTGCACGAAATCGGCCTCGCACGACAACGCGATCTGCGCCTCGTGCTCGGTCTCGATGCCCTCGACGAGCACCAGCTTGCCGGCCTCGTGCAGCAGCGTCACGAGCCCGTGCAGGATCGCGGTGAGCCCCGTGCGGTGCGCCGCGTGCGACAGCATGATCCGGTCGAGCTTCACGATGTCCGGGTTCAGTTGCCAGATCCGCTCGAGGTTCGAGTGACCCGCGCCGAAATCGTCGAGCGCGATCAGGAAGCCGTGCGTGCGGAATTCGCGCACGGCCTCGGCAAGCCGCTCGACGTCTTCCGCGCGCTGTTCGAGCACTTCGAGCACGACGCGGCGCGGCGGCATGCCGAGCCGCTTCAGGTTCGCGAGCAGCGCGGCCGCCTGGAACGGGTCGGTGAGCACGCCCGGATGCACGTTGAGGAACAGCCACTCGCGCTCGGCGCCGAGCAGCGCGAAGTTCTCGAGATGCAGCGCCTGCGCGAGCCGGTCGAGCTGCAGCAGCTCGCCCTGGCGCGCGGCTTCGCCGAACACGTCGAGCGGCGACACGGCGCGATCGAGCGCATCGTGCGCGCGCAGCAGCGCCTCGTAACCCACCGCACGCTGGTGCGACAGGCTGAAAATCGGCTGGAATACGGTCGTGAGCGTCATGTCGCGGTGCTGCGTCGCCAGACGTTCGAAGCCGGAACTCACCTCCCGCTCGAACCGGTACGGCGACGCGGCGGCCGGACGCTCCTGTTGCACGATCGTCATGCGTTCCTCCTGGTATTGCCTTCGAACGCGGCGCCCGACGCAGCGAGCGGCGCGTGCAATGTCTTGGTTGGACCCTCGGTTGCCCGGTCGACGCCGGACGGCTGCCCAACCTGAAGCAAGCTCCGTGCAAGGCGCCGACAATCCTTGCGCCGTGCGGCTCGCGCCGGGTTGCCGCACCATCCCGGCGCAGGTCGCGCGCACCGTTTTCGTGCGCGCGCACCGGCCGCTCGAACGCAGCCGTTACGCCAGCACGCTACACTCCGTACGATCGTTTCATTCCCCGTATTCGCCGTATCGATGGAAATCGTCTTCACAGTCCTGATCCTGCTGCTGACCGTCGCGCTGTCCGGCGCCGTCACGCGCATCCTGCCGTTCCAACTGCCGTTGCCGCTGATGCAGATCGCGTTCGGCGCGATGCTCGCGTGGCCGAAGCTGAACCTGCACGTCACGTTCGATCCCGAAATCTTCATGCTGCTGTTCATTCCGCCGCTGCTGTTCGCGGACGGCTGGCGGATTCCGAAGCGCGAGCTGTACCTGCAGCGCCGCGCGATCCTGATGCTCGCATTCGGGCTCGTGTTCATGACGGTACTCGCAGTGGGCTACTTCGCGCACTGGCTGATACCCGAGTTGCCGCTGCCGATCGCGTTCGCGCTCGCGGCCGTGCTGTCGCCGACCGACGCGGTCGCGCTGTCCGGGATCGCCGGCAAGGGTCGCATTCCGCCGCAGCTGATGCACATCCTCGAAGGCGAGGCGCTGATGAACGACGCGTCGGGCCTCGTCGCGCTGAAATTCGCGATCGCGGCCGCGCTGACGGGCATGTTCTCGCTGCGCGACGCATCGGTCACGTTCGTGATCGTCGCGGCCGGCGGGCTTGCGACAGGCGCGATCGTGTCGTGGGCGTTCAGCGCGCTGTCGACCCGCTTCCTGAACGCCGAGCAGGAAGGCGATCCGGCCCCCGGCATCGTGATGACGCTGCTCGTACCGTTCGCGGCCTACCTGTTCGCCGAGCACCTCGACCTGTCGGGCGTGCTGGCGGCCGTGTCGGCCGGGATGATGATGAACTACACGAGCTTCTCGCGTAAAAGCACCGTCGCGTCGCGCGTGCGTGCCGAAAGCACGTGGGCGATGATCGAGTTCGTGTTCAACGGCATGGTGTTCATCATGCTCGGGCTGCAGTTGCCGCACATCATCGGCCGCACGCTCGTCGACGCGCACCACACGAGCGACGCGCTCGTCGGCCGGATGATCTTCAACGTCTGCGCGATGATGCTCGCGCTGTATGCGATCCGCTTCCTGTGGGTCTGGTTGCTGCGCTGGTTCGCGAGCCGTCGCGCCGCGCGCCACGGCCTCGCGGGCACGATGGCCGGCGTGCGCACGATCGCGGTGATGACGGTCGGCGGCGTGCGCGGCGCGGTCACGCTCGCCGGCGTGCTGTCGATTCCGGTCGCGCTGTCCGACGGCGTGCCGCTGCCGGGCCGCGATACGGCGATCTTCGTCGCGTCGGCCGTGATCCTCGGCTCGCTCGTCGTCGCGGTGATCGGCCTGCCGCTGCTGCTGCGCGGCGTGCGTTCGTCGCGCAGCCCGCTCGGCGACGAGGAACGCGCCGCGCGCGCGGCGGCCGCGCAGGCCGCGATCCGCGCGATCGATTCGTCGCACGACGCGATCTCGGTCGATCTCGACGAATCGGGCGCCGCGCGTTGCGCGGACATTTCAGCACGCGTGATGGACCAGTACCGCCGCCGCCTCGCGACGCTCGCCGACGACGGCCCCACGCCGCGCGCGGAAGCGAAGCAGACCGAAACGATGGAACTGCAGATGCGGATCGCCGCCGTGCGCGCGGAACGCTCCGCGCTGTATCGGCTGCGCAGCGAGAGCAAGATTTCCGATGAGACGCTGACGAAGCTGCTCCGCGAGATCGACCTGTCGGAAACCGCGCTGTCGACGCGCAAGAAAGGCATTGTCTAAAGGCTCGGCTGCTGCCTCGACGCGGCGGCTTCCCGATAAAAAACGGCGACGCTCGCGCGTCGCCGTTTTCACATCCGCCCGCGTTCGCGTTACTTCGCGACGACGACCGGAATCCCCTTCAGCATCCCCGCCCCCTTCATCTCGTCGAGCGCGTGCTGCACGGCCGCGCTCGTCGCCGCTTCGATGCCGAGCTGCAGTGCGAGCTCGCGTTCCGCGCGCTTCACGCCGGCCAGGTTGCGCACCTTCACGTGACCGAAGCCGCGCACGCGTGCGTGCAGGTCGGCCAGTTGCGTGACCTGCGCCGCATTGCCGGCGGTCGTTGCAGCGAGCGCACGCGCGAGCGTCGTCTCGTAGTCGTCGGCGAGTGCGCGCTCCATCCTGCGCTCGACGGTGCGGCCGAACGGATCGAGCCACGTGCCGCGCAGGCTGCGCACGCGCGCCAGCATGCCGAACACCGACCACATCCACTGGCCGAACACGCGCTTCTTCGGTGCGCTGCCGTCGCGGCCGGCCTTCGCGACCATCGGCGGCGCCAGGTTGAACTTCACGCGATAGGCCTGCCCCGGCACGCCTTCGAATTGCGCTTCGAGCGCCGTGCGGAACGCATCGTCCGTGTACAGCCGCGCGACTTCGTATTCGTCCTTCACCGCGAGCAGCCGGTAGAACGTCGTCGCGACCGCGCGCGTCAGCGCGTCGTCGCCCTTTGCACGTGCCGCGCTCACGAGCGCACGGTAGCGCTCGACATAGCGTGCGCCGCCGTAAGCATCGAGACGCGCTTCGCGATCGGCGATCAGCTCGGCGAGCGTCTCCGGCGCGGCATGCGCGGCCACCGTGTGACGCGCGTTCCACAACGCATCGAGGCCCGCCGCGTCGCCGGCCGCCATCCGGCCGATCGAGAACGCCAGCTTGTTCATCGGCACCGCGACGTTGTTCAGCTCGATCGCGCGCATCATCGCCGCGAGCGATACCGGCACGAGGCCGAGCTGCCATGCGTAGCCGAGCATCAGGATGTTCGCGCCGATCGAATCGCCGAGGAACTTCGCGGCGAGCGCCTGCGCGTCGCAGCTCGACAGGTAGCCGTCGCCGGCCGCGTGGTGCATCTTCTCGAGCAGCGCATCCGCGTGCAGGTTCGCGTCGGGGTTCTGCACGAACGACGCATTCGGGATCCGGTGCGTGTTGACGACGATCCGCGAACGCTCGTGACGCACCGTCTGCAGCGCCTCGGCGCTCGCGCCGACGACCATGTCGCACGCGAGCAGCACGTCCGCCTGCTGCGTGTCGATGCGCACCTGGTTCAGCCAGCGGTCGCTCGATGCGATCCGCACGAACGACAGCACCGAGCCGCCCTTCTGCGCGAAGCCCATGAAGTCGAGCACCGACGCGCTCTTGCCTTCGAGGTGCGCGGCCATGCTGATCAGCGCGCCGACCGTCACGACGCCCGTGCCACCGACACCCGTCACGAGCATGTCGAACGGCGCCGCGTCGAGATGCGTGGCCGGCACCGGCAGTGCGTCGACGCGCGCGGCGAGCGCGGCTTCGTCGAATGCGGCACCGGCGGCCTTCTTCAGCACCGCGCCTTCGACCGTCACGAAGCTCGGACAGAAGCCGTTCACGCACGAGTAGTCCTTGTTGCACGACGACTGGTCGATGCGGCGCTTGCGGCCGAGCGGTGTTTCGAGCGGTTCGACCGACAGGCAGTTCGACTGCACGCCGCAATCGCCGCAGCCTTCGCACACGGCGTCGTTGATGAACAGGCGCTTGTCCGGGTCGGGGAATTCGCCCTTCTTGCGGCGGCGGCGCTTCTCGGCCGCGCAGGTCTGGTCGTAGATCAGCACGGTGACGCCCGGCGTCTCGCGCAGCTCGCGCTGCACGGTGTCGAGTTCGCTGCGGTGATGGAACGTCGTGCCCGGCGGGAACTGGCCGTGATGACCGTCGTACTTCTCCGGCTCGTCGGACACGACGACGAAGCGCGACACACCTTCCGCCTCGACCTGCCGCGCGATCTGCGGCACCGAGATGCTGCCGTCGACCGGCTGGCCGCCCGTCATCGCGACCGCGTCGTTGTAGAGGATCTTGTACGTGATGTTCGCTTTCGCGGCGACCGCCTGGCGGATCGCGAGGATACCCGAGTGGAAGTAGGTGCCGTCGCCGAGGTTCTGGAACACGTGCTTCGTGTTGGTGAACATCGCGTGCGCGGCCCAGTCGACGCCCTCGCCCCCCATCTGGATCAGCCCCGTCGTGTCGCGCTCCATCCACGAGGCCATGAAGTGGCAGCCGATGCCGGCCTGAGCAATCGAGCCTTCCGGCACCTTCGTCGACGTGTTGTGCGGGCAGCCCGAGCAGAAGTACGGCGTGCGCTTCACCGCGTCCGCCTCGTTCGACAGGATCTGCGGCGCGACGAGGTCGACCACGCGCTCGCGGCGGTCGAGCGCCGGCTTGTGGCGCGCGAGCCAGTCGGCGAACACCGGCAGGATGCGCGACGGACGCAGCTCGCCGAGCTCCGACAGCAGGCAGGCGCCGGCGGCGTCGTGCTTGCCGAGCACGCGCGGGCGCGCGCCTTCCGTGCGGTTGTACAGGTAGTCCTTGATCTGCTGCTCGATGACGGGGCCCTTCTCCTCGATCACGAGCACTTCGGCGAGCCCGTCGACGAAGGTTTCGACGCGCGTCATTTCGAGCGGATACGACAGGCCGACCTTGTAGATCCGCACGCCGGCCGCGTCGAGATCGGCCACCGTCAGGTCGAGGCGGCGCAGTGCTTCCATCAGGTCGAGGTGCGCCTTGCCGCAGGTCACGATGCCGACGTTCGCCTGCGCGCTCGGCGCGATCCACTTGTCGATGCTGTTGGTGCGTGCGAAATGGCGCACCGCGTCGAGCTTCGCGGCGAGGCGCGCTTCGATCGTGAGGCTCGGCAGGTCGGGCCAGCGGTTGTGCAGGCCGCCCGCCGGCGGCGTGAAGCCTTCCGGCGCGGGCCACTGCGTCTGCAACGCGTCGAGGTCGACGGTCGAGCCCGATTCGACCGTTTCGGAGATCGCCTTGAAACCGACCCACGCGCCCGAGTAGCGCGACAGCGCCCAGCCGTACAGGCCGAATTCGAGCATGTCGGCGATGTTCGCCGGGTTCACGACCGGCATGTGCCACGCGATCATCGCGAAGTCGCTCTGGTGCGGCATCGACGACGACACGCAGCCGTGGTCGTCGCCCGCGACGACGAGCACGCCGCCATGCGGCGACGAGCCGTACGCGTTGCCGTGCTTCAGCGCGTCGCCGGCGCGATCGACGCCCGGGCCCTTGCCGTACCACATCGCATACACGCCCTCGACCGTGCGCTCGGGATCGGCCTCGACGCGCTGCGTGCCGAGTACGGCCGTGCCGCCGAGTTCCTCGTTGATCGCGGGCAGGAAACGCACGCCGCCGGCGTCGAGCAGTTTCTTCGCCTTCCACAGCTGCTGGTCGACCATGCCGAGCGGCGAGCCGCGATAGCCGCTGACGAAGCCGGCCGTGTTGAGCCCCTGTTCGGCGTCGACCGTGCGCTGCATCAGCAGCAGGCGAACCAGCGCCTGCGTGCCGGTCAGGAAGATCCGGCCGCGCGTCGCGGTCAGGTTGTCGGTCAGGCGGTAGTCGGACAGGGCAGGCGTGCCGTCGACGGGCAGGCGGGCAGTCATGGGGGGATGTCTCCGGATTGTGCTGTTCTGCGCGGCTCGGCAGGGCGTCGGGCGACGCGTGACTGGCGGCTGCGAATGGCTCTATTTTTTCGCGTGCAGCCGAGAATGTTTTTTCTCATCTTGCTCGGACGGGCCGTCTGTGAGAAAAACCGCGCAGCTTTTTGCCGGGATTTGAGAGAGTTTTCGCGCACGGCGGTAGAGCGGGATCGGCGACGTGTCGGAGCGGGCGGGTCGTTTGCCGGGGAAACGCGTGGCGGTCCGACGGTGGCCCGGGTAGGTGGCGGGTAACGCTCGCGCCCCGTGTGACAAGGGTTTCAGCGTCTCGTGGCGGTGACCCTCACCATTGAAATGCACAGCGTTGCGATTGGTCGGCGGCTCGGGATGTCCACAACGGCTCGCCCCTTGGCCGACCGGGCTTGCGCGCTCACCGATCGATTGCACAGCGTTTCGAGTGGCGTGGAGGCCAGGATGTCCACATCGTTGTCGGCATGCGTTTGGCTCTTGCCTCGACGCTCACCATTGAAATCCACAGCGCGGCGAGTGAGCTTCAACTGCGGATATCCACATCGGTGAGGCTGTATTGCGTCGGTCGGCAGTTCGCCTCAACGTTCGAATGCTCAGGGACGCGAGCGGGTTTGTCGGCCGGACGGGCGCGCTGGAACCCGAATGCTGCGCAATCTCAGGCTCCCGCTCATCATGGAAATGCATTGGGTCGGGAGCGGGCTTATCGGCCGAACAGGCACGCCGGAACCTGCATGCTGCGCAATCGCCAGCCTGCACTCACCGTTGAAACACGCTGGGACGCGAGCGGGTTTATCGGCCGGACATGTACGGCGGAACGCGCATGCTGCACAATCGCGGGCTCGCACTCACCATTGAATTGCACAGGGCTTCGAGTGTCTGCGACGGCGGTTATCCACGCCCGATCCGGCATTGCCGACCCGCCACGCGGGCACCCTCACCATTGAAAACCACAGCGCTTCGAGTGGTCCGGGGCGCAGGATATCCACATGCATGCGCATCCTCCGATGCGATCACGGATGCGTACCACGGAGAGTGCGATCAGCGGGAAATCCATGCTGGTAGCGGCTCATCGGACGATCGGGCACTGACGCTCACCGTCGAGATGCACAGTGTCGCGAGTCGTTTCGGTGATCGGATATCCACACGGGGCTCGCGTTGTCCCCGCTCGCACGCTCGCGTCCGAACCGGACCTGCACGCCGCTTCGGACGGAACCGCTGGCCGAACGATCACGTCTTGCCGCGCCGACCACCGATCGCGTTTTCACGCTCGCCGCTGCATGGCGCAGCGTTTCGAGCTGCTTGCGAACGCGGCGATGCGCAGCGAATCTGCGTATTGCAGACCACGCGCTCACGCTCACCGCTAAAATGCACGGCCTTCCGGGATAGCTTCCGGAAGCGGATATCCACTTCGCGGCGCACGCACGGTTCGGCCACACATGCGCGCGTTCGGCTAGAATGCGCGACGCTTCGAACCACGCAAAGACCGGAAAACCGCGCCAGGACAGGCGCATCGCCCGATCGGGCGCCGACCCTCACCGTTGAATTCCACAGCATTTCGCGTCGTTTCGAGGGCGAGTTGTCCACAACCCGCTTCATGCATTCCGTATCATCCGGTGACCCTCACCTGTGAAATGCACAGGGCGCCGAGTCGTTTCGGCGTGAGGATATCCACAACAGCTCTCTCGACGCGACCTTCGCCAGACCATCGACTGGAACGGCCCGCGCATTCGCCGACGGCTAGCGGGCATTTACCGGAAAGCCCCGTCCAGACGGCCTCGGCGGCACCCTCACCATTCAAATGCACAGCGTTTCGAGTCGCCTTGGGGGCGGGTTATCCACATCGGTCCAACGAGACTGCATCGAACGGGCACGCGCGCTCGAGCCGCATTACTCGGCAATCGACCGGATGACCGCTGCCGGATTGCCGCCGATCAGCACATTCGGCGGAACGTCCCGCGTGACGACGGCCCCTGCCGCGACCACCGAGTTCTCGCCCACCGTCACACCGCCGATGATCGTCGCGCCGGCGCCGATCCACACGTTCCGTTCGATCACGATCTGCTTCGCGAGAACGAAGTCGCGCCGCCGCGAAGGTTCGACGGGATGACCGGACGTGATGAGGCTGACGTTCGGCCCGATCATCACGTCGTCGCCGATCTCGAGCCCGCCGAGATCGTAGAACGTGCAGTTCTGGTTGATGAACACGTTGCGCCCGAGCTTCATGCCGGTGCCGCCCGTCGCATGGAACGGCGGGACCAACACGAAGCCGTCGTCCACCTGCATGCCGATCAGTTCTCCGAACAATGTGCGAACCTCGGCGGCATCGTCGAACGTCAGGCGATTGATCCGCGCGGCGATCGACATCGCCCGCTTGACCTCCGCCACCATCGCCGCCGATTCCGGCGTCCTTCTCGGAATGATCGTGGTGCGATCGTCGTTTGCCATGTGTGAGTTGTCTCCCGGGATATTCCTGTTTCGCGATGCTTCAGCGATTGCGTCAGGATGCCAGTGTTGCCGTATGTGCGGGCGCAGCGGGCTTCGTGATGCCTTGCGAGGAAGGCCGGTTCACGCCAGGCTTTTCACCACATTCATAACTAGTCTTAATATTACTAGTTATTAATAAACCTTCTTATGACACAAGGCTTTACCCAGCCTTCCATCCGATTCGCGCTCGACACGCAGCGCACCCGGCCATCTCACCGATGGCCACGCCTCGTCGGGCACCCCTAGCCGGGCGCCCCTGTCCGAACCTCCGCTGCTCGGGTACGCTTGAGCATCCACCGGACCGACAGCTGCACCCAAACGCGGAGGCACGATGAAGCTCTACTACTGGCCGAAGACCCGGGCGTTCCGGGCATTGTGGATGCTCGAAGAACTCGGCGTGGTGTACGAACTCGTGCCGATCGACCTGCGTTCGCACGAACAGGGCAGCGACGCGTTCGTGCAGGTCAACCCGATGGCCAAGCTGCCCGCGCTCGACGACGGCAGCGTGCCGTTCGCCGAATCCGGCGCCGTATTGCTCTATCTCGCCGACCGCTGTCCGGGCGCCGGGCTCGGCGTCGCGCCCGACGATCCGCTGCGCGGCCGTTTCCTCCAATGGATGTTCTTCACGCCGACCTGCCTCGAACCGGCGATGGCCGAAAAATTCACCGGCGCGTCGGGCAATCCGGTCGCGTTCGGCTGGGGCAACATCACGCGCGTGCAGCGCGCACTCGCGCAAGCGCTCGCCCAGAGTCCATGGCTCATCGGCGACCGCTTCACCGCGGCCGACCTGCTGCTCGCCAGCACGCTGAAGATCGCGTTCGACGCGCATCTGCTGCCGCACGAAGGCGTGCTCGGCGACTACGTCGCGCGCGCCGAGGATCGCGACGCGTTCCGCCGCGCGGTCGCGATCGAACAGCGCGAAGCGGCGCGCCTGCTGCATGCGTGACGTGTAGACGTGCAGCGCGCGGGCGGCGCTACCGGCTGCCCGCGAGCGCACCTACGCGGCCGGGCCCGACGTCGCGGCGCCGGCATTGACCACCGCACCCGGCGAGCCGCGCTCGTCGGTATCGGCGTCGACCGGCACCACCTCATGAAAATGCGTGTAGTCGATGTGCGTGATGCCGTCTTCGTCGTGCATCAGGTCGACATAGCGGTGACGCCAGCGGATCTCGCCATGCTCCCAGGAATGACGCGCCTGCATCACCTGCGCGGTCGTCTCGTCCGAGCCTTCGATCGTGATCAGCAACGACGCCTCGCGTGCAGCGAGCGATTCGGGCGTCTCGCCGAACAGCGCGCTCGACTCGTCGATCACGTGCATCAGGTTCCAGCCGAGCAGGAAAATCGGATGCTCGCTGCGCACGAGCGCCAAGTCGTGGATCTTGCGCAGCGTATAGCCCTCGTGCGTGCCCTCGACGCGCATCAGCCGCAGTTTCGCCTGCGCCTCGGCAATCACGTTCTGGCGCGCATTCGCGGCGCGCACCATCAGCGTCATCCTGCCGTTCAACGGCCGGACGATCGCGTAGCGTGCGAACAGGATCTTCGCCTGCGGCCGCGAAAACCGCGCGAACACGAGCCCGGTGGCCATCGCGATGCCCGACATCCCGACGAAGATCTCGAACGTCGCGACCAGGTGCGCATAGACGGTCTGCGGATGCATGTCGCCGTAGCCGACGGTCGCGAGTGTCTCGACACTGAAGAAAAACGCGCCGCCGAAGCCGGCCGGCGACTGGTTCGCAATCGGTGCATGGCCAAGCAGGTAGAGCATCGCAAAAGCGCCGTTGAGCAGCAGGAACAGCACGGCGAGCGACAGGAAGAAGACGGGCCAGCTCACCGTCAGCGCGCGGTGATAGAGGTCGCGCCAGCCGAGCGGCGGCATCCCGTACGCGATCACCGGGCGGGTGCCCGACCAGAGCTTGCGGCCACGGCCGCGGGAGGCTGGGGAGGACGAATCGACGTTCATCGCGCGGTGCCGGAAACAGGGAGGCGATGAGCGTAGCACGCGCGGCGGCGGCCGGGTATGCGTACCGGTTCGGAATGGAAATCCGTCGCCCCGCCGGCTGCGCGGCGCAAAAAAAACCGGCCGCGAAAGCGGCCGGCTGCGTCGTCGGTGTGCGGGCAAGCGCGCGGTGCGCGCGGCGCTCACTTGCGGTCGACGATCACCTGGTCGAACGTGCCGCCGTCCGCGAAGTGCGTCTTCTGCGCGTTCGCCCAGCTGCCGAAGACCTGCTCGACGCTGAACGTCTTCAGCGGCTTGAATTCGGCCGCATGCTTCTTCAGCACGTTCGCGTCGCGCGGGCGCAGATGGTGTCGCGCGATGATCTCCTGCGCTTCCGGCGTGTACAGGTAGTCCAGATACGCCTGCGCGACCTTGCGCGTGCCCTTCTTGTCGACGACCTTGTCGACGACGGCGACGGGTGGCTCCGCGAGGATGCTCGCCG
This sequence comes from Burkholderia sp. SRS-25, assembly GCF_004343765.1. Classification (NCBI taxonomy): domain Bacteria; kingdom Pseudomonadati; phylum Pseudomonadota; class Betaproteobacteria; order Burkholderiales; family Burkholderiaceae; genus Burkholderia; species Burkholderia sp. SRS-25. Next base: position 191,225 of record NZ_PTXM01000018.1, read on the forward strand.
ACGGATACACCGCGTCGAACTGCGCGCCCGACGCACCGGTGTCCATCAGCGCGACTTCGTTCTCGAACGTGACCAGCACGTCGCCGATGCCGCGCTGCGTGAACGTCGTCGTCGCGCCGCGGCCGCCGGAGTCGAGCACCGGCACGTTGCGGAAGATCGCCTTCTCGAAGTCGATCGCCTGCTGGTCGGTCGCACCCTTCTGCTTCTGGAAGCCCCACGCGGCGAGATACGCATAGCGGCCGTTGCCCGACGTCTTCGGGTTCGCGATGATCACCTGGACACCCGGCTTCGCGAGATCGCTCCAGTCCTTGATCGCCTTCGGGTTGCCCTTGCGCACCAGGAACACCATCGTGGTCGAGTACGGCGAGCTGTTGTCCGGGAAACGCGCGCGCCAGTCCTTCGGCAGCAGCTGGCCGCGCTCGGCGAGCAGGTCGATGTCGTTCGGCTGGTTCATCGTCACGACGTCGGCCTGCAGCCCTTGCAGCACCGACAGCGCCTGCGCGCTCGACGCGCCGTGCGACTGCTTGATCGCGATCGTCTCGCCGGTCTTCTGCTTGTAGGCAGCAGCAAAACCCGCGTTGATGTCCTTGTAGAGTTCGCGCGTCACGTCGTACGACACGTTCAGGATCGACGTATCCGCGTGTGCGGCCGTTGCCGCCACGACCAGCGCCGCCGCCGCGCCCGTGTGCAGCCAGCGGCCGATCCCCTTCATGCTTGCCATCGTGATATGCCCCGTTTCCAGTGGTGGTGAATGTGCGTGACGGCACGCGTACGCGCTGTCATCGAAACGTAAGCGGGCATTCTAGCGGCCGGGCGCGACGCCCTTTCCAATCAGTCGTGGAAAGCAAATCTCGAATTCTGCTAAACGGCGACGGACGCTCGCGCGCGGATCGGATCCGGTGTTAAGATCGCCGCTCAGCCCATTTTCCCGGTTCCTCCATGTCCGCTGCCCTGCGCTCGCTTCCGATCCTCGCCGCCGTCGCGGCAGGTGCGCGCGCGGCCGGGCTGAAACTGAAAAAACGACTCCTCGACTGACGGGGACGTCGCGTCCCGTCAGGCGAATGCCGGACGGGATGCCCGCAGGTCGTTTCTTTCTCCTTGCTCGCACGCCTCGCTCCGGCACTCGCCGGCGGAACGGTTCCTTCCCACTCCGTTTCCACCATGAGGCTCTGCATGAACACACGTTTCGAAGGTATCTGGCTGCCGATCATCACGCCGTTCCACCACGGCGAAGTCGACCATGCCGCGCTCGCGCGACTCGCGCGCCACTATGCGGCCACGGGCCTCGCGGGCTTCGTCGCGGGCGCGACGACCGGTGAAGGCGTGCTGCTCGACGCGCGCGAACAGGACGCCGTGTTCGCGACGCTGCGCGACGCGGCACCCGGGCTGCCGATCGTCGTCGGGCTAACGGCGAGCGCGACGCATTTCGCGGCCGCCCGTGCGCGCGAACTCGCGGCGCTGCGGCCCGACGGGCTGCTCGTCACGCCGCCCGTCTACGTGCGGCCGACGCAGGACGGCATCCGCCGCCACGTCGAGGCGATCGTCGACGCGGCCGACCTGCCGGTGCTCGTCTACAACATCCCGTACCGCACCGGCGTGAACGTCGAACTGGACACGCTGCAGGCGCTCGCGCGCGACCCGCGCGTCGCGGGCATCAAGGAATGCGGCGGCACGCTCGACCGGATGAGCCGGCTCGTGCACGACACGCCGCTCGCGATCCTGTCCGGCGACGACAACCAGAACTTCGCGGCGATGTGCGCCGGTGCGCACGGCGCGATCGCAAGCAGCGCGCACGTGCTGCCCGAATGGCATGTGCGCATCCACGCGCTGCTGCGCGACGGTCGGCTCGCCGACGCGCGGCGCCTGTCGGTCGCGCTGCAGCCGCTCGTCGCGGCGCTGTTCGCGGAGCCGAACCCGGCGCCGGTGAAGGCCGTGCTGGCCGCGCAAGGGTGGTGCGAAGACGGGTTGCGGCTGCCCTTCGTGCCGGCGAGTGAAGGGTTGAGAGAGCGGCTGGCGGCCATTTGCAGGGAACTGGAAACGTCCCCGCAAGCTGTCGCGGTAGCGTAGGATTTCGCTTCCGAAACTGTTTCAGACTGTCAGGATTCGGGACGCGCCATACTGCGCGAGGTGGCTGTCGGCCGTGACGAGCAACAGCGGTTCGCACCACGCTTGCGCAACGAGCAACCGGTCGAACGGGTCGCCATGATGATGGGGCAGATGACGCACGGCAGCGCCGTGCGTGGCCCGGACCGGTAGCTCACGATACTTGCTCGTCTTGATCTCACCGACGAGCCGATCCACGTCGACGTCCAGCTTTCCCTTCCCGGCTTTGATCGCCATCTCCCAGATGCTCGCACTGCTGACGAACACGGCATCGGCGCAGGTGATCAGCCTGCGCGCACGAAGGCTCAGTTTCGGATCGTCGCCCCACATCCACAGGAAGATGTGCGTATCGACCAGCAACCGCATTACTTCCCTTCGAACTCGGCCAACTCTTCGGCGGAGAGGGGCGCATCGAAGTCGTCGGCCATCCATATCTGCCCCTTGAGGGCGCCGAACCGATGGATGGGTTCAAGCGGCACCAGCCGGACCGACTGTTTGCCGTCCTGCGCAATTACGACGCGTTCGCCCGCGATCGCGGCATCGAGCAGCCGCTGCAGGTCGAGCGCGGCTTCAGGGACAGTGGCAACTTGCATGATGGGCTCCATTGAGTGAGCCACCATTGTCACGACCTTCGCTCCGTTCCTCCAATAGGCCGATTGTCCAGCCGACCGCATACGTATCGATCGGCATCACGCCGCCAGCGCAGCCCCCGCCCCCTCCGTCGCATCCCGCACCGCCTGCTTCACGATCCGCGCGAGCCGATCGACGGTCGGCGTCGTCGACGACGTGCGCCGCAGCAAGATCAGCGGCAAACTCGGCAGTGCCGGCAACCCGCACGCAGCCGCATCGAGCACGCGCACCGACGCGGGCAGCCCGTACTGCGAGCGCACCGTCAACCCGAGGCCGGCCGCCGCCGCGGCCCATAGCCCGGCGAGACTGGGCGTCGTGAACGCAACGCGCCACGGCACGCCCGCGCGATCGAGCGCACCGGTCGCCGCACCGAAGAACCGGCACGGCCGGTCGAACACGACGAGCGGCAGCGGCTCGCCCGGCGCGCGCACCGCATCGCCGCCCGTTTCGTCCGCACGGCCTTCCTCCTCTGCACCGCCGCCCGGCAAGCCGAAGCCGGTCGCGACCGCCCCCGCCGCCCCCACCCACTGCATCGGCACCTGCGCGATCGCTTCGCTGTCGATCCCCGCGCGCGCCACCAGCGCCGCCGACGCCGGGTCGCCCCACACCAGCGCGAGATCGAGCTGGTTCGCGTCGAGCCGGTCGAGCAGGTCGGCATTGCGCGCCACGCGCGCCTCGATCCGCACCTTCGGATGCGCACGCGCGAACCGCCCGAGCACGTCGGGCAGAATCGCCTCGCCGAAATCCTCCTGCAGCCCGACACGCACCCAACCGTCGAGATTCATGCCGCGCACGGCCGCGGCCGCCTCGTCGTTCAGCTCGATCATCCGCCGCGCATAGCGCAGCATCGCGTCGCCGGCATCGGTCAGCGCCAGCCCGCGGCCGGCCTTCACGAACAGCGGCGTGCCGGCCTGCTCCTCGAGCTTGCGGATCTGCGCGCTCACCGCCGACGACGAGCGCGCGACGCGGTCGGCCGCCTTCGCAAAACTGCCGAGATCCACCCCGGCGACGAGGCTGCGCAGCGCCGCCACGTCGAAGTTGGGCCGGGCCAGCGTGGCATCGGCCAGCGCGAGCGACTCGCCGTCGTCACGTGGAATGTCTTGTCCGGGCATCTCAACCATCCTATTTTATCGAACGATTCATCAAGAACTTTCCGATTTTCAGGATGAATGTAGGACGCCAGACTGTGGATGTCAATTTCCAACCGGGCCTGCCGTCATGGATACCTCGTACATCGCTTCCCCCTCCTCGTCCGCCCGCGACGTGCGCGGCGCAGCCCATCGCTGGCGCGTGCTGGCGGCCGGCGTCGCCGCGAACATGAGCTTTTCGGCCGCGGCGGCCGGCATTCCGACCACGGCCGTATGGATGCGCTCCGCCTATCACCTCGACAATGGCGCGCTCGGCCTCGTGCTCGGCGCGCTCGGCTTCGGCGTCGCGCTGTCCGAACTGCCGTGGGGGATGGCCGCCGACCGCTTCGGCGACCGCCGCGTGCTGCTCGCCGGGCTCGTCGCGACGGCCGCGATGTTCGCGCTGATGGTGGGCACGATCGTCCCGACCGCGCACGGCGTGCCGCCGCTGATGCGCGTCGTCGCGGCGATGTGCTGCGTCGGCCTGCTCGGCGGCAGCGTGAACGGGTCGAGCGGGCGCGCGGTGATGCGCTGGTTCGGCGAGCGTGAACGCGGGCTCGCGATGAGCATCCGCCAGACGGCCGTGCCGCTCGGCGGCGGCATCGGCGCGGCGCTGCTGCCGTCGCTCGCGTCGCACCTGGGCTTCGCCGCGGTATTCGGCGCGCTGATGCTGCTGTGCGCGGGCTCTGCCGCGCTCACCTGGCGCTGGCTGCACGAGCCGCCGGCCGAACCGGCCCTCGCGCACCCGGCCACGCATCGCCCCGTCGAGCGGCAGCCATCCGCGCGGCAGGTGCGCAACCCGCTCGCGAGCGGCCCCGTATGGCGCATCGTGCTCGGCATCGGCCTGCTGTGCGCGCCGCAGTTCGCGGTGCTCACGTTCGCGACGGTGTTCCTGCACGACTTCGGCCGGCTCGGCCTCGCCGGCATCAGTGCGGCGATGGTCGCGCTGCAGCTGGGCGCGATGGTGATGCGCGTGTGGAGCGGCCGTCATACCGACCGGCACGGCAACCGGCGCGCGTATCTGCGCGGATCGGTATTCGTCGCGGCCGGCTCGTTCGCGCTGCTCGCAGCCGCAACGGCTGGCAGTGCACACGTGCCGCTCGCGGCGATCGTCGCGATTCTCGTCTTCGCCGGCATCTGCGTGTCCGCGTGGCACGGCGTCGCGTACACGGAGCTCGCGACACTCGCGGGCGCGAATCAGGCGGGCACCGCACTCGGGATGGCCAATACGATCGTCTACCTCGGGCTGTTCGCGACGCCCCTCGCGATTCCACCGCTGCTCGCAGTCAGTTCGTGGAGCGTCGTGTGGCTCGCGGCCGCGCTGGTCGCCGGCGCGACCTATCCGCTGTTCGCCGCGAAATAGCAGCCGCTGGCAGCCGCTCGTCTCACGCGGGCGTCGCAGCGCACGCCACGACGCCCGCGCAATCCGTCAGGCCGCTTCGCGCGCCAACGCACGCCGCGCAGCCGGCCGCTCGGCCTCGCGCTGCGCGTGGGCGGTCCACGCGGGATGCCGCGTCATGTCGAGCCCGATCGCGACGCCCCAGCGATACAGCACGAACAGGAACGGATCGACGATCGAATGCGCGCCCGGCTCGGCCCATGTGCGGCCGTCGGCGAGCGCGGCTTCGATCGTCTCGTTCGCGGCCTCGATCGTGCGTCGCCCGTGCGCGCTGACCTCGCTGTGCAGCGCCGGATCGCCGATGAAGCGGCCCGGTCGCCACAGCGCGCCGTAGCCGACGCCATGCACCCAGCCGACCAGCCAGGCGAGCCACTCGTGGCACCGTGCCTCGCGCAGCGGGTCGCCGAGCGGCAGCAATTGCGCACCGGGATAACGGCGCGCGAGATACGTGAGGATGGCCGGCGTTTCGGTCAGCACGTGCGGCTCGCCCGGAATCGCGAGCACCGGCACGCGCGCCTTCGCGTTGATCGCGAGATAGCGCGCCTCGAGGTTCTGCTGCTTCTGCACGGAGACGATTTCGACGTCGAACGGCGCGCCGGTTTCCTCCAGTGCGATATGGACGGCGAGCGAACACGCGCCCGGCGAAAGATAGAGACGATATGCGTTCATGGTGGCGGGGCCCGACGGGGCTGTGGAAGACGGAACCGAGTGTAGGAACGCGTGCCGGCCCGCCGCAAACGATGAATTGTCGTGCTCGGACATTAGTGTTACTAATACCCGCATGCGACGCATCCACCTTCCTCCGCTACAGACGCTGCGTGCATTCGAGACCGCCGTGCGGCTGCAGAGCTTCACGCGCGCGGCCGACGCGCTCGCGCTCACGCAAGGCGCCGTGAGCCAGCACATCCGCGCGCTCGAGGCGCAGCTCGGCTATCCGCTCTTCACGCGCGAGCGTAACGGTGCGACGCCGACGCACGCCGCGCACGCGCTCGCACTGCAGGTACGCCAGGGCCTCAGCGTGCTCGAACGCGCGTTCGAGCCGGCACTCGCCGTGCGCAGCCGCCCGCGCACCTGCGACGTCACGCTGAACGTCAGCGTGCTGCCGAGCGTCGCCGAGCGCTGGCTCGCACCGCGCCTGCCGCGCTTCGCGGCCGCGCACCCGCACATCGCGATCGTGCTGCACCCGGAGGTGGCGCTCGCGCCGCTGCGCAAGCGTGACCGCATCGACGTCGCGCTGCGTTACGGGCCCGGCACGTGGCCCGGTGTCGTCGCCGAGAAGCTGATGAACGAGACGATCTTTCCGGTCGCGAGCCCCGCGTATCGCAATCGCGACGGCGTCGCGCCGCGCGTGCCGGCCGATCTCGTGCGCGCGACGCTGCTGCGCCATCCCGCGCAGCCGTGGGAACCGTGGCTCCAGGCCGCGCGGCTCGACCTCACCGAATCCGCGCGCGCGCCGCGTTTCACCGACGCGAACGCGTTGATCGACGCGGCGCTGAAAGGCCGCGGCGTCGCCCTCGCACGCCGCTCGCTGATCGAGCCCGAACTCGCTAACGGCACGCTCGTGCGCGTGTCGACGGTGCGCATCGCCGACGTGTACGCGCACTACGTCGTGTGGCGCCCCGACCATCCCTACGAAGCGGCGATCCGCACGTGGCTCGACTGGCTGCGCAGCGAAGTGCGGCGGCGGACGCCGCGGCGCTGACGCCGACGCTCACGCGCGCATCGGCATCGCCACCTTGTCGAGCGTGATCGGCAGATCGCGCACCCGTACGCCGGTCGCGTGATAGACCGCATTGCCGATCGCGGCCGGTACGCCGGTGATGCCGATCTCGCCGATGCCGCGAATGCCGAGCGGATTGAAATGCGTGTCGCTTTCGTCGACGAAACTCACGTCGAGCTCGCCGATGTCCGCGTTCACGGGGACGTGATATTCAGCGAGATTCGCGTTCGTGAAGCGGCCGTGCCGCACGTCGAAATGCGAGCCTTCCTCGAGCGCGGTGCCGAGGCCCCACACCATCCCGCCGATCAACTGGCTGCGCGCCGTTTTCGCGTTGAGCAGGCTGCCGACGCTGTAGACGCCGACGATTCGAGGTACGCGAATCGTGCCGAGCTCAGCGTCGACGTGCACTTCGGCAAATACCGCGCCGAACGAATGGGATGCATAGCGTGACTTCTCGTCGCCCGGCTTGGTCGTCGCCTGCGCGTCGATCGGCTGGCCGCCCGCACGCGCGATCACCGCCGCGGCCGGATCGCGCCGCGACGGCTCGCCGCGATGCACGACCCAGCCGTTGTCGAGCGTCACGTCGTCAGCCGCGGCGCCGTGCAGCGGCGACCCGGGGTCGGCGACCGCCAGCGCGATCAGCTTCGCGCGCGCCTGCAGCGCGGCCTCGCGCACGGCCGGCGCCACGCTCGCCGCCGACTGCGAGCCGCCCGATACCGGTGCACGCGGCAGGCTGGAATCGCCGAGTGCGAAGCGCACGTTCTGCGGCGAGAAACCGAGCGCATCGGCCGCGACCTGCGTCATCACCGTGTAGGTTCCGGTGCCGATGTCCTGCGTGCCCGACGCGACTTCGGCCGTGCCGTCAGGCAAGATGCGCGCCCGCGCGGACGCTTCGCTGCGGTTCGCCGGATACGTGGCGGCCGCCGTCCCGAGGCCGATCAGCGTGTCGCCGTCGCGCATCGTGCGCGGCGCGCCGGTGCGGCGCGACCAGCCGAAGCGCCGCGCGCCGACCTCGTAGCATTCGCGCAACTTGTTGCTCGACCACGGCTTGCCGTCCTGCGGATCGACCTCCGCATAATTCGCGAGCCGCAGCGCGACCGGGTCCATGTCGAGTTGCCACGCGAGCTCGTCCATCGCCGATTCGAGCGCGAACGAGCCCGACGCCTCGCCGGGCGCACGCATGAACGTCGGCGTGCCGACGTTCAGCGACACGATCCGGTGCGTGGTCGCGTGGTTCGGCACCGCGTACATGATCCGCGACGGCATCCCGCACATCTCCATCCAGTCCTCGAACGTCGACGTGGTGGCGATCGTGTCGTGGCGCATCGCCGTCAACGTGCCGTCCTGGCGCGCGGCCAGCACGATGCGCTGTTCGGTGAACGGCCGCCCGCCGACCGGGCCGAACATCTGCGGCCGCGTCAGCGCGAGGCGAACCGGGCGCCCGACCTGCTTCGCGGCCATCGCGCACAACGACACGTGCGACCACGATGAGCCCTTGCAGCCGAAGCCGCCGCCGAGAAATGGCGAAATCACGCGCACGTGTTCCGGTGCGATGCCGAACACGGCGGCCACCGCCGTGCTCGCGCCCGACACGCCCTGCGTCGCATCGTGCAGCGTGAGCGTCGGGCCGTCCCAGCGCGCCATCGTCGCGTGCGGCTCGATCGGGTTGTGGTGCTGCATCGGCGTCGTATAGGTTGCGTCGACGCGCACCGCGCCTTCGCGCAGGCCCGCATCGAGGTCGCCGCGCTGCGTATCCATCGGGCGGCCCTGCTGCTTCGGCGGCACGCGCGCACCGCGCTTCGCCTGCGCGAAATCCGCCTCGGCATCGGTCGCGCGATAGCGCACCTGCACGGCATGTGCGGCGTCGGTCGCCTGCTCGAGCGTTTCGGCGACGACGACCGCGACGGGTTCGTTGCTGTAGCGCACCGTGTCGTCCTGCAGCAACGTGAGCCGGCGCCCGGCCGGCGGCGACAACGGCGGCCGGCCGCCGTTGGGCAGCCGCATCGCGTTCTCGTGCGTGATCACGCTCAGCACACCCGACATCGCACCGGCGCGCGCCGCATCGATCGATTCGATGCGACCGGAAGCGATCGTGCTCGTCACGAGCACCGCGTGCGCGAGCCGCGCATCGGAGAATTCGGCCGCGTAGTGCGCGCCGCCCGTCACCTTCAGTACACCGTCGACGCGGTCGAGCGGCTGTCCCGTCATCGTGTTCATGCGGCACCTCCCGTCGTGGCCGCTGCCGTTTCGACCGCACGGACGATCGCCCGCTGCGCGAGCGCGACCTTGAAGCCATTGCCGTCGAGCGGCCGCGCATCGCGCAACGCCAGCGCGGCCGCCTCGCGCAGCGTCGCGTCGGTCAGCGTGCGGCCCGCGAGATGCGCTTCCGCCTCCATCGCACGCAACGGCTTGTGCGCGACGCCGCCGAGCGCGATCCGCGCGTCGGCGACGTGCGGGCCGTCCATCCGCAGCGCGGCCGCGACCGACACCAGCGCGAACGCGTAACTCGCACGATCGCGCACCTTCAGATAGTGCGCATGGCCGGCAAAGCGCGGCGGCGGCAAGTCCACCGCGGTGATCAGTTCGCCCGGTTCGAGCGTCGTGTCGAGATCGGGACGATCGCCCGGCAAGCGGTGAAACGACGCGATCGGAATCTGCCGTGCGCCGCGCGGGCCGCTCACCTGCACGACGGCGTCGAGCGCGGCGAGCGCGACGCTCATGTCCGACGGGTTCACCGCGACGCACTGCGGGCTGGCGCCGAGGATCGCGTGCATCCGGTTGTGGCCGCCGATTGCCGCGCAGCCGCTGCCCGGCTCGCGCTTGTTGCATTGCGCGAACGCGGGATCGTAGAAATACGGGCAGCGCGTGCGCTGCATCAGGTTGCCGCCGACGGTCGCCATGTTGCGCAATTGCGCGGACGCGCCGGCGAGCAGCGCCTGCGACAGCAGCGGATAGTCGGCGCGCACACGCGGATGATCGGCCGCATCGCTGTTGCGCACGAGCGCGCCGATGCGCACGCCGCCGCCGGGCAGCGCATCGACCGTATCGAGGCCCGCGATGCGCGTGATGTCGATGAGCGTGACGGGTCGCGCGACGCCGCCCTTCATCAGGTCCAGCAGGTTCGTGCCGCCGCCGATGAAGGCCGCGCCGGGCCGCTGCGCCGCGCGCACGGCGCCGGCGACGTCGGTCGCGCGTTCGTAGGAGATCGCTTCCATTGCGGTGCCTCCGCGCCTAGCCGTGCGCCACGTGCGCGGCGCGCACGGCGGCGACGATGTTCGGGTACGCGCCGCAGCGGCACAGGTTGCCGCTCATGCGCTCGCGGATCTCGTCGTCCGACAGTCGCGCGGGACGGCGCCGCAGGTCGGCGGTCGCAGCGCTCCCCGCACCCGCCGCGAACTCGTCGAGCAGCGCGGTCGCCGAGCAGAGCTGGCCGGACGTGCAGTAGCCGCACTGGAACGCATCGCATTCGATGAACGCGCGCTGCACCGGGCTCAGCACGCCGCCGCGCGCCAGCCCTTCGACGGTCGTGATCCGCTCGCCTTCGTGCATCACCGCGAGCGTCAGGCACGCGTTGATGCGCCGGCCGTCGACGAGCACCGTGCACGCGCCGCACTGCCCGCGATCGCAGCCCTTCTTCGTACCCGTGAGCCCCACGTATTCGCGCAATGCGTCGAGCAGCGTGACGCGCGGCTCGAGCTGCAGCGTGTACGCGCGCCCGTTGATGTCGAGACGCACGGGCTGCGCCGGCACCGTATCGCGGCGGGGTGCGGCCCGCGCGGATGCCGCGTGCGGCGGTTGCGGATGAACGTGCGATGCGGCGCTGACGGTCGCGGCAGCCGCCGCGGATTGCAGGAAGCGGCGCCGCGCGGCGCTGGACGGCGTATCGTCCGGCAACGGCGGCAGCGCCGCTGAATGGCGGGGCCCGAGCGGCGACGGGGCAGCGTCGCGCGCCGGTTCGGTAGACGGGGAGTCGGATCGATCGCTGGACATGACTTCTGCTAGCTCCGTGATTGATGGACGCGAATGTGCGCCGCGTGTCCGGATGGCAACGCGGTCGGCTCACGCATCGGCAAGGAGCAATTCGGGTGCCGCGAAACTGCGGAGAGCCGCATCCAGGTGCAGCGCCGGTTACCGTGCGCGGCGCGCACCGGGCTGCAGACGGGCCGAGTTGCCGGGTGATAGCGCCGCCATGACGCCACGCTGGCGCGCGGCTGGCCGTACGCTGACGAAGCGGCAATAACGCCCGGTTTTTGGGCTTGGCCGGCCGCGCATCGGTCGCAAATTGCCGATCGCATTTGCGAGGCCGCGCTGGGTGCCCGCGCGTCCCCGCGGCCGGGTCGCGGCATCGCGCGCCGTGTAAATACGCGCAACATCAGCCTCTGCTGGAAAATTCGGCCATGCGTGCCGGTGGATCGCCGCGACAGCATTCGGTCAGCCTGACGGAAACGTTTCGCGATCAGGCCGGAATCGCAAACGATTCACCGAAACGTCGCATCGCGGCGGCATACTCGAAAACGTTCCCCGATCAGCCTGCCAGGAGAGAAGTCATGCGTCGCGTTTCCGTCGCCGTTGCTCTGTGTGCCGCCGTGTTCGTCGCCGCGTGCAGCGACGACGCGCCGCACGACGCCAACGCGACCGGCGCCGCGCCGCAGGCCGGCGCCTCGAGCGGCGCCGCCAGCGCGTTCAACGGCGACGCGATTGCGAATACCGCCGCATCCGATGCCGCGCCGCTCGCGCCGCCCGTCGTGCACTACCCGCCCGATGACGACGACGATGCGAAGCCGGCCACGAACGCAGCCGCGTCAAGCGCCGCCGCGTCGTCGCCGGGCTGATCCCGACGCCACGCGATATGAGTCGGTACTGTTCAGGCAGAGCAGTGGGCGCTCGCGTCGAGCCGCCACTGGCATGACGTAACGGTCGGCGACGGCACGAACGGCAGGGTGTCGCAGCGCTTCGCGGGCCGCGTCCAGCACGGCCGGCCGAACGATTCGGAACCGGCCGCCGTCAGGTGCCGCCTGCGCATTGCAAGCGCGACGGCGCACCATGCCGCGACAGCCTCAGCGCGGCATGCGCCGCGCAACCGGCGCGTCAGACCGCGTGCGCGAGCGCGCGATCGACGAGTGCGGTCTCGAAGCCGTCGTCCGCGTCGCGAAAGCGCAGCGGTGCCGCGCAATGGACGAGCGTGTCGATGAAGTACTTCGCGCGCGGCCACGGCCCGAAGCCGGCCGCGGTGTTGATGTGCCCCGCGTCGCCGAGGTTCACGAACGCGCTGCCCAGGTGCTGCGCGAGCGTGCGCGCGTCGCCGAGCGGCATCCACGGATCGGTTTCGCTGCCGATCACGATCGACGGCACGGCGAGCCGGCGCGCGTCGAACGGCCCGGCAAACGTGAATTTCTTCGGACTGGCGGGCGCGACGAGCAGCACGCCCGCGACATCGCCCGTATGCGGCCACTGCGCGAGCGCATGTGCGGCCGCGAGGCAACCGAAGCTGTGCGCGGCCAGCACGAACGGGCCGCGTTCGCGGTCGAGCAATGCACGCACCGATTGCGCCCAGCGCGCGAGATCGGGCGCGTCCCAGTCGTCCTGCTCGACGCGCAACGCGCGCGGGAACTGCCGTTCGAGCCAGGTCTGCCAGTGAGCGCCTTCGCTGCCGTGCAGGCCCGGAACGGTCACGAGCCGCGGCGGCCACGCCGATTTGCTGCATGCGCGCATGATTGCCCTCGCTTGCTTGAAGACGGGATTCGATTGTGGCGCGGCGCCCCCGGCGGCCGAACCAATATTTTGTGCTTTGCTTTTGCGGGGGCCGGCCATCCGGGGGCCGGCCATCCGGGGCGTCCGCCCGCCCCGCGCACCGGCGCGCGATGCGCCGCGAGACCGTAGAATGTGGGCTTCCCGTCAGCTTCACATGGAACCGGGGCCAGGCGCCGACGCGCCGGGCGCCTGGCCGTCAGGAGACGTCCGATGTCCGCTACGCCCGCCGGCGCGCTGCGCCCGGCCCCTCTCGCCGCTCCCGTGACGCGCCTCGCCGGCGCGCGCGCCGTCACCCAATGAAGATCCTGTTCCACTCCCCGCACCAGGAAGCCAGCGCGTGGCGCGACGAGATCGCGCACGCGCTGCCGGAAGCCGAACTGCGCGCTTGGCAGCCGGGCGACACGGCCGCCGCCGACTACGCGCTGGTCTGGCGCGCGCCGCGTGAATTCTTCGCCCCGCGCGACGGCCTGCGCGCGATCTTCAACCTCGGCGCCGGCGTCGACGCGCTGCTCGCGCTCGAGCACGCGCATCCGGGCACGCTGCCGCGGCACGTGCCGCTCGTGCGGCTCGAAGATTCGGGCATGGCGCAGCAGATGGTCGAATACGTGACCCACGCGGTGCTGCGCTACCTGCGCCGCTTCGACGAGTACGAAGTGCTGCAGCGCGAGCGCCGCTGGCAGCCGCTCGAACCGCATGCGCGCGCGAGCTTCACCGTCGCCGTGCTCGGCCTCGGCGTGCTCGGCGCACAGGTCGCGCGCGCGCTCGCCGCGCTCGGCCTGCCCGTGCGCGGCTACAGCCGCAGCGCGAAGCAGCTCGACGGCGTGACGACCTTCGCCGGAGACGGCGCATTCGATGCGTGCATCGACGGGGCGAAGGTGCTCGTCAACCTGCTGCCGAGCACGCCCGACACCGACGGCATCCTGTCGTCGCGCGCGTTCGCGCGGCTCGCGCCCGGCGCGTATGTCGTCAACGTCGCGCGCGGCGCGCATCTCGTCGAAGCCGATCTGCTGGACGCGCTCTCGAGCGGCCAGATCGCCGCCGCGACGCTCGACGTATTCCATCGCGAGCCGCTGCCTGAAGACCATCCGTTCTGGCACGCGCCGCGCATCACGATCACGCCGCACAGCTCGGCCGAGACGCTGCGCGACGAAGCCGTCGCCCAGATCGCCGGCAAGATCCGCGCACTGGAGCGCGGCGAGCGCGTCGGCGGCATCGTCGACTACGCACGCGGCTACTGAACCTACAAGCAAATCAGGAGACAACCATGACGTTCCCCACCGCCGTCAAGATCGTCGAAGTCGGCCCGCGCGACGGGCTGCAGAACGAGAAGACCTTCGTGCCGACCGACGTGAAGATCGCGCTCGTCGACCGGTTGTCGCACGCCGGCTTCCGCAACGTAGAGGCCGCGTCGTTCGTGTCGCCGAAATGGGTGCCGCAGATGGCCGACGGCGCCGACGTGATGGCCGGCATCGAGCGCCGCGCGGGCACCGTGTACTCGGTGCTCACGCCGAACCTGAAGGGCTTCGAGAATGCCGTCGCCGCGCGCGCGGACGAAGTCGTGATCTTCGGCGCGGCGAGCGAGGCGTTCTCGCAGCGGAACATCAACTGCAGCATCGCCGAAAGCATCGCGCGCTTCGAGCCCGTCGCGAAGGCGGCGAAGGATGCGGGCCTGCGGCTGCGCGGCAGCGTGTCGTGCACGCTCGGCTGCCCGTACCAGGGCGAAGTGCCCGTCGCATCGGTCGTCGACGTCGTCGAGCGCTTCGCGGCGCTCGGCTGCGACGAGATCGACATCGCCGACACGATCGGCGTCGGCACGCCGAAGCGCACGCGCGAGGTGCTCGCGGCCGTCACGCGCGTGTTCCCGCGCGAACGCCTGTCGGGCCACTTCCACGACACCTACGGCCAGGCGCTCGCGAACATCTACGCGGCGCTGTTCGAAGGGATCGAGATCTTCCACGCGTCGGTCGCCGGCCTCGGCGGCTGCCCGTACGCGAAGGGCGCGACCGGCAACGTCGCGACCGAGGACGTGCTGTACCTGATGCAGGGCCTCGGCATCGACACCGGCATCGACCTCGCACAGGTCGTCGCCGCCGGCGACTTCATCTCGAACGCGATCGGCCGCGCGAACGTATCGCGCGCCGGTCGCGCACTGCTCGCCAAGGCGCAGAGCGCGGCCGACGCCGCGAACTGCGTATGACCCCGGTATTCGATGGATTCCTCAACATGACGACACCTGCTTCATTCGATTCACTCCCCGATTCCGCGCGACGCGTCGCGCTGCTGCTGCGCGAGCGCGGCCATGCGAAAGGCATCGTGATGCTCGCCGAAACCGGCAAGACGTCGGCCGAGGCCGCGGCCGGGCTCGGCTGCTCGGTCGCGCAGATCGCGAAGTCGATCCTGTTTCGCCGCCAGTCGGACGGCGCGCCGGTGCTCGTGGTCGCGAGCGGCGTCAATCGCGTCGACGAGAAGAAGGTCGCCGCGCAGGTCGGCGCGGTCGGCCGCGCGGACGCGAAGTTCGTGCGCGACAACACCGGTTATGCGATCGGCGGCGTCTGCCCGATCGGCCATCTCGTCGAACCCGTCACGCTGATCGACGCCGACCTGCTCGAACTCGACAGCCTGTGGGCCGCCGCCGGCCATCCGCACGCGGTGTTCAACCTGTCGCCGAACGAACTCGTGTCGCTGACGGGCGCGCCGGTCGCGGACGTCGCGTTGCGGGAGCCCGCATGAGCGACGTGCCGGTGACGGTGACGGTCGGCACGGTCGCGTCGCCGTGCACCGACGTATGCCGGATCGATCCGCGCACCGACTGGTGTGCGGGCTGCCTGCGCACGCGCGACGAGATCAAGGGATGGCGCGCGTCGGACGATGACGCAAGGCGCGCGTTGCTCGCGCGGCTCGATGCGCGGCGGCGTCTGCTCGCGAGGAGCGGCGCATAAAAAAAAGCCGTTCAGCCTGACGGGCGAACGGCATGAGATCGGAATCCTGTGAACGTGATCAACGTCACAGCCCGCATCATACGAGCGACGCGGCCGCATCGCATCGGGTGTTTCCCTACAACTTCTTACAGCGTCTTCCACGCGTGCGCGCGCACGGCTTTTGCTCGCCATGCGCGCCTCCTCTGCCCGCAATACGCGCTCCTGAATACGCATTCGACGAACCGCCGCACTGCCCCGCAGCGGCACCGAATCGCACGACCGTTTCAGTTGCCGACGGCCGCGCGACGCGCGGGCACGATGCGCCAGCCGAGATTCACGCCGGCCGCCGCGAGCAGGATCAGCAGCGCGCCGACCACCTGCGTCCACGCGAGCGTCTGCCCGAACGCGACGCGATCGACGACGATCGCGACGACCGGATAGACGAACGACAGCGCGCCGGTCATCGCGGTCGGCAGCTTCTGGATCGCGCCGTACAGCAGCACATACATCAGACCTGTGTTCACGACGCCGAGCACGACGAGGTCGAGCCACTGCCCGGCAGTCGCCGGCAACGTGCCGAAGTGCGCGAACGGCGCGAGCAGCAGGACCCCGAGGCCGGCCTGCAGCAACGCGAGGAGGTGCGGCGGCGTGCCCTTCAGGTGCTTCGTGACGATCGACGAGATCGCGTAAAGGAACGCGGCACCGAGCGACAGCGCGACGCCTTCCAGATATTCGCCCGGCACCGCGAGCACGGCCGGCTCGACGCGCACCACGGCGACGAGCCCGACGAACGCGAGCGCGAGCCACGCGACCGTCGACGCGGTGATCCGCTCGCGGAACACGATCGCGCCGAGCGCGACGAGCATGAACGGCTGCGTGTTGTAGACGGCGGTCGCCATCGAGATCGAAGCGCGCGAATAGGCGGCGAACAGCAGGAGCCAGTTCGCGACGATCGCGACGCTGCCGAGCGTCGCCAGTGCGAGCATCCGCGGCGAGAACAGCGCGCGGCGCAGGAACCCGAACGCCGCGCAGACGATCGCGAGCGTCGCGGCGCCGAACAGGCAGCGGAAGAACACGACGTTCGTCAGCGGCTGCTGCGACGACATCACGAGCCAGCCGATCGTGCCGGACATCATCATCGCGACGACCATCTCGGCGGCGCCGCGGCGCATTTCATTCGAAGCCATCTTGAACTCCGTTCGGAAGAGTGGATGACTTCGATTCTAGAAACTTGCTTTCGCGGCAACCACGGCTAAACTGAAGTGAATCGTCCGATTCACCTTCGAAAGCAAAGCGATCATGCCGAAACGCCTTTCCCCGCCTGCCGTCGCGTCGCTCGACGCGACCGACCGCGCGATTCTCGCGGCGCTGGCCGACGACGCGCGCATCGCCACCAGCGAACTCGCCCGGCAGATCGGGCTGTCGGCGCCCGCGACCGCCGACCGCGTGCGGCGGCTCGAAGCGCAAGGCGTGATCGCCGCCTTCACCGTCGAGCTCGACCCGCGCGCGCTCGGCTACACGCTGCAGGCGATCGTTCGCGTGAAGCCGCTGCCCGGCCAGTTGCATCTGGTCGAAGAGATGCTGCGGCGGATTCCCGAATTCGTGGAGTGCGACAAGGTGACCGGCGACGACTGCTTCATCTGCCGGCTCTACCTGCGCACGATCGCGCACCTCGACGACATCCTGTCGAAAGTGACGGAGCGCGCCGAGACGAGCACCGCGATCGTCAAATCGACACCGGTGCCGCGCCGGTTGCCGCCGCTCGTCGAGGACGACGGCGCGCACCGCTGAACGAGCCGGCACGCGGCCGCGCCGCCTATGCGCTCACGCGTGCCGTCAGGCAGCCGCGTCGCGCGCCTCGAAGAACGCCAGCAGTTCGTCGATCAGCGCGACGGGCGCCTCTTCCGGAATGTAGTGCCCGCACTCGAGCGCGCGGCCGCTGACGTCGCGCGCCACGCGGCGCCATTCGGCGAGCGGATCGAAGCAGCGGCCGACGATCCCGTTCTCGCCCCACAGCACGCGCAGCGGGCACGCGACCTTGCTGCCGCGCTCGAGATCCGCACGGTCGTGCTCGAGATCGATCGTCGCGGACGCGCGGTAGTCCTCGCACATCGCATGCACGGCGCCCGGCTGCGCGAGCGCGGCCCGGTACGCGGCGAGCGCCTCGGGCGCGAACGGCGCAAGGCCGGCGGACCGGTTGCCCATCACGCGCTCGATGTACGCATCGGTATGCGCGCCGATCAGCGTCTCGGGCAGCGGTTCCGGCTGGATCAGGAAGAACCAGTGGAAATACGCGGTCGCGAACGCGCGATCGGTTTTCTCGTACATCGCGAGCGTCGGCGCGATGTCGAGCAGCATCATCCGCTCGACGGCGTCCGGATGATCGAGCGCGAGCCGGTGCGCAACCCGCGCGCCGCGATCGTGCGCGCACACATGGAAGTGGTCGAAACCGAAATGCCGCATCACGGCGACCTGGTCGGCCGCCATCGCCCGTTTCGAATACGCCATGTGCTGCGCATCGCTCGGCGGCTTGCCCGACGCACCGTACCCGCGCAGGTCGGTGGCGATCACCGTGAAATGATTCGCGAGCGTCGCGGCAACGCGATGCCAGATCATGTGGGTTTGCGGATGTCCGTGCAGCAACAGGAGCGGCGGACCCGCGCCTCCTTTGACACCGAAAATGTCGGTGTCCTGCACCGTCACGCGAAACGGTGCAAACGCCTCAAACGACATGGTTTGTTTCTCGTTGGTTTGTTATGGCGGCTATTTTAGGAGCGCTCGTGCATCTGCACAGCGGGGCAACAGCCAGAATCCGTAGAAAGAGAACACTCACTCGATTGCCGGCACACCGCGCATTTTGTTAAGCTCGCGTAGAATCGCACGATCGTTCGTATTAATAAGGACGACCTCGTTTCGCCACTACACTTGAATCACCGTTCGACCGCAAAGCATGGCGTCGGCGCGACCGCGCGGGCGCCCCTGGAGACTGGAGACATCACATGGCATTGCCCACCGTCCTGCAGAACCTGACGCTGCCCGTCATCGCGTCGCCGATGTTCATCGTCAGCTACCCCGAACTCGTGCTCGCGCAATGCAAGGCGGGCATCGTGGGTTCGTTCCCCGCGCTCAACGCCCGTCCGGCCGAACTGCTCGACGAGTGGCTCACGCAGATCCAGTCCGAGCTCGCCGACCACCAGGCAAAGAATCCCGGCGCGGTGATCGGCCCGATCGCGGTCAACCAGATCGTCCATCAGTCGAATGCGCGGCTCGAGCATGACGTGCGCGTGTGCGTCGAGCACAAGGTGCCGATCTTCATCACGAGCCTGCGCGCACCGGCGCGCGAGATCGTCGACGCGGTGCACAGCTACGGCGGCATCGTGCTGCACGACGTGATCAACCTGCGCCACGCGCAGAAGGCGCTCGAGGCCGGTGTCGACGGTCTGATCCTCGTCGCGGCCGGCGCAGGCGGCCATGCGGGCACGACGTCGCCGTTCGCGCTCGTCGGCGAAGTCCGCAAGATCTTCGACGGCCCGATCGTGCTGTCCGGCGCGATCGCGAACGGCGGCTCGATCCTCGCCGCGCAGGCGATGGGCGCCGATTTCGCGTACATGGGCACGCGCTTCATCGCGACGCAGGAAGCGCACGCGATCGACGACTACAAGCACGCGATCGTGAACGCGAAATCGTCGGACATCATCTACACGAACCTGTTCACGGGCGTGCACGGCAACTACATTCGCGAGAGCATCGAGAAGGCCGGGCTCGATCCGGAGGCGCTGCCGGAATCCGACAAGACCAAGATGAATTTCGGCAGCGACAAGACGAAGGCGTGGAAGGACATCTGGGGCGCCGGCCAGGGCGTCGGCCTGATGGACGACCTGCCGAGCGTGGGCGCGCTCGTCGAGCGCCTGAAGCGCGAGTACGACGACGCGAAGGCGCGGCTCGGCATTCCGCGCTGACGGCCGCCGCCGGCGCGAATACCGTCGGACAAAACGAAAAGCGCGAACCGCTGCGGTTCGCGCTTTTTCATTGCCCCGCTGTTGCGGGAAAGACGGCTCAGACCGCGCGCTTCATCCGCGTGATCGGCAGCACGCGCAGGCGCGATTCGATCGACGGGCACAGCGACTGCCCTTCGAAACGCGCCGCCAGGAAGTCGACGAACGAACGCACCTTCGCGGACACGTGACGACGGCTCGCGTACACCGCGTAGATCGGCGCCTCGTGCGGCGGCACCGCATCGAGCAGCACCGGCACGAGCCGGCCGGACTCGATGTCGTCGCCGACCACCTCGGTGCCGAGCAGCGCGATGCCCGCGCCCGCGAGCACGGCCGCACGCAGCCCTTCGAGATGATTCACGATCAGGTTGCCGTTGAGGTTCACGCGCGATGCGGCGGCCGCGTCGATCACCAGCGAGTCGAGCATCGTCGAATTCGAGTCGCGCCGCAGGTAGTTGTGGTGCGCGAGATCGGCGATCGTCGCGGGCGTGCCGTGCTTCTCGAGATACTCGGGCGACGCGACCAGCAGGATGTGCGCGGTCGCGATCTGCCGCGCGACCAGAGACGACGATTTCAGTCCGTTCGGCGCCGCGCGCACCGCGACGTCGTAGCCTTCCTCGATCAGGTCGACCACGCGATCGGACAGCGTCATGTCGACGGTCACGTCCGGGAACCGGCCCGCATAATCGGTGACGGCCTGCATCACGTGCCGCAGCCCGAACGCCGATAGCGACGTGACGCGCAGCCTGCCTTGCGGCACCACGCTCGCGGCACCGACGGCCTGCCCGGCTTCGTCGAGTTCCGACAGCGCCTGCACGAGGCGCTCATAGTATTCGCGTCCCGCCTCGGTAGGGGCGACGCGTCGTGTCGTGCGATGCAGCAGCCGTGCGCCGAGCTGCTGCTCGAGATGCATCACGTGCTTGCTCGCCATCGCAGCCGACATCTGCATGCGCTCGGCCGCGCCGACGAAGCTGCCCACTTCGACGACGTAGCGAAACACATTCATGCTGACGAGGGTATCCATCGAACTAGCTCGTAATGACGGGGGAATGGTCCAATTACGAGATAGGGTAACAAAGGCGGGGAAACAGAAAGGTCAAGAAAGGCAAAACGGCGCCGCGGGGTCGCAGCGCCGTTTTTGCGGGAAAACATGCAATCCGGACGCGCTTTTCGCGCGCGTCAGAACTTCGCGCGGATGCCGGCACCGAACGTGTTGCCGGTCGACAGGCCGCTGATGTGGTCGTTCATGTACGCAGCGTAGACGTCCGTGCGCTTGGACAGCGGATAGTCGTAGCCGACGGCCCAGGTCTGGCGCGTCTGGTCGAGGCCGCCCGAATCGCGCGAGTACGCATACGACGCCATCGCGTTGCCCACGCCGAGCGGCACCGACACACCGCCCTGCGCGGTGTTCACGTGCCAGCTGCCCGCGACCTGGTCGTTCTTCGTGTACATGTACTGGCCGAACAGCTTCACGTACTTCAGGTCGTAGGTCGCGCCGACTTGCGCGATGCCCTGGCTCTTCATGCCGGCCACCAGCGCGCTCAGGTCACGCGGGCCGTTGTTGAAGTTCACGTACTGGTAGACCGCGGTCGCCGCGAACGGGCCGTTCGCATAGTTGAACTGCGCGCTCCACTTCTTCGAGCCATTGTCGCCGGCCTGGTTGCCGAGTGCGTACATCGCGCCGAAATTCAGGCCACCGAACGAAGGCGACGTGTACGACAATGCGTTGTTCCAGCCCGAATCACCGACGGCGCCCTGGTCGCTCGGGTAGGTCGGGAACGTGCCGAGGCCGAGGAACACGTGGTACACCATCGGCGAGAAGGTGTACGAGTCGTAGAACGGGTTGAACAGGATCGTCGACAGGAACAGGTGCGTCGTCAGGCGGCCGGCCGTCACCGTGCCGTACGGCGAATCGATGCCGACGTACGCGTTGCGCGCGAAGAACGTGTCGCCCTGGAAGCGGCCGAACTGGCCGTTCTGCGCGCGGAAGAAGCTTTCCAGCGTGAAGATCGCCTTGTAGCCGTTGCCGAGATCCTCGGCGCCGTGCAAGCCCCAGTACGACGTCGACATGCCGCCGCCGCTCACGTTCCACGCGCGGTCGCCGCCCGGGAACTTGGTTGCGCCGACCCATTCGTCGACCTGACCGTAGAGCGACACGCTCGACTGTGCATGGGCGGGAGCGGTAGCCGCCAGGCAGGCGGCCGCGGCGATCAGCTTGACGGACGTGCGCGACGCACGGCGAGCGAATGCTTTCATTGGATCTCCAGATTTTGTCGAATAGTCGATAAGTGGCGCGAGCGTTGTTTTTTGGAGCCGAGTGCTTGCGTCGTATGGGGCGCAGCCATCTTTACGGATCATTCGTCCGGTCAAAATTGCGCACACTTATTGCGGGTATAGCGGCGGCATTAACTTCGCGGAATGGATACGTGACCGAGTACCCGTCGGCGGCCCCGCGCAAACGCGGTCGCGCGGCGGGGCGGCGGCGTGGCACACGCGAGCCGGGCGCGAAAGATAGCGCAATGCGACGGGAAAATCAGCGGAAATCTGTGCGCGACTGTGGCGAATTCGCATCAGCCGGCGGAGGGACGCGCGCGCGGGCGCTCAGTTTCGGTAGAACGGGGAGAAAGACGGCGAATGCGCAGGCTCGTCCTGCGAGCGGGGCGGCGGCATCGGGCGCCCGCCGCGCTCCTCGTTGTAGCGCGCGACGTCGGCGCGGATCGAACCGGCACGCAGCGGCACGTTGCCGCCGCCCGGCGGGCGCGGCATCTGGCGCACGTCGGCGCTGATCGGGCGATACGGGCTTTGCGCGGCGTAATGGCCATACGACGGCGTCGGCCGCAGCCCCCAGCGGGAGCCGTAGCCGTTCACGCCGCCGGCGCGTGCACCGGGCGGGGGCGCCACGCGGCGCCAGACGGGCCCGCCACCAGCCGGCTGACCGTACGCGCGCATGTCGCCGCCACCGAAGCCGTGGCCGCCGAAGCCGTGGCCGCCGAAGCCTTGACCACCGAAGCCCTGGCCGCCGAACGCATGACCGCCGTGAGGCGGTTGCGCGAGCGCGAGCGGCAACAGCAGCGCGCCGAGCACGCCTGCCACCCATCGTCCGATCTTCCGTTTCACCCGTTCCGTCATCGTTCAGTGCCTGTCCACGCCCGCCGCCGGCTCCTTTCGGCCGACCCAAGGCTTTCAGCAGTAATTTATGAGCGGGCCGAAAGCGTGTCGAGCCAAAAAATGTTATGTCGCCGGCATCGGTGTAACACCATGTTACTGCTAGGTTTTTTCACTTCCGGGCGCGACCGCGACAGAACATTCTTCTGCCGTTTTGCGCACGGCCGGCCCGGTGCCGTCAGCGCTGCCGCATGAGATTGGCTCATCAATCGATTCCCACAATGCATTTGTGTAGTGAATCCCCGACCGGGACAATGGCGCCATCCGCGCGCGCGACTTGCGCCTCCGTCGTTTCCGAATCGAGTTCCCGATGGCCCGTCCCCGTTTTCTTCCCGACAACTTCACGCTCGCGCTCGTCGGCACCGTCGTGCTCGCGAGCTTCCTGCCGTGCCGCGGCGCGGCCGCCCATGCGTTCAACTGGGCGACCAACATCGCCGTCGGCCTGCTGTTCTTCCTGCACGGCGCGAAGCTGTCGCGCGAAGCCGTCGTCGCGGGTGCGACCCACTGGCGGCTGCATGCGGTCGTACTGCTCAGCACGTTCGCGCTGTTCCCGCTGCTCGGCCTCGCGCTGAAACCCGTGCTGCAGCCGCTCGTCACGCCGACGCTGTATGCGGGCGTGCTGTTCCTGTGCACGCTGCCGTCGACGGTCCAGTCGTCGATCGCGTTCACGTCGATCGCGAAGGGCAACGTGCCGGCCGCCGTGTGCGCGGCATCCGCGTCGAGCCTGCTCGGGATCTTCGTCACGCCGGCGCTCGTCGGGCTGATGATCACGTCGCAGTCGGCGGCCGCCGCGTCGCCGTGGAGCACCGTCGGCAGCATCGTGATGCAACTGCTCGTGCCGTTCATCGCCGGCCAGTTGCTGCGGCCCGTGATCGGCGGCTGGATCGACCGCAACCGCGGCGTGCTGCGCTTCGTCGACCAGGGCTCGATCCTGCTCGTCGTGTACGTCGCCTTCAGCGAGGCCGTCAACGAAGGCCTGTGGCACCAGATCCCGCCGCGCGCGCTCGGCGGCCTGCTCGTCGTCAACCTCGTGCTGCTCGCGATCGCGCTGCTGCTGACCGCGTTCGTCAGCAAGCGGCTCGGCTTCAACCGCGCCGACCAGATCACGATCATCTTCTGCGGATCGAAGAAGAGCCTCGCGGCCGGCGTGCCGATGGCGAAGGTGATCTTCTCGGCGAACGCGGTCGGCGCGATCGTGCTGCCGTTGATGCTGTTCCACCAGATCCAGCTGATGGCGTGCGCGGCGCTCGCGCAGCGCTGGGGCGCGCGCGACATGAGCGGCGAGCACGACGAGGGCGACGCGGCATCGGCGTCCGGCGCGCTGAGCGCGGGCAAGCGCTGACGAGCGGGGCGGCAGGAGGGTCAGCGCGAGGTGCCGTCCCGGTGTTCTCGCCTTTCGCCTTTCGCCTTCTGCCTTCTGCCTTCCGCTCGCCGCCCTTCCCGATGCGCCCCAGGCGCGATGCACCACCAGCGCCCATCGCGTCACGAAATCTTCATTCAATTCCCCGCGGGCGATGCCGTTAAGTCGGGCGTCCTGTCGATTCGGCTGCCCTCGCCCATGCCCGCGCCCCACTCCGACTCCGCTGCCGTCAGCATCACGCGCCTGATCGCCGATCGCGCGCTCGCCGCCGTCTTCCAGCCGATCGTCGATCTCGGGTCGGGGACGGTCGTCGGCTACGAGGGCCTGATACGCGGCCCGAGCGGCACCGACCTCGAGCCGCCCGCCGCGCTGTTCGCGCAGGCCGCGCGCGAAGGCGAAACGATCGCGCTCGAACAGGCGGCCGCGCTCGCCTGCCTCCACGCATTCGCGGCACTCGGCTGCGACGGCAAGCTGTTCCTCAACTTCAGCGCCGGGACGATCCTGAAGCTCGCCAGCGAACGCGAGCGTGCACGCCAGCTCCTCGTCCGCGCGCGGATCGGCGCCGAGCGCATCGTGATCGAGCTGACCGAGCAGAATGCGATTCCCGACGTCGCCCAGATCGGCCCGGCGATCGCCTCACTGCGCGACGCCGGCATCCAGTTCGCGCTCGACGACTACGGCACCGCGAACGCGAGCATGAACCTGTGGCTGCGCCTGCATCCGGACGTCGTGAAGATCGACCGCTTCTTCATCCACGACATCGCGCGCGACCCGCTGAAGTTCGAAGCCGTGAAGGCGATGCAGCACTTCGCGCAGGCGAGCGGCGCGCAACTGATCGCCGAAGGCATCGAGAACGAATGCGACCTGATCGTCGTGCGCGACATGGGCATCTGCTGCGTGCAGGGCTTCCTGCTCGGCCGGCCCAACGCGCAGCCGTCGCGGGTCGTCGCGCCGGCCGCGCGCGATGCGATCCGCGCGCCGCACATCGCGGTGTTTCCCGGCGCGACGCGCGCGGTGCGGTCGGCCGGCACGATCGCCGGAAAGAT
Source organism: Burkholderia sp. SRS-25 (assembly GCF_004343765.1). NCBI lineage: Bacteria > Pseudomonadati > Pseudomonadota > Betaproteobacteria > Burkholderiales > Burkholderiaceae > Burkholderia > Burkholderia sp. SRS-25. The sequence continues at coordinate 216,439 of NZ_PTXM01000018.1, forward strand.
GCTCGTGCCGGCGCCGGCGTTGCCGCGCGACGCGACCAGCAACGACGTGCTCGACCTGTTCAACCGGATGCCCGACCTGCATGCGGTCGCGCTCGTCGAACGCGGGCGGCCCATCGCGCTCGTGAATCGCCGCGGCTTCATCGACCGCTTCGCGCTGCCGTACCACCGCGAGGTGTTCGGAAAGAAGCCATGCCTGCAGTTCGCGAACGATGCGCCGCTGATGATCGACAACGCGACGACCTTCGAGCAGCTCGCGATGCTGCTCGCGAGCCACGACCAGCGCTATCTCGCGGACGGCTTCGTGATCACCGAGCACGGCCGCTACGTCGGGCTCGGCACCGGCGAGAGCCTGGTGCGCGCGGTGACGGAGATGCGCATCGAGGCCGCGCGCTACGCGAATCCGCTGACGTTCCTGCCCGGCAACATCCCGATCAGCGCGCACATCGACCGCCTGCTCCAGCGCGACGCCGGTTTTCATGCGTGCTACGTCGACCTGAACCAGTTCAAGCCGTTCAACGACCAGTACGGCTACTGGCAGGGCGACGAGGTGCTGAAGTTCGCGGCGACGGTGCTGGCCGGCGTGTGCGACCCGCAGCGCGACTTTCTCGGGCACGTCGGCGGCGACGATTTCCTCGTGCTGTTCCAGCGCGCCGACTGGCGCGAACGCGCCGCCGACGCGATCGCCCGCTTCAACGAAGGCGCGCAGCTCTTCTACACGCAGGCCGACCGGCAGGCGGGCGGGCTGCACGGCGAGGACCGCCACGGCAACCCGGCGTTCTTCGGCTTCGTGACGATGGCGATCGGCGCGGTCGGCGTGGCGCCCGGCGCGCACGGCGCGAAGCGCTACGGCAGCGACGAGATCGCGTCGGTCGCCGCACTCGCGAAGCGGCGCGCGAAACAGCAGCCGGATGGGCTCGCGGTCGTCGACCTCGACGCGGGCCGCGCCGCGCTGCGCCATCGCGGCGCGCCGCCGGCCGTGGCAATCCGCTGAACGGCGGGCGACAGCCGCTTGCACATCCGGCGGCGCCAGCTGCGGCGATGGCGTACATTCACCCGCCAGGCAACCAGGCCGTTAGTTGCATACCAACTTTACGGTGGCCCGCGGAGGCGATCGGGCGCCGCTCCCGCGAACACATGAAGCCAGCCCGCTTGCCGCCCGTTTCCAGCTCGCGAGGCGCTCGCACGTCCACCTTGCCTTTTTCGCGTTTTGTTTAGTATTTTTAGTAACGGCGTTTTCGCAGATTAGCGCTTAAAAACCGGGAATTTGCGGGTATTCCCCGGCCATCCGGCCCGAATTCCGCAATACGTTTTACTATACAATCGCTTTCACCCTAAACAAACCGGACCGCGAACGATGGGTACGACCATTCGCGATGTGGCGCGGGCGGCAGAGGTCTCGATCGGCACCGTCTCCCGCGCGCTGAAAAACCAGCCGGGCCTGTCCGAAGCCACGCGTGCGCGCATCGTCGAGATCGCGCAGCGGCTCGGCTACGATCCCGCGCAACTGCGGCCGCGCATCCGCCGGCTCACCTTCCTGCTGCATCGCCAGCACAACCGCTTTCCGGCCAGCCCGTTCTTCTCGCACGTGCTGCACGGCGTCGAGGATGCGTGCCGCGAGCGCGGCATCGTGCCGACGCTGCTCACGGTCGGGCCGAACGACGACGTGCTGCGCCAGATGCGCCCGCACGCGCCCGACGCGATCGCGGTGGCCGGCTTCATCGAGCCCGAGACGATCGAGGCGCTCGCCGCGACCGGCCGCCCGCTCGTGCTGATCGACCTGTGGGCGCCCGGGCTGCGTTCGGTGAACATCGACAACGCGACGGGCGCGGCGCTCGCGATGCGCCACCTGCTCGCCACCGGCCGCACGCGGATCGCGTTCATCGGCGGCTCGCCCGCGCACTACAGCATCGCGCAGCGCGCGATCGGCTACCGGCGCGCGTTCTTCGAGGCCGGGCGGCTGTTCGATCCCGCGTACGAAGTGACGATCGATGCGGGGCTCGATCCCGACACCGGCGCCGCGCGGGCGATGGAGCAGTTGCTCGACGCGCCGGGCCCGCGCCCGGAAGCCGTCTTCGCGTACAACGACGCGGCCGCGCTCGCCGCGCAGCGCGTGTGCACCGCGCGCGGGCTGCGCATCCCCGACGACATCGCGATCGTCGGCTTCGACAACATCCCGGCTGCCGCGCACGCGAGCCCGCCGCTCACGACGCTCTCGGTCGACAAGGAGGCGCTCGGCCGCCGCGGCGTCGAGCTGCTGCTCGCGGAAGCGCCCGAGCGCACCGAGATTTCCCTGCCCGTCGAGCTGATCGTGCGGGCCAGCAGCCAGCCCGCCGGCTCCCCGGCACTCGATACCGCCACGGTCACCGAATCATCATGAACATGCCCCCGGTCCAACCCTGCACGGCCGCGCCGGCCGCCCACACGCAAGCCGCGCCGTTCGTCGCGAGCTTTCGCGACCCGTCGTTCCTGCTGTCGCACATCGAGGACACGCTGCGCTTCTACGCCACGAACGCATTCGACCCGACGGGCGGCTTCTACCACTACTTCCGCGACGACGGCAGCATCTACAACCGCACGTCGCGCCACCTCGTCAGCAGTTGCCGGTTCGTCTTCAACTACGCGATGGCGTACCGGCATTTCGGCGATCCGCGCCACCTGGAATACGCGCGCCACGGGCTGCGCTTCCTGCGCGACGCGCACTGGGACGACGAACGGCAGGGCTACGACTGGGAACTCGACTGGCGCGACGGCGCGAAGCGCTCGACCCTCGACGGCACGCGCCACTGCTACGGGCTCGCGTTCGTGCTGCTCGCGGCCGCGCACGCGACGATGGCCGGCATCGACGAGGCCCGCCCGCTGATCGCGGCCACCTTCGAGCTCGCCGAGCACCGTTTCTGGGATGCGGCCGCAGGACTCTATGCGGACGACGCGACGCCGAACTGGGTCGTGTCGTCGTACCGCGGCCAGAACGCGAACATGCACATGACGGAGGCGCTGCTCGCGGCGTACGAGGCGACCGGCCACCTCACGTACCTCGATCGCGCGGAAAAGCTCGCGTCCCACGTCACGCAGCGCCAGGCCGCGCTGTCGGGCGGGCTCGTGTGGGAGCACTATCATGCGGACTGGTCGGTCGACTGGGACTACAACAAGGAAGACAGCTCGAACATCTTCCGTCCGTGGGGCTTCCAGCCCGGCCACCAGACCGAATGGGCGAAGCTGCTGCTGATCCTCGAGCGGCACCGGCCGCTCGACTGGCTCGTGCCGCGCGCGGCCGAGCTGTTCGACGCTGCGCTCACGCACGCGTGGGACGCCGATCACGGCGGCCTGAATTACGGCTTCGGCCCCGACTTCACGATCTGCGACCACAACAAGTATTTCTGGGTGCAGGCGGAAACCTTCGCGGCCGCCGCGATGCTCGGCGCGCGCACCGGCAGCGAACGCTTCTGGGACTGGTACGACGAGATCTGGCGCTACAGCTGGGCGCACTTCGTCGATCACCGCTACGGCGCGTGGTACCGCATCCTCACCTGCGACAACCGCAAGTACAGCGACGAGAAGAGCCCGGCCGGCAAGACCGACTATCACACGATGGGCGCGTGCTATGACGTGCTCGCGACCCTCGCGCGTGCGCAGCGCAGCGAGCCGACGCAATGAGCGGCGGCACGTTTCCGGCTTTCGTGTCGGCAGGCGACATCCTGACCGACATGGTGCGCGCGGGTGACGCGCAATGGACCTCGGTGCCGGGCGGCGCCGGCTGGAACGTCGCGCGCGCGGTTGCGCGGCTCGGCGTGCCGAGCGCGCTCGCGGGCTCGATCGGCGAAGACTGCTTCTCCGACGTGCTGTGGCGCACGAGCGAAGCGGCGGGGCTCGACCTGCGCTTCCTGCAGCGCGTCGCGCGGCCGCCGCTGCTCGCGATCGTCCACGAGACCCGCCCGCCCGCTTACTTCTTCATCGGCGAAGCGAGCGCCGACCTCGCGTTCGATCCGGCGCGACTGCCGCCCGGCTGGACCGACCACGTGAAATGGGCGCATTTCGGCTGCATCAGCCTCGTGCGCGAACCGCTCGCCGGCACGCTGGCCGCGCTCGCGGCCGACCTGCACGCGCGCGGCGTGAAGATCAGCTTCGACCCGAACGTCCGGAACCTGATGACGGCCGCGTTCCGGCCGACGCTCGAAAAGATGGCCGCGCTCGCCGACCTGATCAAGGTGTCCGACGAGGACCTGCGGCACCTGTTCGGCGGCGACGGCCCCGACGCGATTGGCGCGGTGCGCGCGCTGAACCCGCGCGCGGCAGTGCTCGTCACGCGCGGCGCGCAGGCGGCGACGCTCTATGCCGACGGCGACGTGCACGAAGCCAGCCCGCCGCGCGTCGAGGTGGCCGATACCGTCGGCGCGGGCGACGCGTCGATCGGCGGCATGCTGTTCAGCCTGATGGCCGCGCCGCAGCGATCGTGGCGCGAGCATCTCGTGTTCGCGCTGGCGGCGGGCGCCGCTGCGTGCCGCCATACGGGCGCGCACGCGCCGACGCTCGACGAGGTCGTCGCACTGATCGAACGATGACGGGAAAGATGGCGACCGGACCCCGTTCGGTCACCGATAAGCGGCGCTGTACATGCTGCGCCGCAGTGCTACGATGAAGTGTCCTTTTGCGGGAGAGCACGATGGACACCAACACGTTCACGAAGGGCATCTACACGGCCAAGGCGCATACCCAGCAGGTGGGCAACGGGCAGTTCCAGGGTTACGTGATCCTCGCGCGGGACGACGGGGACGACACCGAGAACACGCGCTACGACGTCCACTCGACGAGCCCCAGCGAGGAGGAAGCGTTCGACGAGGCGAAGGCGCTCGCGCACCGGATCCTCGGCGAAATCGAGCTGTAACACGCCGCCATTCAGGCGCGGCTCAGAGCAGCCGCGCCACCATCGACAGCAGCATCGTCAGCACCAGCGTCGACATGAACGGGAACGGGTAGCGCCGCCCGCCGAGCGTCAGCGTGACGTCGCCCGGCATCCGACCGATGCCGAGCTTGCCGAGCCACGGCCAGCAGCGCGTCAGGATCATCACCGCGACGAACGACGTCATCAGCCAGCGCAGCATGTCGGCTCCCGTCAGAGGGCGTGCGAGCGGTCGCCGCGCGCGAACGCGTCGAGCGTGCCGTCGATGCCGCGCGAGAACGCGATCACCTTGAACAGCTCGCCCATCTCGGCTTCGGAAATCAGCTTCTGCACCGCGTTCGCCGCCGGCAGGAAGGCGTGGATGTCCGACGGATCGATCGCGGACAACGCGTCGGTGATGCCCGCATTCAGCAGGAAGCGCGCCTGCGACGTGTAACCGAGCAAATCGGCGCCGGTCGCGACGGCCGCGTCGTAGATGCCGGTGAATTCGACGTGCGCGGTGATGTCCTGCAGCCCCGGGTACAGGAACGGATCGTCGTGCGCATGGTGACGGTAGTGGCACATCAGCGTGCCGCGGTCACGCTGCGGGTGGTAGTACTCGTGCGCGGGAAAGCCGTAGTCGACCAGCAGCACCGCGCCGCGCCCGAGCATCGTGCAGACGGTGCGCGTGAACGCCAGCGCGGCCTCGTGCGTCTCGGTCACGTAGCCGTCCGCCGCATCGTCAAGGCCCGCGAGCACCGGCGGCAGGCCGGCCGGTGCGGCCGGCCGGTCCTCGAACACGAACGCCTGCCGCGCGTCGAGCGCAACACCGCGCTCGCGCCATGCGCCGCCCGCCTTCGCGAACAGGCGCACCGGCATCGCATCGAGCACCTCGTTACCGACCACGACACCGTCGAAGCGCTCGGGCAGCGCGTCGAGCCAGCGCACCTTCGCGGCGAGCGCCGGGGCGGCGGCCGTGATCGTGTCGCGCTGCCGCTCGCGCAGCTCGCCCGAGAGATCGACGATCAGGTAGGCGTCGAGTTCGACACCCAGCGCGTCGAGCGCCGCGAGCAACCCGGCCGCGAGCTTGCCCGTGCCGGCGCCGAATTCCATCACGCTGCGCGTGCCGCTCGCCGCAAGCGCTTCCGCGACCGGTTGCGCGAGCGTCTGCGCGAACAGCGGCGACAGCTCGGGCGCGGTGACGAAGTCGCTGCCGTCATCGGCACGGCGCCCGAACTTGCGCGCGCCGCCGCTGTAATAGCCGAGGCCGGGCGCATACAACGCGCGCTCCATGAAGCGGTCGAACGGCAGCCAGCCGCCGGCCGCCTCGATCTCGTCGCGCAGTTGCGCGGCGAGGGTTTCGGACTGCGCGAGCGCGTCAGGGCCGGGAGCAGGTAAACTAGCGGGTTCGTGAGCTTTCGGGTTCATCCCGGCATTGTAAATGACCGTTTCAGCCGATACGTCGACCCAGCGCGTGGCGCTCGTCACAGGTGCCCTGGGCAGCGCAGCCGACGCCGCGTCGATCGGTCGGGCGCTCGCCACGGGATTCGCCCGGCGCGGCTGGGACGTCGCGCTGCAGCGCAGCCACGGCACGCCGCATGCGGCGGCCGACGCACTCGTCGCCGAAGTCGCGGCGCTCGGCCGCCGCGCGGTCGTGCTCGACGCCGATCTGGCCCTGGAGGCCGACGCCGCCGGACTCGTCGCCGCGTGCGGCGCGGCGCTCGGCCGGCCCGCGTGCGCGGTGTTCGTGAGTGCCAGCGCCGGCGTCGACGACGCGCACACGGTGGACGGCGCGTCGCTCGCCGGCGCCCTCGCGCGCAACGTGACGGCGCCGCTCGCGCTGGCCCGCGCGCTCGCCGATGCGACGCCCGACGCCGCGCGCGAGCACGAAGCGTTGCGCGCCTGCGCGATCCACGTGCTGGATCAGGCGCTGTTTCACCCGGCACCGGCGCAGCTGTCGCACGCGCTGATGCAGGCCGCGCTGAACCGCGCGACGTCGGCGCTGGCGCTGGCGCTCGCGCCGAAGGTGCGGGTCGCGGCGCTCGTGCGCGGCCACGCGCCGCACGCGGACGACATCGCGGCGGCGGCCTGCTATCTCGCGAGCGCGCCCGGCGTCACCGGCGCGACGCTGACCGTCGACGGCGGCGAGCACCTCGTGCCGCCCGCCGCCGGCCCGAATGAATGAACTGCGCGGAAACGCGCGGCCTGACCGCCGCCGCCCGCGCCGCTTTGCGTGTGCGCACGCCAATTTGACTGGGACGACCATGTTTTCCGCTCTCCTGCACCCCCGCCTCGCGGACTGCCGCAGGCTCTACCTGCGCGACTACGAAGTGCACATCAACATCGGTGCCTTCGAACACGAGAAGCGCGGCGAGCAGCGCGTCGTCATCAATATCGACCTGTTCGTGCCGCTCGCGCTGTCCACCCCCGTCGACGACCGGCTGCATGAAATCGTCGACTACGATCTGATGAAGCAGAGCGTCACGCAATGCCTGGCGCGCGGCCACATCCACCTGCAGGAAACGCTGTGCGACGCGATCGCCGCGCGCCTGCTGGCGCACGATGCCGTGCGCGCGGTACGCGTCTGTACCGAGAAACCGGACGCTTATCCGGACTGCGACGCCGTCGGCGTCGAAGTCTTTCGCATCAAGGACGAGGAGCGCACATGAACGCCCCCCACATGAATGACACGGCGGCCGATGCCGCCACCCTCGACACGCCCGCCGCGCCGGCCGGCCGCCCGGCGCTGACGCGCCGCGAACAGAAGGACGCGTACGAGAACAACAAGCTGTTCAAGCGGATCGTGCGCCAGGTCGGTCAGGCGATCGGCGACTTCAACATGATCGAGCAAGGCGACAAGGTGATGGTGTGCCTGTCGGGCGGCAAGGACAGCTACGCGATGCTCGACGTGCTGCTGCGCCTGCGCGAACGCGCGCCGATCGATTTCGACATCGTCGCTGTGAACCTCGACCAGAAGCAGCCTGGCTTCCCCGAGCACGTGCTGCCGGAATACCTGAAACAGGTCGGCGTGCCGTTCCACATCGAAAACCAGGACACGTACAGCATCGTCAAGCGGCTCGTGCCCGAGGGCAAGACGACCTGCTCGCTGTGCTCGCGGCTGCGCCGCGGGATCCTGTACCGCGTGGCCGGCGAGCTCGGCGCGACCAAGATCGCGCTCGGCCACCATCGCGACGACATCGTGCAGACGCTGCTGCTCAACATGTTCTACGGCGGCAAGCTGAAGGGGATGCCGCCGAAGCTGCAGTCGGACGACGGCAAGAACATCGTGATCCGCCCGCTCGCGTACGTGAAGGAAACCGATCTGGAGAAATACGCGGAACTGCGCGAATTCCCGATCATCCCGTGCAACCTGTGCGGCAGCCAGCCGAACCTGAAGCGCGCGGAAATGAAGGCGCTGATCCGCGAATGGGACAAGCGCTTCCCGGGCCGCGTCGAAAACATGTTCAATGCGCTCGCGAAGGTCGTGCCGTCGCACCTGATGGACACGACGCTGTACCCGTTCCAGTCGCTGCGCGCGACGGGCGAGGCCGATCCGCAGGGCGACATCGCGTTCGACGAGGAGCCGTGCGCGTCGGGCGACGACAGCGCCGCGCCGGGTGGCGCCCAACCGATCTCGATCGTCCAGTTCGACGATCTGTAAGCAGGGACCGAACACCCGCCGAAACCGGGGCCGGCGGCCTCGTTTCGGCGTTGTCGCCCCGCCGCGACAGGCCCGGAGCGACAAGGGCCGCGTGCTAAAATGGACGGCTTCGAACTCTGACCCAAGCGCGCGCCATGAATATCGTGATTTTGGCGGCAGGCACCGGCAAGCGCATGCGTTCCGCCCTGCCGAAAGTGCTTCACCCGCTGGCCGGCAGGCCGCTCCTCTCCCACGTCATCGACACCGCGCGCACGCTGCAGCCGTCCCGGCTCGTCGTCGTCGTCGGTCATGGCGCCGAGCAGGTCCAGGCCGCCGTCGCCGCACCCGACGTCCAGTTCGCGGTGCAGGCCGAACAGCTCGGCACCGGCCACGCGGTGCGCCAGGCGCTGCCGCTCCTCGATCCCGCGCAACCGACGCTCGTGCTGTACGGCGACGTGCCGCTCACGCGCGCGTCGACCTTGCAGCGCCTCGTCGACGCCGCACGCGAAGGCCGTTACGGGATTCTGACGGTCACCCTCGACGATCCGACCGGCTACGGCCGCATCGTGCGCGACGCGGCCGGCTTCGTCACGCGCATCGTCGAACAGAAGGACGCGTCGCCCGAACAGCTGAAGATCGCCGAGATCAACACCGGCATCATCGTCACGCCGACGGCCCAGCTGTCGATGTGGCTCGGCGCGCTGAGGAACGAGAACGCGCAGGGCGAGTACTACCTGACCGACGTCGTCGAACTGGCGATCGAGGCCGGTTTCGACGTCGTCACCGCGCAGCCCGACGAGGAATGGGAGACGCTCGGCGTGAACAGCAAGGCGCAGCTCGCCGAGCTCGAGCGCATCCACCAGCGCAACATCGCCGACGCTCTGCTCGTCGACGGCGTCACGCTCGCCGATCCGGCGCGCGTCGACGTGCGCGGCACGCTGCGCTGCGGCCGCGACGTGTCGATCGACGTGAACTGCGTGTTCGAAGGCAACGTGACGCTCGCCGACAACGTGACGATCGGCGCGAACTGCGTGATCCGCAACGCGTCGGTCGGCGCGGGCACACGCATCGACGCGTTCACGCACATCGACGGCGCCGAGCTCGGCGCGCACACCGTGATCGGCCCGTACGCGCGGCTGCGCCCCGGCGCGCAGCTCGCGGACGAAGCGCACGTCGGCAACTTCGTCGAGGTGAAGAACGCGGTGATCGGCCACGGCTCGAAGGCGAACCACCTCACGTACATCGGCGACGCCGACATCGGCGCGCGCGTGAACATCGGCGCGGGCACGATCACCTGCAACTACGACGGCGCGAACAAGTTCCGCACCGTGATCGAGGACGACGTATTCGTCGGCTCCGATACGCAGCTCGTCGCGCCCGTGCGCGTCGGCCGCGGCGTGACGATCGCCGCCGGCACGACGATCTGGAAAGATGTAGCCGACGGCCTGCTCGCGTTGAACGAGAAGACCCAGACCGCGAAGAGCGGCTACGTCCGCCCGGTCAAGAAGAAAAGCTGAACCTTTTGCGGGCGCCCCGGCGGCGTCCGCGTCGACTTACAGGACTCACTCATTCATGTGCGGCATTGTCGGCGCAGTTGCGCAGCGTAATATCGTTCCGGTGCTGATCGAAGGATTGCGGCGCCTCGAATACCGTGGCTACGACTCGTGCGGCGTCGCCGTGCTCGAGCCCGGTGCACCGAAGCGTGCGCGCAGCGTGGCGCGCGTCGCCGATCTCGACGCGCAGGTGCGCGAATCGCACCTCGAAGGCACGACGGGCGTCGCGCACACCCGCTGGGCGACGCACGGCGCGCCCGTCACGCACAACGCGCACCCGATCTTCTCGTCGAACGCGCTCGCGCTGGTACACAACGGCATCATCGAGAATTTCGAATCGCTGCGCGAAGCGCTGCGTGCGAAGGGCTACGAGTTCGTGTCGCAGACCGACACCGAAGTGATCGCCCACCTCGTGCACAGCCTGTATCGCGGCAACCTGTTCGACGCGGTGCGCGAAGCGGTCGGCCAGCTGCACGGCGCGTATGCGATCGCCGTGATCCACAAGGACCAGCCGCATACCGTCGTCGGTGCACGCCAGGGTTCGCCGCTCGTGGTCGGCCACGGCGACGGCGAGAACTTCCTCGCGTCCGACGCACTTGCACTCGCGGGCAGCACCGACCACTTCACGTTCCTCGAGGAAGGCGACGTGTGCGAGCTGTCGCTCGACGGCGTGACGATCGTCGACCGCCACGGCGCCACCGCGCAGCGCGAGATCCGCGTGGTCAGCGCCTACGGCGGCGCGGTCGAACTCGGCCCGTATCGTCACTTCATGCAGAAGGAAATCTTCGAGCAGCCGCGCGCGATCAGCGATACCGTGCCGCAGACGGACGGGCTCGACGCGACGCTGTTCGGCGACGCCGCGCCCGCCGCGTTCGCGGACATCGACAGCCTGCTGATCCTCGCGTGCGGCACGAGCTACTACTCGGGCCTGACCGCGAAATACTGGCTCGAATCGATCGCGAAGATCCCGACCCAGGTCGAAATCGCAAGCGAATACCGCTACCGCGAATCGGTGCCGAACCCACGCCAGCTCGTGCTGGTGATCTCGCAGTCGGGCGAGACGGCCGACACGCTCGCGGCGCTCAAGCACGCGCAGTCGCTCGGCCATACGCACACGCTCGCGGTCTGCAACGTCGCGACGAGCGCGATGGTGCGTCTCACCGAAATGCAGTTCCTGACGCACGCGGGCACCGAGATCGGCGTCGCGTCGACGAAGGCGTTCACGACGCAGCTCGTCGCGCTGTTCGTGCTGGCGGCCACGCTCGGCAAGCTGCGCGGGCACGTCGATGCCGCGCAGGAAGCGGAATTCCTGAAGCAGCTGCGCCACCTGCCGGCCGCGCTGAACAGCGTGCTCGCGCTGGAGCCGCAGATCATCGCGTGGTCGGAGGAATTCGCGCGCAAGGAAAACGCGCTGTTCCTCGGCCGCGGGCTGCACTACCCGATCGCGCTCGAAGGCGCGCTGAAGCTGAAGGAAATCTCGTACATCCACGCCGAGGCCTATCCGGCCGGCGAACTGAAGCACGGGCCGCTCGCGCTCGTCACGGAAGCGATGCCGGTCGTCACGGTCGCGCCGAACGACACGCTGCTCGAGAAACTGAAGTCGAACATGCAGGAAGTGCGTGCGCGCGGCGGCGAGCTGTACGTGTTCGCCGATGCCGACACGCAGATCGTCAACGACGACGGCTTGCACGTGATCCGGATGCCGGAGCACTACGGGCAACTGTCGCCGATCCTGCACGTCGTGCCGCTGCAATTGCTTGCGTATCACACCGCGTGCGCACGCGGCACCGACGTCGACAAGCCGCGCAACCTCGCGAAGTCGGTGACGGTGGAATAAGGCGGGACGCCGGGCCGCGTGCCGGCGAGATAGACGGAGAGACAATGGCAAGACTGATTGGATGTGGTGTGCTGGCGCTGGCGTTCGCGTCGACGGGCTGGGCCGCCGAGCATTACGTCGAGGTCTGGAATCCGCCCGAGGCGCGGCAGCCGGCAGCCCATGCGCCGGAATCCCGTACCCCGGCCACGCACACGGGCGCCGACGCACGCGCCGGCAAGAACGCGGAGAAGCACGCGAATGCCACCCCGAAAGCCGCGGCGAAACCGCACAAGCGCCGCGTCGTGCAGGCCGTGAAAGCCGATTCGCATCGTCCGTCCGCGGCCGAGGCGCCGGTCGCTCCGCGCCCCGTTGCGCAGCCCGCACCGGGACGCCTGACGGTGATGCAGCCGGCTGCGCCCGATGCGCCGCATGCCCTGAATTACTCCAACATCCCGCGTCAATACACACCGGACGGCAACGTGCTGCAGGTCGGCACGCACGGCCGCTCCGCGGAGGTGGCTCGATAATGGAAGCGCAAACCTACCACGGCTATCAGATCTGGGGCCACGCGATCCTGCAGCAGGACGAGATCCTGCAGCCCGAGCGCTTCGCGGCGAGCGGCACGATCACGCAGAACAACAAGCTGGTCGAGGCATCCGGCGTGCTCGGCGTGTTCGACACCGAGGACGATGCGCGCGAAGCGGGGCTCGAATGGGCTCGCGCGTGGATCGACAGCCACCGCTGAGCAGGCGCGGCGTGCGCACATGAAAAAAGGGGCGTCATGAACGCCCCTTTCCTATTCGAACCCGTGCGACTCAGGCCGCGGGCCGTGGCGGCCGAATTGCGGTCTGCGGCCGGCCGACGAGCCGTGCCAGCCCGACGATCGTGGCCAGCGTCGCGAGATACGCGACGATCTGGATGCCCGCCGGTCGCGCGGTATAGCCGATCAGCGTATGCAGCGCCTTGCCGACGAGGCTCGAATCCTTGAGCAGCCACGACGTATCCCAGACCGTATCGCCCCACGACGGCACGAGGCCCGCCGAGAGCAGGAAGCCGACGCACTGGCTTGCCATCCCCGCCGCGAGCAGCACGATCAGCCAGTTGGTGACGGTGAACAGGCGCTTCAGCGGAATCTGCAGCAGGCCCGCATACATCCCGTAGCCGAGCCCGGCGCCGCCAAGCACACCCAGCAGCCCGCCGACGATCATCTGCGGCGTCTGCCCCGGATCGCCCGCCGCGATGCCGTACAGGAACAGCACGGCCTCGGAGCCTTCGCGCAGCACCGCGACGCCGACCACGATCGCCAGCCCCGTCAGCGGCTTGCTGCCGTCCGCGACGGCGCGCCCGGCCGCGGTCATCTGCATCGCCATCTCGCGGCCGTGCCGGCTCATCCAGATGCTGTGCCACGCAAGCATCAGCGTCGCGACGAACATCACGCCCGCGTTGAACACCTCCTGCCCCATGCCGGACGCCCACTGCGAAATCACGTCGGCAAACGCGGCGATCAGGCCGGCGCCGATCACGCCGCCCGCCAACCCGCCGCCGACCCACCAGCCGCGCCGCGGCACGCCCTTGGTGGCGGCCATCACGATCGACACCACCAGCGCGGCCTCGAGCACTTCACGAAAGACGATCAGGGCAGTAGACAACATGGCGATATGGGCTTACTTGACGGTCAGGTGCGTCTTCGACTGCGCTTCGTGATACTCGTCGTGGAATTCGTACGTGCCGGCCTTCAGCGGCCCGACCATGATTTCCACCGACTTGCCCGCGGGCACCACCTTCTCCGCCTTGAAGTCGTCGCTCTCGAATTCGGCGGGCGTCGCGTCGAGGTTCTTCACGACGAACTTCACCTTCTTGCCGGCGGGGATCGTCACGCCGTCCGGCGAAAACTTGTGGCCCTTCAGGGTCAGGTCGACGACATCGTCGGCCGCGAATGCGGACGTTGCCGATGCGCCCAGCAGGGCCAGCGCGAAGCCGAAAGCGAAACGATTCATGAGGGTAACGAATTGAAATATCGAAGGGAACCGATATTAAGATCGATTCGCATTTTCAACTCGCGTACCCTTACTGGCGACATGGTGATCACGCTTCATGAGTCGCCGTCGCGCGTTGCCCGGCAAGGCATCCGCCCCATGAGGACCGACACGCTTCGCCGTCAATCGGGACAAGTTCCCAATGACGTCAAAGCTCGATCGCGATTCATCAGGCTTCATGTTTACAACAGGCTGTCACCGCAGCGAGGCGGCACGCGTACGCTTGACCTTCCCACCGTGGCAAGCTTCATGCTGTCGATGCTTGTCAATCGTCAACTCAGGAGAACACGATGGAATTCGAAGTCCAGGACATGACCTGCGGCGGCTGCGCCAACGCCATCACGCGCGCGGTGACGGCCGCCGATCCCGCCGCGAAGCTCGACATCGACGTCGCGGCAAAGATCGTCAAGGTCGAATCGGCGCAAGGCGCCGAGCGCGTGCAGTCGATCATCGAAGCCGCCGGCTTCCACCCCGCGCTGCGCGCCGCATAACGCCGCACACTGCGAACCGCGGGCACACCGCCGACCGGCGCTGCGCCCGCGGCCGATTGCGCGTCAGCGCAGCCGGATCAGCGTCGACTTCAGCTCGGTGTATTTCTCGAGTGCGTGCAGCGACTTGTCGCGGCCGTTGCCCGACTGCTTGTAGCCGCCGAACGGGAAGTTCATGTCGCCGCCCTCGTCGTAGCAGTTCACCCAGACGGTGCCCGCACGCAGCCGGCGCGACACGTCGTGCGCGGTCGTCAGGTCCGACGTCCACACGGCCGCGGCCAGCCCGTACTCGGTGTCGTTCGCGATCCGCACGGCCTCGTCGACGTCGTCGAACACGATCACCGACAGCACGGGCCCGAAGATCTCCTCGCGCGCGATCTTCGCATCGGGCTTCACCTCGAACACCGTCGGCTCCACGTAGAAGCCGCCCGTTTCCGCCTTCACACGCGCACCGCCCGTGACGAGCCTGCCTTCGCTGCGCCCGGCTTCGATATAGCCGAGCACGCGCTCGAGCTGGATGCCGTCGACGATCGCGCCCATCGACACCGCCGGGTCGAGCGGATTGCCGGGCACGTACGCGCGCGCGGCCGCGACGAGCTTCTCGATGAACGCGTCCTTGATGTCGCGATGCACGAGCAGCCGCGAACCCGCCGTGCACATCTCGCCCATGTTGTAGAAGATCGCGCCGGCAGCCGCCTGTGCTGCGCGGTCGAGGTCGGGGCAATCGGGCAGCACGATGTTCGGCGACTTGCCACCGAGTTCGAGCCACGCGCGCTTCAGGTTCGACTGCGCGGCGTACTGCATGATCAGCTTGCCGACCGCCGTCGAGCCCGTGAACGCGATGCAGTCGACGTCGCGATGCAGCGCGAGCAGCTTGCCCGGCTCGCCCGCGCCCGGCACGACGTTGAACACGCCGGCCGGCATGCCGGCCGCGACCGCGAGCTGTGCGACACGAATCGCGGTCAGCGGCGATTTCTCCGACGGCTTCAGCACGACGCTGTTGCCGGCCGCGAGCGCGGGGCCGAATTTCCACGCGGCCATCAGGATCGGGAAGTTCCACGGCACGACGGCGGCGACCACGCCGACCGGCTCGCGCGTAACGAGACCGACGAGATGATGATCGGCCGGCGCAACCTCGCCACCGACCTTGTCGATCGCTTCCGCGAACCATTCGACGCAATACGCGGCGCCCGGCACGTCGACCGTCGTCGTGTCGCCGATCGGCTTGCCGGCGTCGAGCGTTTCGAGCAGCGACAGTTCGTCCAGATGCTCGCGCATCAGCGCGGCCCAGCGCAGCAGCACGGCCTTGCGCGCACGCGGGTTCAGCCCGGCCCACACGCCTGCGTCGAACGCACGGCGCGCGGCAGCAACAGCCGCGTTCACGTCGGCTTCGCCGCAATCGGCGACCTTCACGAGCACGCGGCCGTCGATCGGGCTCACGCAGTCGAACGTCCTGCCGCCGTGCGCGTCGCGCAACGCGCCGTCGATGAATGCGCGCCCTTCGATCTCGAGCGACGCCGCCTTGTCCTGCCAGTCAGCCAAAGTCAACTTGTTCATCAGGATGCCTCAGTTTTTTGGCATTCGCGATGCGGCACGCCGCTGCGCATGACGCGCAGCCGGCCGGCAGCGAATGCAGTGACGCGCGGGGGAACGGTCAGAAGGTCGCCGGCGAATTGGCCGAGACGACCTCGCAGATCAGGTCCGCGCTGGGATTGCGAAAACGGTGCGGCAAACGGCTTTCGAAGTAGTAGCCGTCTCCGGGGTCGAGCAGCCACGTCGCGCCGTCGACGGTCAGCTCGAGCCGCCCCGACACGACGACACCGCCCTCGTGCCCCGCGTGCACGAGCATCTCGGGCCCCGTATCGGCCTGCGGCTGGTAGATCTCGCGCAGGATGCACATGTTGCGGTCCTTCATGCTCGCGCCGACCAGGTGAAACGCGAGCGTGTCGTTGCCGAGGTTCGGCATCTCGTCGCGACGCGACACGATCGAGCGCGATTCGATCAGCTCGAACGTGAAGAACTCCGCGAGACTCATCGGGATGCATTCGAGCAGTTTCTTCAGCGAACCGACCGACGGGCTCACGCGGCCCTGTTCGATCAGCGAGATCGTGCCGTTGGTCACGCCGGCCCGCTTCGCGAGTTCGCGCTGCGACAGGCCCTGCTTGTTGCGCACGAAACGCAGGCGCTCGGCGACTTCGGTGGACATCGATTCGGTTTCGGACACGATAAGTGCGATGACAAAGTGAAACGACGCGGAGGACAGCCGTTGAATATTCTAATCACTTTATGCCGCGCATCAGCGGGGAAAACCCTGAAAGGCGTTCGAAATAATGAACAGCCCGTTGATTATTCCTTTTGCGAATCTTTTGTTCGCACTGCTCGGGAAAGCCCTGATGCAGCACCGTTAAAAAACATTTGACGCCGTTTTTGGCTCGTATATGCTGGCTCTCAGGTTAGCGTCATCCAGCATTCATCGGCAGCAAAAAACGTTATTGCAACGCAAAAATTGATGCCCATCAATGTAAATAACGCGTAACCGGCACCTTGATTATTTTAAACGCCCAGCGCGTCGAAACGGTCAGGTGTTCAATACTTTCAACAACCCAGTCGAGTGTAATCGTGAGAGTCCGTGGCCCTCTGGTGAGGTGGGATCGAGGCGATGTGCGAAGTTTGCGCAGCGCAGCGTCCGCTTCCGACGACGGCAGTTGCGGCTGGCATAGTCCTCGCCTGCTTCACCTGTCGATCTACACCATCCTGTCCCGTCGTTCCGTTCGGCGTCACAACGCCGTTTCCGCACGCGCATTCGTCGCCGTCGATACCGACGAAGTGGCGTCGCTGCTGCCGTAGCGCCTCTCCTTTCTTTACGTCGTTCGTTTCGTCTGCTGATTCGCCAACCGCATCGTCCGTGCGGTGACGGAACGCGTTCGCGCATGCATTGCCGCGTCGCGACTCGCAATGAAACGAACGACGGCCTGATCGTCGCGCGCAGCGCGGATCGCCACGCCATCCCGTTGCGCCCATTCACCAGCGGCCTTGCATCTTGCGCAAGGCTGCGGGGCTGTTGCACGCCGGCGTTTCGCCACGTCCGGCAAGCAAGACGCAACAACCCTCCGGATAACTGATTGACGTCATGGATAGAAGGAAACCCCTCGTCGGCATCACCGCCGACCACACGCAAATCGGCGCACACGCGTCGCATACGGTCGGCGACAAATACGTCGCCGCAATCGTCGACGGTGCGCAAGCGTTCGCGATGGTGCTGCCCGCGCTCGGCGAGCGCCAGTCGGTCGACGACGTACTCGACACGGTCGACGGCCTGCTGTTTACCGGCAGCTACTCGAACGTCGAGCCGCATCGGTACGGCGGCGAACCGAGCGCACCGGGCACGAAGCACGACCCGGCCCGCGACGCGACCACGCTGCCGCTGCTGCGCGCGGCGATCGCCGCGGGCGTGCCCGTGCTGGCCGTCTGCCGCGGCTTCCAGGAGCTGAACGTCGTCTGCGGCGGCACGCTGCACCAGCGCGTGCACGAAGTGCCGGGGCTCGCCGATCACCGCGAGGACGACGACGCGCCGATGGATACGCAGTACGGCCCCGCGCACGTCGTGCGCCTGACGCCCGGCGGCAAGCTGCACGCGCTCGCCGGCGGCCGCGACGAAGTGCACGTGAACTCGCTGCACAAGCAGGGCATCGCCCAGCTCGGCTCCGGCCTCGCCGTCGAAGCCGTCGCGCCGGACGGGCTGATCGAAGCCGTGAGCGTCGTCGATGCACCGGCCTTCGCCCTCGCCGTGCAGTGGCATCCGGAATGGCGCCATGCGCAGGATCCGCTGTCGAGCGCGATCTTCCGCGCCTTCGGCGATGCCTGCCGCGCCCGCCGCGCTGCCCGTACGCGCGCGACGGCCGCCGCCGCGCTCGCCTGAGCGCCGACCAAACCAACGAGAACAGACATGCAAGACATCGAAGATTTTCTGAAGCAGCACCGGATCACGGAAGTCGAAGCGATCATTCCCGACATGGCCGGCATCGCGCGCGGCAAGATCACGCCGCGCAACAAGTTCACGTCCGGCGAATCGATGCGCCTGCCGCAAGCCGTGATGGTGCAGACCGTCACCGGCGAATATCCGGAAGACGGCTCGCTGACCGGCGTGACCGACCCCGACATGGTGTGCGTGCCCGACACGTCGACGATCCGCCTGATCCCGTGGGCCGTCGACCCGACCGCGCAGGTGATCCACGACTGCGTGCACTTCGACGGCTCGCCGGTCGAGATCTCGCCGCGCTACGTGCTGCGCCGCGTGCTCGACCTGTACAAGGCGAAGGGCTGGAAGCCGGTCGTTGCACCGGAACTCGAGTTCTACCTGGTCGACATGAACAAGGATCCCGACCTGCCGCTGCGCCCGCCGGTCGGCCGCACGGGCCGCCCCGAAACGGGCCGCCAGTCGTATTCGATCGAGGCGGTCAACGAGTTCGACCCGCTGTTCGAGGACATCTACGAGTACTGCGAAGCGCAGAACCTCGACATCGACACGCTGATCCACGAAGTCGGCGCCGCGCAGATGGAGATCAACTTCATGCACGGCGACGCGCTGTCGCTGGCCGACCAGGTGTTCCTGTTCAAGCGCACGGTGCGCGAGGCCGCGCTGCGTCACAACATGTACGCGACGTTCATGGCCAAGCCGATGGAGGACGAACCGGGCTCGGCGATGCACGTGCACCAGAGCATCGTCGACGAGGAAACGGGCCGGAACCTGTTCACTTCGCAGGAAACCGGCGGCGCAACGTCGATGTTCTACAACTACCTCGCGGGGCTGCAGAAGTACACGCCGGCGCTGATGCCGATCTTCGCGCCGTACATCAACTCGTACCGCCGCCTGTCGCGCTTCATGGCCGCGCCGATCAACGTGCAGTGGGGTTACGACAACCGCACGGTGGGGTTCCGCATCCCGCACTCGGGCCCGTCGGCGCGCCGCATCGAAAACCGCATTCCGGGTGTCGACTGCAACCCGTACCTCGCGCTCGCCGCGACGCTCGCCGCCGGCTATCTCGGCATGACGCAGCGCCTGGAGCCGACCGAGCCGCTCGTCAGCGACGGCTACGAGCTGCCGTACCAGCTGCCGCGCAACCTCGAGGAAGGGCTGACGCTGATGGCCGCCTGCGAGCCGCTCGGCGAGATCCTCGGCCACAAGTTCCTGAAAGCGTATTTCGCGCTGAAGGAAACCGAATACGAAGCGTTCTTCCGCGTGATCAGCTCGTGGGAACGCCGCCATCTGCTGCTGCACGTCTGAGCGTGCACCCGACCGAATACGGAATCACGGAGGAAACATGACGTACCGCAACGAATCAGCCTGGGTCCAGCCGGCCGCACCGAGCGCCGCGGCCGCCGCACCGCGCGCGACGCAGGCGCGCACGACCGCCGAATACCGCGCGCTCGACGCCGCGCACCACATCCACCCGTTCTCGGACATGGGCGCGCTGAACCGCGCGGGCAGCCGCGTGATCGTGAAGGCCGACGGCGTCTACCTGTGGGACTCGGA
>NZ_PTXM01000019.1:0-231815 GCF_004343765.1 Burkholderia sp. SRS-25
CTTCCGCGTACTTGTTCGTGAGTTGCGAACCCTGTGCGGCCATCACCGCCGGGCTCGTGTAGTTTTCCGACGCGATCAGCTCGATGTGATCTTCCTGGCGGCGGTTTTCCTGCTCGATCGCGGCAAAAAGTTCCGGATCGACGTTGGCAACGGTGCTGGTGGTGCGATTGAACATGATGATTGACCAGTTGAGAGTGAATGACTGACCGCGGCTTGCCGGCTGCATGGTGTTTCGGCTTTCGCATTCCATCAGACGCGCGTCCGTTCAGCTAGAAGGATTCCGACATTCCGCTAGGACACACCGCGCGCCACGCACGCAAAAAAAAATCGAAGGGCCGCATCGCTGCGACACCTTCGACGGAACGTGCCGGCCGGGCAGGCTCGGCGCCTGCCCTTCCGCTTCTTGCGAGAATCGATCGTCAGACGGCGGAGAAGCAGTTGTCGACGAACAGGTGCGTGCCGTTGACGAAACTCGACTCGTCGGACGCGAGGAACAGCGCGGCGGCCGCCACTTCCGACGGTTCGCACAGGCGGCCTTGCTGCACGGCGATCGCCGCCTCGGTCGCGTCGACACCCATCGCCTGCAGATCCCGAAGTTCGCGCATCCCGTGCGGCGTACGGATGAACCCCGGCGCGAGCGCGTTGCAACGAATGCCGCGGTCGCGGTACTCGACCGCAATCGCCCGCGCGAACATGTGGCACGCGCCCTTGGTCGCGTCGTACAGCACTTCGCCCGGTGTCGCGCACACGGCCGAAATCGACGACGTGCAGACGATGCTGCCGCGCCCCTTCTCCAGCATCTGCGGCAGCACCGCCTTCGTCATCAGGAACATGCTCTTCACGTTCACGCCCATCAGCCAGTCCCATTCCGACTCCTCGATGTCGAGGAACGGTTTGACGATCAGCGTGCCGGCGTGATTGAACAGAATGTCCGCATTGCCGTACTGCTCGCGCGCGGCGCTCACGGCTCGCTGGACTTCCGCCTGTTTCGACACGTCGGCGCCGAGGCCGATCGCCTGCAGGCCTGCGTCGCGCAGCCGGGACGCAAGCGTTTCGGCTGCGTCGCCGTCGCGGTCGACGATCGCGACCTTCGCGCCCTGGGCGGCGAACAGTTCCGACGCCGCGCCGCCGCAGCCGCCGGCGCCGCCGCTCACGATCGCGACCTTGCCGGCCAGGCGGCCGTCAATCTTGACATTCATGCTTCGTTCTCCAGTCTGGTTCGTTCGGTCTGCTCAACTGAACAGCGTCCGCAGGTGATCGTTGAGGAAGGTGCCTTCGGGGTCCACGCTGCGGCGCAGCGCGCGGAACGCTTCGGCCTTGGGGAACCAGCGATCGACATCCTCGCGGTTCGTGAAATGCAGCTTGCCCCAGTGAGGACGCGAGCCGTAGTCGCGCAGGATCGTGTCGACGTCCTTCAGGAACGGCCAGTAGTCGACACCGTTCGGCCCGCCCGAGCATGAGATGGTGACGCTGTCCTGGTGGTTGAACGGGCTGATCCACGCCGGATCCCCCTTCGTGAAGCGATACTCGACCGGGAAAATGCAGTCGCGGTGTTTCGTGAGGATGAGCTCGCGCACGCGGCGCAGCGCTTCCTTGCCGTGGTGCGCGGGCACCGCGTACTCGAGCTCGTGGAAATTCGGCACGTAGTGGATCGCGTACACCTCCGAGCTATAGGCGATCTTTTCGTGCTCGCCTTCGTGGAACGTGCGCGCATCGGTGACATCCATCACCTTGATCTCGCACACGTCGTAGTCCTTCTTCGAATTCGACACCTTCGTGGTGTCGGGCAGGCAGTAGAGATCGCGGCTGGCGGAGGTCGGGCACCAGAAGAAGCCGAAGTGCCGGTGCTTCGCGGCCAGGTCGTCGTATTGCTCCATCAGCGCGTCGAAGTCCTCGCGCCACACGCGGTCGTGCAACCAGAACGCATCGGTCACCTGCAGCGTGATCTCCGACACCACGCCGAACATCCCGATGTTCACCTGCGTCGCATGCAGCAGGTCGAGATCCTGCCGGTCGCTGACCTTCATGATCGAGCCGTCCGGGCGCACGATGCGCATCCCGACGACCTGCGACGACAGGTTGCTCAGCGTCGCACCCGTGCCGTGCGTGCCGGTGGCCAGCGCACCGGCAATCGCCTGCGAATCGATGTCGCCCTGGTTGACGAGCGACAGGCCGAGTTCCTTCAGGTGGCGCGTCACCGCATTGATCTTCGTGCCGGCCTTCACGGTCACGCGCTTGCGCGCTTCGTCGACATCGACGATGCCCTGGTAATCCTGCAGTGACAGCAGCAGGCCGCTGGTGGCCACCACGGGCGTGAACGAGTGCCCCGACCCCGCGCACCGCACGTGCTTGCCTTGCCGCGTCGCGGCATGCACCAGCGCCGCGATCTCGTCCTCACTCGCCGGCGATGCCAGGTGCGCGGCCACGCACGACTGATTGCCGACCCAGTTTCTCCAGAATCCGCCACGGGGAAGTTCCATCACCGTCTCTCCAGCGTCGTATTGGTGCCAAAGATAGGGTGCCGAAAGGTTTTCCACTATCGGATTTCGGCAAGTCAGGGTTTTGACGAGGTGACACTCGTCCGGCGCTTTTTGACCGGCGTGGCGAGCGGCTACAATGAATCGATCCGGCCGCCCCTTCCCGCCCTCGATGACGCCGTCTGCCCACCCGAGCGATTTCTCCGGCAACGCGCTGTTCGCGCGAACGGTCACGTTCTGCGCGTTCACCGACGTGGAGGAACAGGCGCGCTCGTTCGACGGCTGGAACATGAACTACACGCAGATCTCGGGCGGGCGGTTTCATGGTTCGTCGTCGATCATGTCGCTGGGCGGCATCAAGCTGCTGGTCGAGGATCTCGACAAGGTCATCCTGCAGCAAGGCGCGGTGCCGACGGAGCGGATCGCCGTGGCCGTGCCGCTGGAACTGGAAGGCCATGCGCGCCTGTGCGGCGAGAAGAGCGGGCGCGACAGCCTGCACGTGTTTTCCAGCCAGCCGCAGTTCGAGTTCTATTCGCCCGACCGCCATCTGCTCGTGAACGTCGAGATCGAGCCGGAGAAACTGTCGACGCAGGCGCTGCGCACGGTGGCCGCGTCGCTGCGCGCGCAACCCCACGCGCCGGTGATCCCGATGGCGACCGGTGTGGCCGATCATCTGCGCGACCTGCTGCGCCAGACACTGGCCGCCGCCGTAAAGACCACTCGCATCGACGACGCGACGACGCAGGACAGGATCGAATTGCTCGAGCGCACCGTGCTGTACGCGATCTCGGAAGTGATGACGGCCGCCACGCCGGACGCCGGCGCGCAGATCGTGCGCCCGACGAAATACTGGTCGCTGGTCAATGCGGTGCGGGAGCGGCTGCAGGACGCGTCGACCTGCCCGCTGTCGATCGCCGAGCTGTGCGTGGAACTCGGCGTCAGCCGGCGCACCGCGCAATACGCGTTCCAGGATACGTTGAACCTGAACCCGATCGCGTACCTGCGGGCCGTGCGGCTGAACCACGTGCGCCGCGAGCTTCGGCTCGGCGGCTCCGTGACGTCCGCGGCCACCAAGTGGGGCTTCTGGCACCTGAGCAGTTTTGCGCAGGACTATCGCGCGATGTTCGGCGAACTGCCGTCGGCCACCGCGAAGCGGTACGCGCGCCAGGCCATCTAGCGCCCGTCGTTCGCCCTGTCGTTCACCTTCCGGCGGCCGGTGCGAAGGAGTCCGCACCGGCCGCCGCCCTGCCTGCTACGTCACTCGTCCTGCTGTTCCTGCTGTGCCTGCACCTGCCGCTGCTGGATGAACTGCCGCACATCGCTCATCGTCACGCGGCCGGTGTGCTTCGCATCGATCTCGTCGAAGTGCTTCGACACGAAGCCGAGACCGCTGCTCTGCGCCTGCGCCTTCGTCACGGCCGCACCGTTGCTCAGCACCGTATTGGCGCCGAGCCGCGCATCGACACGCTGCTGCGCCTGCTGCTGCAGCGTCGCGCCGGTCGACGGCAACACCGGCGCCGCTTTCGTGGCCGGAAAGAACGGACCGTCGACACCCCGCCCGCCGTGCGGCAGCTTCACCGGCGCCACCGCCTGCGGCGGCAACGCGTAGGCACTGCTCGTCACGGCACCGAGGACGATCAACGGAGACATACGCCGCATCAATTTGATTAGGGACATGATCACTCGCATTCAATGGATGAATAGAGGGTTCCTTTGACAAGGAGTCCGTCGCTCAGGGTCGCTCACGGGGCCGCAGCCAGCGTCGTCCCGGCGGTCGCGCCCGGAACGCTGCCGGTCGGGACGCTCGGCGGGTTTTCATCCGGCCACGGCGGCGGCAGCGTGTGCAGCGTCAGCGCCGTCGGAATCCGCGCCCCCTTGTAGAACGTCTTCAGGTCCCGCTTCATTTGCGGACGGGCGACGTCGTCCAGGTAGATCATGTGGCCGCCCTGGAAGAAGTTCACCTGCAGCTTCGGATTCAGGCCCTTCACCGTCTGCAGCCGCGCGAGTTGCTTCTCGGTGTTGAAGAACGGCGTCGCGAGATCGTGGAAGCCGTTCTCCGCGAGCACGCGAAGCTTCGGGTTGAGCTGCAGCGCACCGAGCAGATCGGGGATCGTGTCTGGCATCGGCTGGCCGTCGTGCGTGAAGTCCCAGACGCCGATGATGTTGTCGTTCAGCGGCAGGTACGTCGCGTTCGGAGCGGTGTAGCCGAGGTAATCCGGCATCTGCGTCGCGAGCGCGTTCGTGAACGGCTGCGAAATCAGGATGTCGGACGGGTCGCCGTCGTTCTGCAGGCGCGGATCGGAATTCGGCAACGACACGCGTCCGTCATACCGGCCGATCGTCGTGCCGGGCAGCAGGCTCGTGCCGAACGGATTCGCGTTGAAGTAGCCGCGCAGCGCCTGCTGCGTGAGGCTCGACGGGATCGACCACAGCCTGAGCGTCGCGTCGCTCGGGAACACCGGCGTGCCGAGCGCATCAGGAATGCCGAGCTGGCTCAACACCCACGACTGCGAGTACTTCTGCAGCTGGTTGTAGATCAGCGTCGTGAACAGTTCCGTCTGGAATGCGTACAGATCCTGGTTCACCGGCGCCGGCGAAACCTGGTTGAAGTACGCCGCGACCGCCGCATAGCCCGGCAGGTAGCCGGCCACGGTATCGGTCTCGAGCAGCAGCCCCTCCGTCGACTGCGTGATCGCCACGGCTTCCACCGCATCCGCGAAGTAGTTCAGGATCGCCGACTGCAGCACGATGCCCGTCAGGTGCACGCCGGCCGATTCGAGCGCCAGCGCGAGCATGTCGGTACGCGGCGTGCCGTACGACTCGCCGTACAGGTAGATCGGCGACGTGCTGCGGCTGTTGACGTTCAGGTAGCGCTGGATGAAGTCGCGCATGATGTTCACGTCCGCATCGGAACCCCAGTACTTCTGGTTGGTGTTCGGCAACACGGCTTCCGACAGCCCGGTGCCGGGCGGGTCGATGAACACGAGGTCGGTGGTGTCGATCAGGCTTTCGGCGTTGTCGACGAGCGGATAGTTCGGCCAGTTGCTGCCGAACAGCGGATCGGGCGTGGCCACGCGGGTCGGCGCGAACGAGCCGAGCCGCAGCCAGATCGACGACGAGCCGGGGCCGCCGTTATAGACGAACGTGACCGGGCGCGGCTTGCCGTTCGTGCTCGGCGCGGTGTACGCGACATACGACATCGACGCTTCCGCATTGCCGTTCGCATCCTGCGCGGTCAGGTGGCCGGTGGTCGTCGTGTAGTTGACGGTCGTGCCGCCGTTTTTCCACTGGTAATGCATGACGGCGGTTTTCTCGGACACCTGCCCCGGGGCCAGGCCGTCGGTCGCATTCATCGAATACGCGACCGGGTCGACGTACGGCTGGTTGGCCGGCGTCTGTCCGGCCGCTTGTTGCGCACTGGCCTGCTGGCTGGCGGTGGCCTGCGCGAGGCTCGACGCACCGACGGACGACGAATCGTCGCCGCCGCATGCCGCGAGCGCCAGTGTCATGACGGTCAATGCACCTAGCCCGGCCAACCGGCCGTGACGGCCACGGCGGCTGCCGGTACAGCTCCTGTCTGGTTTCATCTCTGTCCTTTGGTTCGGATACCGCATCACAAAGGCCGCCAACGCCTGCGAAACGCGCAGGCCGACCCGCCACTCGCGTTGCACGGTCGGCAGTCGGCGGTTGGGGATTGGACTTCTAAGAGACTGAACTTGATACAGACACAGCAAACTGCTGGCGAGAATGGTGCTCGGACGCCCCCTGCAGTCTGGACAACTTTTATATGACCCAAATTTACGACAACACAAAAATAGGCGGTGCTGCGCCGCGTTGTCAAAGATCATTCGGATATTAAAAATCCCGCAATGATGCTAACGGCGGACAGTGTCTGGCAATTGAAAGAAAACGGGATTATGCGTGCATTGCGCGCTCGATCGACACTAATCCGTCGAATCCGCCGCTTTTGTCGCACAACCGGCAATCCTTTACCGGTGTTGATGTTGCACCTCGAAAGCCTTCAGATCGCCGGAATTATTCTTTCATTTTAATTATCCGGAATCGATTAATTCAGCGTGACGGCAGGCATGGACTGCCATTCAATGATTCAAGTCACTTCAATCATTCTTCAATCGCTGCGCTTATCCGCATCGCGCCATCCATAAAATACCGATTTCTCGAGTTCTCAAAAAACAGCGGAATTATTTACGCTTTTTCCTGCCAGCCCTTCCGGTCGCGATGAAGCGCGACATGCAGCCTCGCCGCACGCCGCGCTTCTTCTGCTTTCAATCCGCCGTTACTTCCCGCCGCCCGGCAGCGCGATATCGATCAGCACCGGATCGTGATCCGACGAACGATACGCATCCGGCGCGTAGAACGTCTTCTGCTGCTCCGCCGACTTGTACGCGAGCGTGTACTGCAGCGCGAGCGGCTCGTCCGCGTTGATGTGCCATTCGTGCACGGCCTTCACATGCGAGGCGAGCGGCAGCGTCGCGAGCGCGTGATCGAGGTAGCCGGCTTCGCCGTTGTACACGTAGCTGTACGCATTCGCGCCGATCCAGCGCGCGACGAGGTTGCGGTAGCCGCGCGATTCGAGCGTGCGGATCGGGTCTTCGTACGTGTAGCTGTTGAAGTCGCCGATCAGCAGCACGCCCTGGCCCGCGACGCCCGTCGGGTTGCCGGCAAGCCAGTCGGCCACCTTCGCCGCCGCGCGCGTGCGCGTCGGGTTCCAGCAGCCCTGGCCGTCGCCCTGGTCGAGATCGTCGTTCGCGGCGTCCGGGCAGTTCTTCGACTTCAGGTGGTTCACGGCCACCGTCAGTGACTGCTTGTTGCCGTTGATCAGCCGGAACGACTGCGCGAGCGGCTGGCGGTTCTTGTCGTCGATCGCGAGCGTGGCCGCGCGGCCGACCGGTTCGACCTTGCGGCTGTCGTAGATCATCGCGACCGTGATCGCATCGCCGCCGAGACGCGACACGCCCGGATCGACGACGCGCCACTGGTTGCCGAGCTTCGCCGCGAGCTGGCGCACCGCGCTCAGTTCGCCGTAGCCGTTGTTCTGGATTTCCATCAGGCCGATCACGTCGGCGTCGATCGCCTTCAGCGCACTGACGATCTTCGCTTCCTGGCGCTGGAATTCCTGGAAGTTCTTCGCGCCGCGATTGTTCGGGTCGTCGAAACCGCCGCCGAGACCGTTGCCGTTGAAGTAGTTCAGGACGTTGAACGACGCCACGCGCAGGTTCGATTTCGGATCGCGCGCCGGTGCTTGGGTGCGCGGGTTCGTGCGCGCGTCGAATGCCGGCACGGCGGCGCCCGGCAGCGGCTGCACGCGCCATGCGCCGTAGCGCACTTCGAGCACGCCTTCGACGTCGCGCACCGTGTAGCCCGCGCGCAGCGTGTTCACGGCCGACAGGCCCGGCGCCGGGTACGGCACGGTCGCGGGGTTCTGCTTGTTCGAGCCGTCGTCGAGGATCAGGCGGTTGCGTGCGTTCGCATCGATCTGCGTTTGCGCCTGGGCGGGCGGCACGACGCTCGTCGGCGTGCGCAGGCGGCCGTTGCTGAGCATCACGCTGCCGTAGCGGCCGAGTTCGTAGTTGTCGGTGACGTTCAGCGTCTGCGGCAGGCGCACCCGCATCCCTTCATACGCGGCGAACGCGTTCGAGCTGTCGACCGGCAGCGTGAGCGTCACGGGCGTGACGCTCTGGTTGTTCGCGCACACCGCGATCGCCCCCGACTGCGTGAGCTGCGTCTGGCCGTATTTCTCCTCGACCTTGCCCGTCACATGCACAAGGTCGCCCGCTGTCGCACGCACCTTCGGCGCGTAGACGAACAACCCTTCGGACACGCCCGGCTGGTTGCGGCGCTGCGCGTCGGCCTGCTGGACGAAGAAGCCGCCGAAGCCGTCCGTGCCGCCGAAATCGGCGGTGACGACCGCTTCGATCGATACGTTCTGGCCGGCGAGCGGCGACGGCGCGCCCGGCCCCTGGATATCGGCGATCGGCGTCGTGCTGCCGCCGCAGTTCGGGCTGACGGGCGCGGCAGTGGCGGCGAGAACCGGCGCGGCGAGCGTCGGGAGCAGCAATAGCGGGGTGAAGAGGCGGATTGTCGAGCGCATGACGGGGAATCCCGGTTGTGAGGGTGGCGAAAGCTTAGCGGCGCTCAATGACAGTTTTTGGTAATCGTGAGACAGGTTGATGTAATTGTCGTGATCGCGCTGCGATCGCCGTCGAGCGCACGTTTGCACCTGAAAAAGCGGGGAAATCGTCTGATGAAAATCCGCCGTGAACGAGGCGACTCCCCCGCGGGCCTTCGCTGCCGCTGCGTCGCGCCGCCCCGCTACACAGTGCCCGGCAACGCGCTCGACACGAGCACCGCCGCGACCATCAGCACGCCGCCGAGCACGACCGCCTCGATCCTCAGCACTGTGCCGAACCGTTTCAACGCGCTGGCCGGCATCGAGGCGGCCGGATCGTTCAGCGCGGCCAGCAACGTCGGCATTCCGAAGAAGCGGTTGTGTCCGCCGAGCGCTGCCGCGATCAGCACGAGCGCGAGTTTCAACAGCAGGAGCTGCCCGTACGCCGACGCAAGCAGATTGGCGGGCGTATCGACGCCGCGCCAGCCGTTGTACGCGCCGGTCGCGAACAGCACGATCAATGCGCAGGTCGACGCATCGGACAGCGACTGCACGAACGATGCGCCGGTCCTGCGCTCGCTTGCGGGCATGCCGACGAGCCGCGGCATCACGCCGACTGCCGTCACGAGCACGAGCCCGACCCATGCGCTGATCGCCAGCAGATGCAGCCAGTCGATCCACACCGGCACGCTGAACAATCCGGCATCCACCGGATGCCCGCCGTTGCTGCGCGCGAGTGCGACGCTCGCGAGCGCGGCCCACATCGCGAACGGCAAACGCGTGTCGTTCCCGCGCCGGACGAACGACAGCACCACCACGATGAGCATGAACCCCGCGCCGGCCAGCCACGCATGACCGAACCCGGTGCCCGCCAGCATCGAGCAGACGGCCGGCCCCGCGTCGAGCAACGACACCTCGCTCATCAGCGCGCAGTGCGCCCAGAACGCGGTGATGCTCGCGACCAGCGATACGACGGACGCGATGCGCAGCGTCGCGACGAGCCGCCGCCCGATGCCGCGCTGCCACGCGGATGCGCCGCGCGCGAGCCAGTGGCGGCCGAGCAGCGCGCCGACGACGACGGCGAACCCGGCGTTCTGGATCGCCACCGACACGAGCCGCAGGAGACCGACGAGGCCGTCGTTCACCCCTTCACCCGGAACGTATAGGTGCCCTTCGTGCGATGCGCGTCGGCCGTCATCGCCGCCCACTGCACCGTGTACGCGCCGGGCGCGAGCTTCGGCATCGCGAGCGCCATCACGCGCGGGTTCGCCGCATCGACCTTCGCCTTGTCCTGCGTGACGGCGTTGCCGTTCGCATCCGATACCTTCACCGAACTGAACGCCGGTTCGAGGTCTTCGTTGAAGGTGAGCCGCACCGTGTCGGGCGCGATGTCGACCGTGCTGCCCGTCGCCGGCGCGGCACTTTCCAGCTTGCCGTGCGCGGATGCCGCGAGCGGTGCCGCAGCGAGCATCGCGCCGGTCGCAGCGATCGCGGCCAACCGCGTGAGGTTCGTCATCTTCATGTGCACGCTCCGCGTCACGGCTTCTTCAGTTCGACGACGGTCAGCGCACCGTCCACGTCTTCCGCGACGAAATCGATCTTGTCGCCCGCTTTCACTTGCGACAGCATCGCCGGGTCCTTCACCTTGAACACCATCGTCATCGCGCCCATCCCGAGGTTGTCCAGCGGGCCGTGCTTGATCGTCAGCTTGCCGGCGGCCGTGTCGACCTTGCGGATTTCGCCGTGCGACATGCCCTGTTGCGCCGCGGCTGCCTGCTTCGCGCCGCCGCTCATGTCCATGCCGGCCATGTCGCCGCCCGCGTATGACGCCGCGGAAAACGCCACTGCACAACCCGTTGCCATCAAAACCAGTCCCTTCTTCATCGTGTCGACTCCCGAATAAATGAAACGAAACCGGCGGCTGCACTCACGCAGCCGCCGTATGCTGCTACTCAGCCGTCCGGCAGTTCGCCGGTGTACTCGTACGCGACGGTCCCCTTCGGATGCCGGAACCAGCCCGGATCGCGATAGTCGTTGCGGCCGAGCCCCTGCCGCACCTTGCAGACCGTGAACATGCCGCCCATCTCCAGCGGCCCGAACGGGCCCGTGCCCGTCATCATCGGCAACGTGTTGTCGGGCAACGGCATCTCCATGCCGCCCATCGCGCCGCCCGTGCTGCCCATCGCCATGTAGTCGGGCACGAGCTTGCCGATGCGCTGCGCGAGATCCTTCTGCGGCACGCCGATCAGGTTCGGCACCTGGTGGCCCATCGCATTCATCGTGTGATGCGACTTGTGGCAGTGGAACGCCCAGTCGCCCGGGCGATCGGCGGTGAACTCGATCGCGCGCATCTGGCCCACCGCGACATCGGCCGTCACTTCCGGCCAGCGCGCGGCCGGCGGAATCCATCCGCCGTCGGTGCCCGCGACTTCGAAGCTGTAGCCGTGCAGGTGGATCGGATGGTTCGTCATCGTCAGGTTGCCGAATCGAATCCGCACGCGGTCCCCCGCACGCACCGGCAGCGGATCGATGCCCGGGAACACGCGCGAGTTGAAGGTCCACATGTTGAAGTCCGTCATCTCGTTCACGCGAGGCGTGTAGCTGCCCGGATCGATGTCGTACGCGGCGAGCAGGAACACGAAATCGCGATCGACCGGCATCGTGCCGCGATCCTTCGGGTGCACGATGAACATGCCCATCATCCCCATCGCCATCTGCACCATCTCGTCGGCGTGCGGGTGATACATGAACGTGCCGTGCGCTTCCAGCTGGAACTCGTAGACGAAGGTCTTGCCGGGCGGGATATGCGGCTGCGTGAGGCCGCCGACGCCGTCCATCCCGTTCGGCAGCCGCAGCCCGTGCCAGTGGATCGTCGTGTGCTCGGGCAGCCGGTTGGTCACGAAGATGCGCACCTTGTCGCCTTCGACGGCCTCGATCGTCGGGCCCGGCGACTGGCCGTTGTAGCCCCACAGGTTCGCGTTCATGCCGGGCGCCATCTCGCGCACGACGGGCTCGGCCGTCAGGTGGAACTCCTTCCAGCCGTTCTTCATCCGCCACGGCAGCGTCCAGCCGTTCAGCGTCGCGACGGGCGTGTAGGGGCGGCCGTTCGGCGGCACGAGCGGCGGCTGCGTCGCCGCTTTCGCCATCGTGGGCGCTTCGGGCAGCGACGCGGCGCCGGCCTTGCTGACCATTGCGGCGCCCAGCAGCGCGGCGCCCGAGCCGCTGAGAAATTGTCGACGGGACACCATGTCAATGACCTTCCGGATGCGGTTGCGTCGCGGGCGCCGGTTGCGCCGCGGGGGTGGATGCCGGCTGCGGCGCAGCGTCGGCGTTTGAAGCGGGTTCGGGTTGGGCGGGTTGCGTCGCGCGCGGCGTGGAACCGTCGGACGGCAGCCGGCCTCCGACGGCCATCTGCAGATCGGTTTCGGCGAGCCAGTAGTCCTTCAGCGCATCGATGTAGCCATTGACCGCGCCGACCTGTTCGCGCGCATCGGCGAGCAGTTCGAACACGCTCGCGAGCATCCCGTTGTAGCGCAGCAGCAGTTCGTCGGAGATCGTCTTGCGCAGCGGCACGACTTCGTCGCGATAGTGGGTCGCGACGTCGTAGCTCGTCACGTATGCCGCATACGATTCGCGCACTTCGGAGCGTGCGTCGATCGCCGTCTTCGCGAGCCGGTTCGCCGACTGCATGTAGACGGCCTCGGCGCGCGCAACCTTCGCGCCGCCCCAGTCGAACAGCGGGATCTCGACGCTGATCTCGTAGCCGTGCTCGTGACCCTTGCCGGTCTCGTAGTTGTTCACGTAACCGAGGTCGACCGCATTGACGAAGCGCGTCGCCTTGCTCAGCCCGAGCGACGACGCGACGCCCTGCGTCTGCAGCTTCGCGGCCTGGATGTCGAAGCGGTTGCTCATCGCGAACCGTTCGAGATCGGGCAGGTTCGGCCGCGCTTTCGGCAGGTCTGGCAGGCGCCCGGGCAGCGCATACCGCGTGCGTTCGCCCCACAGGCCCATCGCACGCGTGAGCTTCTCGCGCGCGGCGACGGCCTGCTGGCGTGCCTTCGCGTGCTGCGCAACCGCATCGGCATGGAACGCCTGTTCGCGCGCGTAATCGAGGCGGCTGAAGTTGCCGGCCTGCCGCATGCGCAACGCGAGTTCGGCGGCCGCGCTCCCGGCATCACGCACCTGCTGCGCATAGTTCGCGGCCTGCTCGGCAGCGACGGCCTCGACGTACGCGCGACGTGCGTCGGCTGCGACCTTCAGCATCGCGTCGGCCGTCTCGAGCTTGGTCTGCTCGAAGCGGCGGCGTTCGATGTTCGTCGCGAGCGGCATCGTCAGCAGCGCGAACACGTTCGCCGAGAACGTGCGGCCGAGCGTCAGCTCGCCGTCGCCCGCGCGGGTGCGGCTGAACGCGAAGCGCGGGTTCGGCAACCGGCCGGCCTGGACGAGATCGGCTTCCGACAGCCCCAGCTCCGCATACGAAGCCTGCAGCCCACGGTTGTTCAGCAGCGCGACCTGCACCGCGTCGTCCATCGACAGCGGCTTTGAAAGCAGCTCCTTCGTGCGCTTGTCGACGGCTTCGCGGTCGGCGTCGGTCCTGACCACGACCGCGTCTTTCCCGATGCGTTCCGACGCGGCGGACGACACAGCATCGAAGCCACCGTCCTTCGAGAACGTCGTGCAGCCCGCGAGGAAGGCCAGCACGGCCACGGCCGCACCGATCCTCGGCGATATCGCAAGCATCGTCATGGCGCGGCGCCTCCGTGCTTCGAATGGGCAGCGCCGCTTCCGGCCGCGCCGCCCGTCGACCGTCCTTTCGCGGGCCGTTCCATCACGTCGCGGTTCAGTTGTTTCCAGCCGGGGCCTTCGTCGTCCCGATACGGCCGGTAGCTGTCGAATACGGATGTCACGGTGATATCCGGCACCGCGGCGGCGGCGTCCGCGGGATCGGGCAACGGGGTTTGCGCAAGCGCGAGCGACGGCATGAGGGCCGCCGCGCCGAGCAGCGCCGCAGTAGTCAATTGCATGAACAGGTTTCGTCGTGAGTCGTCCGGCGGGCGTGATGCCGCCGCCGGAGCGGATTGCAGAGCGCGGCCGATCGGGCCACGGGCACGGACTAGACGAGCAGCCGGCGCGGCGGCCGGTCGATGCCGCCGGTCAGGAATGACACGACGACCGGCGTCGGCGCGAAAGAGGCGAGCGCGATACCGATACCCGACGCAACGGGCGTCGCGGGGAAGTCCGCCATGCCGGTACCGACGCAGCAGGCCCCGCATGCGGAACACGGCTGCGCGTGTCGCACACGGTCGTCCTGCGTGTGCTCGTCTTCATGCTGGCCACCATGCGCGCTCGACATCGCATGCGGCGCGACCCTGTCATCAGCGCGCGCGCCGTCTTCCACGTGCGGCATTGTCACGACCACATCCGCGCCCGCACACGCCATCGACACAGCCGCGAACGACTGGATCGGCAGGCACAGCGCCAGCAGCACGACGACGAGGAATTTGCGCCAGTACGACATGGATGCGGAATCACGCAGGCAACGACCGGATGGGCCGGCGCAGCGCCACGACGGCGCGCTCCGGGGACACGACGGCCGCAGCTTATCGTCGCCGCGGTGACGACGACATGGCCGAAACATGACCAGGGTTTCATGACAATTCCGTCATCCGGCGGTCATGCTTCGTGCACGCGCGGCGCCCTAAGCTCACGCGTTACACTGACCGGCTGGAATCACGGATGAATCACGGACGGCCTGCCTCACCATGCGGATACTGATAGTCGAAGACGAACCCAAGATGGCGTCGTACCTCCGGAAGGGGCTGATGGAGGCGAGCTACACGGTCGACGTCGCGGAAAACGGCAAGGACGGGCTGTTCCTCGCGCTGCACGAGGATTTCGATCTCATCGTGCTCGACGTGATGCTGCCGGAACTGGACGGCTTCGAGGTGCTCAAGCGGCTGCGCGCGCAGAAGCAGACGCCCGTGCTGCTGCTCACGGCGCGCGAGGCGATCGAGGACAAGGTCGCCGGGCTCGAACTGGGCGCCGACGACTACCTGCTCAAGCCGTTCGCGTATGCCGAGTTCCTGGCGCGCATCCGCTCGCTGCTGCGGCGCGCGCCGCGCAATGCGCGCGACATCCTGCATGTCGCCGATCTCGAAGTCGACCTGATCCGCCGCCGCGTGCGCCGCGCCGACACTCGCATCGACCTGACCGCGCAGGAATTCGCGCTGCTGCAGCTGCTCGCCGAGCGCGAGGGTGAAGTGCTGACGCGCACCTTCATCACGTCGCAGATCTGGGACATGAATTTCGACAGCGACACGAACGTCGTCGACGCGGCGATCAAGCGCCTGCGCTCGAAGATCGACAACGCGTATGAGAAGAAGCTGATCCACACGATCCGCGGCATGGGCTACGTGCTCGAGGATCGTTCGTGACGCAGCACCCGGCCTCGTATTCGCTGCTGCGGCGGCTGACGCTCGCGTTCGCCGTCGTCGCCGCGCTCGTGTTCGCGCTGACCGGCGCGTACCTGTATCGCTCGCTGTCCGCCGAGCTGACGCGGCGCGACGACATCGAGATCTCCGGCAAGCTCAACCAGTTCCTGCAGCTCGCACACGCGAGCGGCTCGATCGCCGCGCTGCGTGCCGATCCGGCCGTGTTTCATGAGGTGCTGCTGTCGCACCCGGGCGTGTATCTCGGCATCTACGATGCGCAGAACCACGCGCTCGTCGAGCATTCCGACGAAGCCGGCAATACGCTGGCGTCGGTGATCGCGGCGCCGCATCCGGCCAGTGCGACCGGCATCCCGTTCACGTGCGTGCCGCCCGGCATCGGCACGTCGCGCTGCGTATATGCGCGCGCCACGCTGCCGTCCGGCGACGCGATCCAGGTCGCGCTCGCCCGCACGGCGACCGATCGCCAGTCGCTGCTCGAAAGCTATCGCGTCGACATCTGGCTCGCCGCGGCCGCGGGCGCGCTGCTGGTCGGCGCGCTCGGCTACGCGGTCGCGTCGCGCGGCCTGCGCCCGGTCGAGAGCCTCGGCCGGCAGACGTCGCGCATCGAGGCGCACAACCTGAACGCACGGCTCGACGCGCGCGGCGGCCCGGTCGAGCTGCGTGAACTCGCGACGTCGGTCAACCGGATGCTCGACCGCCTCGAACGCGCGTTCGTGCGGCTGTCGCAGTTCTCGTCCGATCTCGCGCACGACATGCGCACGCCGCTCGCCAACGTGATCAGCTCGTCGCAGGTCACGCTGTCGCGCGCGCGCACGACCGAGGAATACGAAGCGCTGATCGATTCGAACATCGAGGAATGCGAACGGTTGCAGCGGATGATCGAGAACATGCTGTTCCTCGCGCGCACCGATAACGCACGGCAGCACCTGAAGGCCACCGAGCTCGACGCCGGCAGCGAACTGCGGCGGCTCGCATCGTATTTCCAGGCACTGGCCGACGAAGCCGGCGTGCGCATCGACGTGCACGGCGAAGCGCCGGTCGTCGCCGATGCGACCCTGTTCCGGCGTGCCGTCAGCAACCTCGCGTCGAACGCACTCGAACATGCGGAAGCCGAATCGACGATCGAGCTGGCCGTTTCCATGCAAGGCAGCTACGCAGTGGTCGAAGTCACGAATCGCGGCGCCGCGATTCCGCCCGAACAGGTCGACAAGATCTTCGAGCGCTTCTACCGCATCGATTCGTCGCGGCACGGCGCGGCACGCAACGCGGGGCTCGGGCTCGCGATCGTGAAGTCGATCATGGAGCTGCATCGCGGCAAGGTCGAGGTCGCGAGCCGCGACGGGCGCACGACGTTCGCGCTTTACTTTCCGCGCGGCACGGCGCGCCAGATTGCGCGCTAGCGCGCCTGGCCGGCGCCGAATGACGTGCGCACGCAGACGAGCAACACGATGGTCGCCGCGCTGAACGCGGCCCCTGCATAGAACGTCGCCGCGGCGCCCACCCGATCCCACAGGAATCCTGCGACGACGCTCGATACGAGCGTCACGACGCCGCTGACCAGGTTGAACACGCCGAACGCCGTCCCTCTCAGATCGGCCGGCGCGGCCTGCGCGACCATCGTCGCGAGCAGCCCTTGCGTCATCCCCATATGGAGCCCCCACAGCGCGACGCCGACGAGTACGATTCCCCAGTGCGTGCCGTGTGCCAGCACGATATCGGCCGCGATCAGCAGGACGAGGCCGGCCACCATCAGTTTCGCGTGGCTCGTCGTGTCGGCGAGCTTGCCGAACGGGTAGGCCGACCACGCGTACACGACGTTCATCGCCACCATCACGAGCGGCACGAGCGCGACGGACACCCCGCTGCCCATCGCGCGCAGCACCAGAAACGCCTCGCTGAAGCGCGCCAGTGCGAATACGGCGCCGATGGCGACGACCCACCAGTAGCGGGCGCCGAGTTGCGCGACGACATCGCGGCGAATCGGATTGACGCGCGCGTCGCCCGGCGCGCGCGCCGGCTCGTCGATACCGAACGCGAGCAGCGCCACGGCCAGCACCCCGGGGATCACGGCCAGCCAGAACGCGAGGCGGAAGTCGTCGTGCCACACCAGCATGATGACGACGGCCAGCAGCGGCCCGAGGAACGCGCCCACGGTGTCGAGCGCCTGCCGCAGCCCATAGGCTGCACCGCGCAAGTGAACCGGCGTGATGTCGGCCACGAGCGCGTCGCGCGGCGCGCCACGTATTCCCTTGCCGATCCGGTCGACGATCCGTGCAGTCACGACGACGCCGATCGTCGGCGCGATCGCGAACAGCGGCTTGCTGAGCGCGCCGAGCCCGTATCCGGCGACGGCCAGCCATTTGCGATTGCGCAGGTAGTCGCTCAGCGTGCCGGAAAACACCTTGACGACCGGCGCCGTCGCCTCGGCGATCCCCTCGATGACGCCGATCGCGGTCGCGCTCGCGCCGAGCCCCACCATCAGGAACATCGGCAACAGGCTGTGGATGATCTCCGACGACACGTCCATCAGCAGGCTGACGCACCCGAGCACCCAGACACTGCGTGGAATCTGGCGAAGAATGCGGGGCGACGTTTCGGTTTGCATGGGGTGCTCCCGGTTCAGGCTTCCCGACGCTGGATGCCGGTGCTCGTCATACTACTGCGCCCCGTGACGAAACCGCACGCACCGGTTGTCGCACGCCGGCCTTATGCCGTCTTGTGCCGCCTTGTGCCGCCCTATTCCGCCGTCTCGCGCCGGATCTTCGCCTGCCGGCGCGTGCGGTCGTTCAGTATCTGGTGCCGGCGATGGTCGGTCATCTTCTTCCAGTCGCGCGCCTCGTCCCGCGTGCGCAGGCAGCCCACGCAGAATCCGGTGCGGCCGTCGAACGCGCACAGCTCGACGCATGGCGATTTCACGGCCACGATCAGGCCGCCTTCGCCGGCGCCATCACTTCGACGGTCACGTGGGAAACGCCGTCGAAGCGCGCGACGAGCGCATGGTAGAAACGCGCGTCACGCGCGGCGTCGCGTGTTTCGACCGACACGATCGCGCTCATGTGCCCGGGCCCGACCCGCCACACGTGAAGATCGTTGACCTTGTCGCCGAGCGCCTCGATCGCCTGGCGCACACGCTCCGCCAGCTTGCGATCGACGTTGACGTCGAGCAGGATCCCGCCCGTATCGCGCATCAGCCCGTACGCCCAGTTCGCGATGACGAGTGCGCCGATGATGCCCGCGAGCGGATCCATCCAGACCCAGCCGAACGTACGGGCGAGCAGCAGCCCGACGATGGCCAGTACCGACACGGCGGCATCGGCGATCACGTGAACATAGGCGGACCGGATGTTGTGATCGCGGGCCGCGGCGGCGTGCACGCCTTCGTGATGATCGTGTTCGACGAACGTCAGCGCATGCTCGTTGCCGTTCAGCGTCACGATCGCATCGAACGCATGGGGCTCGGGAATGGTCTCGCGCGATTCCAGGAAGCCGTTCCGCGCAACCATCGTGAATTGCTGTCGCGACTGGTCGGCACGGACGGTCGTGATCGATGCGGAAACCCCGTCGACGCTCGACTCGCCGGTTGCCGGCGCGATCCGGAACACCGGCGGCACACCGTCCTCGAACACCGATACGTCGAACACGCCGGCTTGCGAGAAGACCCGCATGGCTTCGTCCGCGTGATCGTCGTGCGCGTGGCCATGCCCGTGTCCGTGTCCGTGGCCATGCCCGTGGTGGTGGCCGTGGTGGTCACCGCTCAGCAGCCACACGCTCGCCAGGTTGACCGCGAGGCCGAGCACCGCGATCGGAATCGCCTCGCCGAAATGGATCGGCACCGGCGACAGGAATCGCGCGACGGCCTCGTAGCCGATCAGGATCGCGATCATCGCGAGCACGATTGCGCTCGTGAACCCGGCCAGGTCGCCCAGCTTGCCGGTGCCGAACACGAAGCGCGGATCGTCGGCATGCCGGCGCGCATAGGTATAGGCCAGCGCGGCGATCAGCATCGCGCCCGCATGCGTCGACATGTGCAGCCCGTCGGCGACGAGCGCGAGCGACCCGAACAGCGTGCCGCCGACGATCTCGATCACCATCATCGCCGAGCACAGGCCGATCACCATCCACGTCCGCCGCTCGTTCTGCTCGTGCGCGGCGCCGAGGAAGATATGGTCGTGCCCCGCGCCGAACGCGTCATCGATGAAATTGCTCATGTTCCGCCCCGATTACTTGAAATAGCTGTGCACCACGTCGATCAGCTGCTCGGTCGCGCTGCCTTCGTGCTCATCCGGCCCATGTGCATCGACCATGTGCTCGCGGATGTGGTCTTCCAGCACGACGGCCAGCAGCCCGTTCATCGCACCGCGGCAACTCGTGATCAATTGCAGCACCTCGTTGCAGCCGCGCTCTTCGCCGAGCGCGCGCTCGATCGCCTCGACCTGGCCCTTGATGCGCCGCACGCGGTTCAGCAGCTTCTGTTTTTCACGAACGGTATGGCTCATCGCCGACAGACTCCTGGATAGGGAGGGGGAGTATATATCCGGAAGGCTGCCCCTATAGGGGGAAGGGGTATGTTTTTTCGAGATGAAGGCTTGTCGAAAGCCACCCGCTCGTCTAGACTGCCCTTCGTCTTTGGGGAGTAGCCTGCTTTCCGTCCCCGGAAAGCGAACGCGTCAACACACTCGGCCTGCGGCCGTGGCGCGTTCAGCCTGATCGGCCTGGCGAGACCATTGGCGCATCGCGTCGTTCCTGGTCGGACGTCGGCGGATGCGCCATGGTTTGTCAGCGTCCGACCACGGAGTCCCCATGTTCCCCGCCGCCTTCTCCCCGCATTTCGCCGCCGTCCGCGCCCATGCCTGCGGAGGCGCCGCATGACTTTCATGTTCCTAGAACTGGCGTTCATGCTGATCGTCATCCTCGTCGCCGCCGAGGTCTTCACCAATGCACTCGAACATCTCGGCGAGCGCCTGAAGATTTCCGAAGGTGTCACCGGTTCGCTGTTCGCCGCCGTCGGCACCGCGTTGCCCGAAACGATGGTGCCGCTGCTTGCGCTCGCCGGCGGCACGGCGAACCAGGCCGTGAACGAGGAGATCGGCGTCGGCGCGATTCTCGGCGCACCGCTGATGCTCGCGACGCTCACCACGTTCCTGATGACGCTCGCCGT
Organism: Burkholderia sp. SRS-25; assembly: GCF_004343765.1. Lineage (NCBI taxonomy): Bacteria > Pseudomonadati > Pseudomonadota > Betaproteobacteria > Burkholderiales > Burkholderiaceae > Burkholderia > Burkholderia sp. SRS-25. The sequence goes on from NZ_PTXM01000019.1 coordinate 20,218, forward strand.
GATCCGCTCGCGCGGGCTGCGCGGCACGATCGCGCCCGAGCGCACGGGCTTCGTGCGCGACATGAACTACTTTCTCGCCGCGTTTTCGCTGGCCACCGCCGCGATGTTCGTCCCGCATCACAACTGGGCAGCGCGTGCGCTGCTCGCGGCGATGCTGGTCGGTATCTACGCGATGTATGTCGTGATGACGTTCCGGGCGTCGAACCAGCTCGTCGATGCCGGGCACGGCACCGCGGCGCCGCACACGATGTTCCTGTCGCGCCTGGGTGTGCCGACCAACCTCGCGACGATCGGGCTGCAATTGCTCCTCGGCGTCGTGCTGCTGGTCGGTGGGGCGAAGGGCTTCATTCACGGCGTGGAAGGCGTGTCGCACGTGCTCGGCGTATCGGCGCTGCTGCTGTCGCTGATCATCGTGCCGATCGCGACGGAACTGCCTGAGAAGGTCAACAGCGTGCTGTGGATCCGCCGCAGGAAGGACACGCTCGCGTTCGGCAACATCACCGGCGCGATGGTGTTCCAGGGCACGCTGCTGCCGGCGATCGGCATCATGCTGACACCGTGGGAGCCGCGCCCCGAAGTGCTGACCGGCGTGATCATCACGCTCGCGGCGGCGGCGTGGCTCCGTGTCAATGCACGCACGCGCGGGCTCGCGATCTGGGCGTTGCTGGCGAACGGCGCGGGGTACGCGGGGTATCTGGTCCTGACGCTGGCGCGCTGAACTTGCTCGATGGACACGCCGGGCACGATCCCGCTGCCCGGCGCGAACGAAGCATCGTCGCGCCGCCAGCCAGCACGCGATTCAGATGCGCGCCTGGTTCACACGCTGCGACAGTTGCTCGGCGCTTTCCTTGCGCTCGCTGTAGCGGTCCGTCAGGTACGCGCCCACGTCGCGCGTCAGCAGCGTGAACTTGACCAGTTCCTCCATGACGTCGACGACCCGATCGAAATACGCGGACGGCTTCATCCGGTCGTCGTCGCCGAATTCCATGAACGCTTTCGCGACGGACGACTGGTTCGGGATGGTCAGCATGCGCATCCAGCGTCCGAGCACGCGCATCTGGTTGACCGCGTTGAACGATTGCGATCCGCCGCTGACCTGCATGACCGCCAGCGTCTTGCCCTGCGTCGGCCGCACCGCACCGACCGACAACGGAATCCAGTCGATCTGCGCTTTCATCACGCCGGTCATCGCGCCGTGCCGCTCGGGGGAGCACCACACCATGCCCTCCGACCATTGCACGAGCTCGCGCAACTCGGCCACCTTCGGGTGGTCGTCGGGCGCATCGTCAGGCAGCGGCAAGCCGGCCGGATTGAAGATCCTTGTTTCGGCGCCCATCGCCGCCAGCAACCGCGCCGCCTCCTCGACCAGCAACCGGCTGAACGAGCGCGTACGCAATGACCCATAGAGCAGGACGATTCGAGGCGGATGCGTCGACGGCTGCGCGGGCTGCAGCCGGCTCGCGTCCGGCACACGAAAGAGCGCGGCATCGAGTTGCGGCAGATCGTTCAGTCGCTCAGACACGCCTGCCCTCCGCATCGATCACGATTTCGCCGTCTTCCTTCGCAAACGGCCCTTGCTGCGGATCGGGCAGGATGTCGAGCACATGCTCGGACGGACGGCACAGCCGCGTGCCGAGCGGGGTGACGACGATCGGGCGATTGATCAGGATCGGGTGAGCGACCATGAAGCCGATCAGGTCGTCGTCGCTCCATTTCGGATTGTCGAGATCGAGTGCGTCATAGGGTGTCCCCTTGTGACGCAGCACGTCGCGCACCGGCACACCCATCGCCGCGATCAGCGCGCGCAGCGCTGCGTGGCTCGGCGGCGTTTCGAGGTAAAGCACGACGCGAGGCTCGACGCCCGAGTTGCGAATCATCGCCAGCGTGTTGCGCGACGTGCCGCAATCGGGGTTGTGATAGATCGTGATGTCGGTCATTTCCGTATTCCTGAATGATTTCACGCGCGCTCGTACCAGCCCTTCGAGCGGTTGACGACGCGCACGACGAGCAGCATCACCGGCACTTCGATGAGCACGCCGACGACGGTCGCGAGCGCGGCGCCGGAGTGGAAGCCGAACAGGCTGATGGCGGCCGCCACGGCCAGCTCGAAGAAATTGGACGCGCCGATCAGCGCCGACGGGCACGCGATGCTGTGCTTCTCGCCGACGAGGCGATTGAGCCCGTACGCGAGCGCTGCGTTGAAGAACACCTGGATCAGGATCGGCACCGCGAGCAGCGCGATCACCAGCGGCTGCTTCAGGATCGCCTCGCCCTGGAACGCGAACAGCAGCACCAGCGTGGCCAGCAGCGCGGCGATGGACCACGGGCCGATCTTCGCCATCGCGCGGTCGAACGCCGCCTGCCCCTTCGCGAGCAACAGCCTGCGCCACACTTGCGCGAGGATCACCGGGATGACGATGTACAGCACGACGGACGTGAGCAGCGTCGCCCACGGCACCGTGATCGCGGACATTCCCAGCAACAGGCCGACCAGCGGCGCGAACGCGATCACCATGATGCTGTCGTTCAGCGCGACCTGCGACAACGTGAACAGCGGATCGCCGCCCGTCAGCCGGCTCCACACGAACACCATCGCCGTGCACGGCGCGGCGGCCAGCAGGATCAGGCCGGCGATATAGCTGTCGATCTGGTCGGCGGGCAGCATCGGCGCGAACAGCTGCCGGATGAACAGCCAGCCGAGCAGCGCCATCGAAAACGGCTTGACGAGCCAGTTCACGACGAGCGTCACGCCGATCCCCCGCACGTGCTGCCGAACCTCGTGCAACGCGCCGAAATCGACCTTGACCAGCATCGGCACGATCATCACCCAGATCAACAGCCCGACGGGCAGGTTGACCTGCGCGTATTCCATGCGGCCGATATGCTGAAAGAGCCCGGGCAGCGCCTGGCCCAGCGCGATGCCGAGCACGATGCACAGCGCGACCCACACGCTCAGGTAGCGCTCGAAGAAACCGATGGCGGGCGGGGCCGCCGCGGCCGGCGGCCGCGCGATGTTCGAGCCGGTCATGCGTTGCCTCCGCAACAGTCGGGTGCTGCCGGTACGCCGCAGGCGGCGCCGGCGCAGCAGTTCTCGGTCAGGAACCCGATGAGCCCGCTCATCGATTCGAAATTCGCCGCGTAATAGATGAACCGGCCGTCCTGGCGCGCGGTGACCAGGTCGGCGTGCGACAGATCCTTCAGATGAAACGACAGGCTCGATGGCGACAGCCCGATCCGCTGGGCGATCGCGCCGGCCGGCAGCCCTTCGGGCCCGGCCACGACCAGCGCACGAAAGATGGCCAGCCGCGCTTCATGAGCAAGCGCGCCCAGGGCGCGCACGACGAGATTGGAGTCCATGGCGCGAAGGATAGCGGCTTCGTTTCAATATTTCAAGTATTGTTGAAATGAAGCCGCGTCCGGCCCCGCACGCATGGCGCCGGTGCAGCCGCCCGCCTCACGGACGGGCGACGCACCAGCACATCGTCAGGTCAGGACGCCTTCACCAGCTTGACGATCGTCAACGTGCCGTCGACCTTCTCGATCCGCACCTTGACCTTGTCGCCCGCATGCGCGTGCTCGAGCATCGCTGCGTCCTTCGCCTTGAACGCCATCGTCATCGGCGGCATCCCGACGTTCTCGAGCGCGCCGTGCTTCAGCGTGATCTTGCCGCTCGCGGCATCGACCTTCTTCACTTCGGCGTCGGTCAGCGCGGCATTCGACTCGCCCGCGCCGCCCGACGACATCTTCATGGCGGACATGTCCATGCCCGCCATGTCGCCGGCTGCAAAGACGGGGGTGGCGAACGCGCCGACAGCAAGAACGGCGGCAGTCGCAACGGTAACGGTAATCAACTTCTTCATCGGGATTCTCCGGTTGGGATGGATGGCACGTTCGTGCCGTGAGGAACTGCTTCGGAATGCCGCGCATGGCCCATGCTTCGCGCACGACGGCGCTGCAGCAGGAGCCATGCGGCGGGAATGACGAACATCGACAGCAGCGGCGCCGTGACCATGCCGCCGACCATCGGCGCGGCGATACGCTGCATCACCTCGGAACCGGCGCCGTGCCCGACCATGATCGGCACGAGGCCGGCGAGCACGACGGCGACCGTCATCGCCTTGGGCCGCACGCGCAGCACCGCGCCTTCGCGGATCGCGTCGAGCAGCAGCGCATCGGTCAGCGGTTCGCCGGCGTCGAGCCGGCGCTGCAGCGCGCCCTTCAGGTACAGCAGCATCACGACGCCGAACTCGGCGGCCACGCCGGCCAGCGCGATGAAGCCTACCGATGTCGCGACGGACACCGCGTGGCCGAGCGCCCACACGAGCCAGAAGCCGCCGACCAGCGCGAACGGCACCGTCGACATCAGCAGCAATGCATCGGCCGCCGAGCCGAACGTGAGGAACAGCAGCACGAAGATCACCACGAGCGTCACCGGCACGACGGTGCGCAACTTGGCCGCCGCACGCTCGAGATACTCGAACTGCCCCGACCACGCGATCGAATAGCCGGGCGGCAACGCGACCTGCCGCGCGACGGCCTGCTGCATCTCGCGCACCGCGCTCTGCAGATCGGTGCCGCGGAGGTCGACATACACGTAGCCGGACAGTCGGGCGTTCTCGCTGCGGATCATCGGCGGGCCGTCGGCGATCGTGATGCGTGCGACGTCGCCCAGGCGGATCTGCGCGCCACGCGCGGTGACGACCGGCAGTTGCCGCAGGTTCTCGACCGAATCGCGCACCTCGCGCGGGTAGCGGATGTTGATCGGAAAGCGCTCGCGCCCCGCGATCACCTCGCCGACATCGTCGCCGCCGACCGCCGTCGACACGACCGACTGGACGTCGGCCACCGACAGCCCGTAGCGCGCGGCGGCGAGCCGGTCGATGTCGACGTCGATGTAGCGGCCGCCGTTCAGCCGCTCCGCGAGCGCGGACGTCACGCCCGGCACGGGCTTCACCGCGGCCTCGACCTGCTTCGCGATCGCATCGATCCCGGCCAGGTCCGGCCCGGAAATCTTCACGCCGACCGGCGTCTTGATCCCGGTGGACAGCATGTCGAGCCGGTTGCGGATCGGCGGCACCCATACGTTCGACAGCCCCGGCACTTTCACCGTGCGATCGAGTTCGTCGACGAGCTTCTCCGGCGTCATGCCGGGCCGCCATGCGCTGCGCGGCTTGAACCGGATCGTCGTCTCGAACATCTCGAGCGGCGCGGGATCGGTCGCGGTATCGGCGCGGCCCGACTTGCCGAACACCGTGTCGACCTCGGGCACGGTCTTGATCAACCGGTCGGTCTGCTGCAGCAGTTCGCTCGCCTTGTCGGCGGAAATGCCGGGCAGCGCGGTCGGCATGTACAGCAGGTCGCCTTCGTCGAGCGGCGGCATGAATTCGCCGCCGAGCCTCGACAGCGGTACCGCCGTCAGCACGAGCGCCACGACCGCGATGCCGATTGCAACCCACGGGCGCCTGAGCGTCGCCTCGAGCAGCGGCCGGTACGCGCGGATCAGCACGCGGTTGATCGGGTTCGCGTGCTCGTGCGGAATGCGGCCGCGCACGAGATAACCCATCAGCACCGGCACCAGCGTCACCGACAGCCCCGCGGCGGCGGCGATCGTGTAGGTCTTCGTGAACGCCAGCGGCGCGAACAGCTTGCCTTCCTGCCCTTCCAGCGAAAACACCGGAATGAACGACAGCGTGATGATCAACAGCGAGAAGAACAGCGCGGGCCCGACTTCCGCGGCCGACGTCGCGACGAGTTCCCACCGTCGGGCCGGCGTGATCGGTTCGCCGGGATGCGCGTGGTCGTACGCTTCGAGATGCTTGTGCGCGTTCTCGATCATCACGATCGCCGCGTCGATCATCGCGCCGATCGCGATCGCGATCCCGCCGAGCGACATCAGGTTCGCGTTCACGCCCTGGTAGCGCATCACGATGAACGCGGCCAGCACGCCGAGCGGCAGCGACAGGATCGCGACGAACGCGCTGCGCAGGTGGAACAGGAACACCGCGCAGACGAGCCCGACGATCACGAACTCCTCGATCAGCTTGTCCTTCAGGTTGCCCACCGCGCGCTCGATCAGCTGCGAGCGGTCGTAGGTCGTGACGATTTCGACGCCGGGCGGCAGCGAACGCTTCAGGTCGGCCAGCTTCGCCTTCACCGCATCGATCGTGGTCAGCGCGTTCTTGCCCGAACGCATCACGACGACGCCGCCCGTCACCTCGCCCTGCCCGTTCAGTTCCGCGATCCCGCGCCGCATCGCCGGGCCGACCTGGATGCGCGCAACGTCGCCGAGCAGCACCGGCGTGCCGGCGTCGTTCGTGCGCAGCACCACGTGCCGGAAGTCGTCGAGCGTACGCAGGTAGCCGGTCGAGCGCACCATGTACTCCGACTCGGCCAGCTCGACGACCGAACCGCCGGACGCCTGGTTCGCGTTGCCGAGCGCGGTCGCGACTTCCGCCTGCGTGATGCCGTACGCGCGCAGCTTGTCCGGATCGAGCACGACCTGGTATTGCTGCACCATGCCGCCGATGCTCGCGACTTCCGACACGTCCGGTACCGCCTTCAGCTCGAACTTCAGGAACCAGTCGTTGAGCGCGCGCAGTTGCCCGAGATCGTGACGGCCGGTGCGATCGACGAGCGCGTACTCGTACACCCAGCCGACGCCGGTCGCATCAGGCCCGAGCGACACCGTCGCGCCGGCAGGCAGCCGGCTCTGCACCTGGCTCAGGTATTCGAGCACGCGCGAACGCGCCCAGTACGGATCGGTGCGGTCGTCGAACAGCACATAGACGAACGCGTCGCCGAACGACGAATACGCGCGGACGGTTTTCGCACCGGGCACGCCGAGCAGCGTGGTCGTCAACGGATAGGTCACCTGATCCTCGACGATCTGCGGCGCCTTGCCCGGATACGACGCCTTCACGATCACCTGCGTATCCGACAGGTCGGGCAGTGCATCGAGGGGCGTCTGCCGCAGCGAATGAACGCCCCATGCGGCAATCAGCACGGTGGCGAGCAGCACGAGGAACCGGTTGTGGACGGACCAGCGAATGATGTGCGCGATCATCGTTCGCCTCCCTGCGGTTCGACCTTCGTCAGCCGGTAGCCGTCGTCGCCCTGCGTGAACGCGAAGCGCACCGTCTGGCCCGGCTTCACGTCCGGGAACGCGGTGGCCGACGGCTTGCCGAACGCCATCGTCATCGCGCCCCAGCCGAGCGCGGGAACGGGTTGATGCGAGAACGTGATGTCGTCGGCCGTGACCTGTTCGACCTTGCCGGTGGTTTCGTAGATCGGCACCGCCGCGGTCGGCGTCGACGCAGGCGTCGCCGCTGCCCCGCTCGCGCCGGCGCCGCTTTCCAGCCGCGGCAGCACGCTTTTCAGGCTCGCCTCGGAATCGATCAGGAACTGCCCCGATGCGACGACCGTGTCGCCTTCGCGCAGTCCGCCGAGCACTTCGGTGTCGCTGCCGACGTCGTTGCCCGTCGTCACCGTCACCGGCTGGAGCCGGCCATCGCCGTTCTTCACGATGACGACCGAGCGCTTGCCGGTCGCGATCACCGCTTCGGACGGCACGAGCAGGCGCGATACGGTCTGCCGCGCGGCGACCCGCACGCGCATCAGCATGCCGGGCGTGAGCTTCAGCGTCGCGTTGTCGATCTCCACGCGCGCCTGCAGCGTGCGGCTGCTCGCGCTGATGCCGGGCAGCACTTCGCGGATGCGTCCGGTGAAATGCTGTGTCGCATCGCCCGCGAACGTCGCGTCGACCGCCATCCCCGGCTGCACGTTCAGCGCGAGCGCTTCCGGCACCTCGACGATGAGCCACAGCGTCGACAGCCCGGCGATCTTCGCGAGCGTCTGACCGGGTGCGACCATCGCGCCGTCGCGCACGTTCAATTCGCTGACGACGCCGGTTTCCGGCGCGCTCAGCACGACGTGCGTCTGCGCGCGGCCGGTGCGATCGAGGCTCGCGATCATGCCGTCGGGAATCGACAGCGCCCGCATCCGTGCGCGCGACGCATCGAGCAGGCTGGCGTCCATCCTGCCGCGCTTGAGCGCGAGGTATTCCTCCTGTGGCGCGAGCCAGTCGGGCACGAACAGCGACGCGACCGGCGCGCCTTTCGCGATGCGCTGCATCGGTGCGCGCGCATAGAGACGGTCGATGTAGCCGGTCACGCGCGACTGGACGACATCCGCGCGCGATTCGTCGAACTGCGTGGTGCCCACCGCATCGAATCCCGCCGCCGTCTGTTGCCTGCGCACGGTCGCGTAGCGGATGCCGAGGTTCTGCTGCAGGCCCGGATCGATCCGGATGCCGGACGCGCCGCCGCCTTCGTCCGCATAGACGGGCTGCAACTGCATGTCCATGAAGGGTGACTTGCCCGGTTTGTCGAAGTGCTGGTTCGGCACCATCGGGTCGTGCCAGTACAGCACCTTGCGGCCGGTCTTCGGGTCGGCGTTACCGGGCGATGCCGACGCGGTGGTGTCCGTTGCCGCCGCAACCGTCGCCGCATGGCGGGCGCCCACGAAATAACCCGTGCCGAGCAGCACGGCACCGGCGAACGCCAGCACGGCCGCGCGGGCCAATGTTTGCTTAGTCATGTCGTTCTCCCTTATTGCGCGGCGGCCAGCGTCGACGGCACGACCTGGTATTCGAGCTGCGCCCAGGTCTGCGAGACCTCGCGCCGGAGCTCGAGCACCTGCAGTTGCGCATCCAGTTGCGCGCGGCGGGCAGCAAACGTATCGGCGAGCGAGCCGGTGCCCGCACGGTAGGCCGCGTTCGCCAGTTGCACGCGCTGGTCGGCGGCGGGCAGCAATGCGTCGCCGAGATTCGCGATGCGCGCACGACCGCTCGCAAGCGTCGCGGACTGCGTGCGGATATCGGCCTGCACCTGGCGCAGCGTGTCCTCGTACATCAGGCGCGCCTTCGTCGCGAGCGCGGCCTTTTCGGCGACGTCGCGGTTCTGGCGGTTCTTGCGATTGAGCGGCAGCGGGATCGTGACGCCGACGGACACCATGTTCGAATACACGCCGCCACGCTGCTGGTACGCGACTTCCCACGTCCAGTTCGGGCTGCGTTCGCTGTTCGCGACGGCGGTATCCGCTTCGGCAACCGCGATATCGTCGGCGGCAGTGATCAGCGCCGGTTGCGACAGCCGCAGCTCGTCCGGCGGCAGCGACGACACGAACGACTCCGGCGCGGGCGGTGTGCCGGCGACGTCGCCAACCGGCACGGCGGTCCAGCGCGACAGCGCGATGAGCGCGGTCTGGTAGACCTGCTGCGCTTTCAGCAGTTGATCCTGCGTCTGCGCGAGCATCGCCCGCGCCTGGACGACGTCGGCCGCACTCGCCTTCGCGCCGCGATACGACGCTTTCGTCGCTTCAAGCTCATGGTTCATGTGATCGAGCAGCGCCTGCTGCAGCGCGAGCGCCTGCTTCGCGTAGACGGCGTTCAGCCATGCCGTCGCGGTTTGCTGGCGCACGCTCGCGAGCTGCGCGAGATAGCCGGCGCGCTCGCGCCCGACCTGCTCGTTGGCGAGCGCCGAGCGCAGGCGCCGCTTGTCGCCGGATACCCACTCCTGCTCGATGCCGATGCGGCGCATCGTCATGAAGTCCTGGCCGACGGTGAAGCGCTGGCCGCCATTGACCGGCAGGTTGTCGATGCCGGCCTTGAGCATCGGGTCGGGCAGCTGGCCGGCCTTCACGGCCGCCTCCGCGCTCGCGTGCACCGACGCCTGCGCGGCCTGCATCGAAGCGGAATGATCGGTGGCGGACTGCAGCGCGGCGTCCAGCGTGAAAGGCGATGGCTGCGCGTGAACGGCGCCCGCCACCAGCAGCGCCGCCCAAAGCATGGGCGCGCGCCGACGCGCACGCCGCGCAAGCGGCGTGCCGAAATGGAATGACATGGTTGAACCCCAACGGCGGAACCCCCAAAGGGATTCCACGTCCTGATACAGGACGAACCTCACCGCGAATGCGGCGAACCTATCGGATCGGGATCAGCTGATGCGTGGAGGGCGCCACAACCCGTTCGGATCGCGGACCGGGAGGATTTGCGCGTAGTGGAACGCGACGGTGCTGGCGAATGCAGCGGGGCGACTGACTTCGGCGCGAGCGGCCGGATGATAGAGACTGCCGAACTGGCATTGCGCCGTCAGCTTGCAGGCCATGCCCTTCGCTTTCGCGTGGGACTTGTCGACGGAAGACGACTTCATCGAATCGCAGCCCGGCATGTCGGCTGACATGCCGGCGTCCATGTCCATCGACATCGACATGCCCTGCTGCATCATCGGACATTCCCCGGTCAGGCCGCTGGCTGCCAGCCCGCTGATGGGCAGCACCGCGCAGAGCAGCAGCAGGATGATCGTCCGGAGGAATTTCATGGCGGGGATTATAGCGCGGGGTTTTGCCGTGTGGCGGGGCGTCGATGAAGCGTAAGGATGCGCCGACTCCGCCACCGCCGCGACACGCTACCGCGCGAGCCCGTCGGCCTCCAGCACCTGCTGCACCGCCGGCCGCGCCCGCACCCGCTCGTACCACGCACGCAGATGCGCATACCGGGTCAGGTCGATATCCGCGTGGTACACCGATCGCATCCAGTCGGCCTTGCCCCAGCCCGTCAGCGCGAACAGGTACGCATCGGCAACCGTGAACGCGTCGCCCGTGACGAACGTCTTGCCTTCGAGCTGACGGTCGATCCAGGCGAAACGGCTGTCGAGCTTCGCTCTCGCCGGGTCGACGTATTTCCCGGCCTGCACCGCATACAGCAGCGGGATGAAGCCTTTGTGGATCTCGGTGCCGAGGAAGTTGAGCCATTCCATCAGCCGATAGCGTGCGAGCGTGCCGTAGGCGGGCGCGAGCCCCGCATCGGGACGCAGATCCGCGAGATACTGCGCGATCACCGGCCCTTCGCGCAGCAGCGTGCCGTCGTCGAGTTCGAGCAGCGGCACGTAGCCGAGTTCGGTCACATCGTAGTAATTGCGTCCGTCTTCAATGACATGCTTGCGCGCGTCGACCTTGATGACCTCCGCGTCGATGCCGCCTTCGCGCAGCACGATGCAGATGGCCTGGGAACAGCTTCCCGGAGCGTGATGGAGCTTCATGCGTGTCCTTCCTGAGTTGTCCATGTATCGATTCGCCGCGACGCGGGCGCTAATATCTCGCATCGGCGCAGCGCTGAGAAGACGGCAGTCGTTTGTGCCGTAGTCACAAAAAATTTACCGACCAGGATTCGGCAACATGAAAACGAGTGCGACCGGATGTTCCGTTGAAGAAGCGATGCGCCTGCTCGGCGGCCGCTGGCGGCTGCTGCTGGTGTCGTATCTGCTCGACGGGCCGCGGCGCTTCAGCGACCTGCGGCGCGACATGCCCGGCATCTCGCAACGGATGCTGACGCTCGACCTGCGCGCGCTCGAAGACGCCGGGCTCGTGCGGCGCACCGTCTATCCGGAAGTGCCGGTGCGGGTCGAGTACGATCTAACCGCCGACGGCGACCGGCTGCGGCCCGTGGTCGACGTAATGCGCGAATTCGGGCTGTGGCTGAAGGCGCGCGATGCCGGTGCATCGTGCGATACCGGCGTAACGCCCGGCGCGGCAGCCGCGATCGACACGGCACTCCATTCGCCCCGATAACCCCCAACTCTTTTACGCAGGAACCCCGTTCATGGAACTTCACGCCACCATCGGCGCGGCGACGTCCGATCTCGACGACGACGAAAGCTTCGCCAACATCTATTGCCACGACGCCGAGCAGGACTATTGCTTCGCGCTGTCGCGCTTTCCGGACGACGCGCTGATCGAAGTGATGGTGCGCGACCAGGTCAACGTGCGCGTCAAGGATCTGTCGGTGCGCCTGACGGACGACGCGATCGACGTCGAGATCGAACCCGCCCTCGCCGCGCGTCTCGACGGCCAGACGCGCTACGTGATCCATCTCGCGCCCGGTCAATACGATCCGGTCACGCTGCGCGCCGCGCTGAAGGAGATCTTCGTCGGCAAGAACGGCTTTCAGGACGACAGCACGCGCGGCTAAGCAGTCGCTGGCCTGTTCACCCTCGACCTTCGCTCCGACGCCTGCTCATGACGCGCTTCCCTCGACTCCGTCCGCTTCCCCGCGTTGCCGCGACCGCGCTGCTGCTCGCCGCCTGCGCATCGATCGCTCCCGCCGCGCACGCAGCCAAGCCGCTGCTCGCGTTCAAGGTCGACGACACCGTCACGGCCCGCGTCGAACGCGCGGACAGCGCGCACATCACCGTGCGCTTCCTGCCGAGCGGCAGGACGCAAACGCTCGACGTCACCGCCAGCGACGAGGAAGGCCGCTATCACCTCTCGTCGGACGACTACAACTTCGACGGCCACCGCGATCTCGCCATGCACGCGACACTCGGCATGGTCAACGACAACTACGGCATCTACCTGTACGATCCGGCCCGCCAACAGTTCGAGCCGCTGCACATGCCGGCGGGCAACATGCCGCATGGCAACTGCGACGACCTGATCAACGTGGCCGCGAAGCCGAAAGAACGCACGCTTTACAGCTCGTGCCGCGGCGGCCCGATCTGGTACACCGATGCGTACCGCTACGACGCCGGCGGCAGGCTGTATCTGTACCAGTCCAGCGAAGCGATCCCCGACGACCTGCGCGACCTGCTCGACACCGATTCCGGCCCGTCGTCGATGCTGCTGACCTACGACGCGCAAGGCAAGCGCGTGTCGCGCCGCCCCGACGCGTACGGCGGCGGCACCGTCACGTTCAAGGTGCGCCCGGCGCGACTGCCGCTGCACGACGCGATGAACGACGCACCCACGCGCCGTTACGTCGTCGCGGGCGACACGGTCGAACTGATCGACACGAGCGCCGATTTCCAGTGGCTGAAGGTGCGCTATCGCAACCCGCACGCCGGTGCAGTGCAGGGGTGGGTCAGCGCGAAGGAAGCGATAGCCAACTGATGCACGCTGCGAGGTGATCGCCGCTCATTCCCACATGTTGAGCGCATCACGTCCCATTAATAGGGATGCCTGCCCAAATGTTGACGCGCTTCCCGCCACGGCTCTAACGTTCGCCCCAACGCCATTCGATTCGGCCGCCCCGTTCGCGGGCGACGGCCTGGCACAGAACACAGGAGACAACCGTGGCTCATTCCGCGTCGCGCACCCACGCCAATCCGCCGGAACAGTTGCCCGCGCATGCCGGCATCGCATCCGATCCTGCCGCCCGCGCAGCCGCGGCGCAGACTACAGCGCCCAGCCGCAAGCGGCTGCTGATCCTCGCGTTGCTGTTCGTCACGGTGGTGATCAACTATCTCGACCGCAGCAACCTGTCGATCGCCGCGCCCGCGCTGTTCAAGGAACTGAACATCGATCCGGTGCGCGCGGGCCTCGTGTTCTCCGCGTTCGGCTGGACCTACGCGCTGATGCAGATTCCAGGCGGCTGGCTCGTCGACAAGGTGTCGCCGCGCGTGCTGTATGCGGGCGCGCTTGCACTGTGGTCCGCCGCGACGCTGCTGCTCGGTTTCGCGGGCTCGTTCGTCGGGCTGATCGTGCTGCGCCTCGCAGTCGGTGCGCTCGAAGCGCCCGCCTATCCGATCAACAATCGCGTCGTGACGACCTGGTTCCCGACCCGCGAACGCGCAAGCGCGATCGGCGGCTACACGTCGGGCCAGTTCGTCGGCCTCGCGTTTCTCACGCCGGTGCTCGCCTGGCTTCAGGTGCATCTCGGCTGGCACATGGTGTTCGTCGCGACCGGCCTCGCCGGCATCGGCTGGGCCGCGATCTGGTATGCGGTGTATCGCGAGCCGCGCGCGTTTCGCGGCGTCAACGCGGCCGAGATCGCACTGATCCGCGACGGCGGCGGCCTCGTGGATCTCGAAGACCGCGTCGCGGCGCGCACCGAACGCGCACCGTCGACGTGGCGCGACCTCGGCGTCGTGCTCGGCCGGCGCAAGCTGTGGGGCATCTATCTCGGCCAGTTCGCGCTGAACTCGACGCTGTGGTTCTTCCTCACGTGGTTCCCGACCTACCTCGTCAAGTATCGCGGGATGGATTTCATCAAGTCCGGCTTCCTCGCGTCGCTGCCGTTCCTCGCCGCGTTCGTCGGCGTACTGTGCTCGGGCGTGCTGTCGGACTGGCTGATGCGCCGCGGCGCATCGCAGGGCTTCGCGCGCAAACTGCCGATCATCTCGGGGCTGCTGATCTCGACCAGCATCATCGGCGCGAACTACGTGACGTCGACGGGCTGGGTGATCGCGTTCATGACGATCGCGTTCTTCGGCAACGGCTTCGCATCGATCACGTGGTCGCTCGTGTCGGGGCTTGCGCCCGCGCGGCTGCTCGGCCTCACGGGCGGCGTGTTCAACCTGATCGGCAATCTTTCAGCGATCGCGACGCCGATCGTGATCGGGCTGCTGGTGGACGGCGCCGACTTCTCGCGCGCGATCACCTACATCGCCGCGATGGCGCTTGCGGGCAGCGTGTCGTACGGGCTGCTCGTCGGCAAGGTCGAACGCATCGACGCATAAGCGTCACGAGGGCGGCACGCACGTGCCGCCCGGCCCTACCGCTAACCGCACGTTGCGTCAGAACCGCCGAGCCCCGACGCGCGCGAGGTCGTGCGGATTGCCTGCCACATAATCGAGCGCGCACGCGTCGGTATCGACGCCAACGGTCAACAGTGTTTCCCCGCGCGCGGTGTCGGGCATCGACAGGTCCGGATGAAAACACACGACGGCCTGATCGCCGGCCGTCCCGCACATCGCCGCCGCGCGTTCGCGAAGCTCGGCGTGCGCACGCGCCGCGAGCTGTTCGACCGGGTGCCGGTCGACTGCCGAGCGCGCGCCGCCGGCTTATGCGGCCAGCGCGGCCGCCTTGATGTTGAAGGCGCGCAGCAGGTCCTCGCAGAACGCGTCGACGATCGGCTTGTCGCTCGCGCTGCGCTTCATCGCGAGATGCAGCGGCACGTCGAAGCTGAACGTCGTGCGGCCGACGGCCTTCACGAGCCCGCGCTGCTCGAACGGCTCCGCATAGTGCGCGGGCAGGTAGCCGAGATGGCCGCCCGACAGGATCAGGATCGTCGCGGCCTCGATGCTGTCCGCGCTCGCGGTCACGCGCCGCTCGGGCAGCGGATACTGCTCCTCCGGCACCGGATACGTGCGCCACACCCAGTCGTGAAGCTGCAAATCATCCGCGGTCACGGGCCGCGATGCATGGAACAGCGGATGCCCGCGCCCGCAGTAGATCACCTGCTGCTCGGTGAAGAGCGGCGTGTAGAGCAGCCCGGGCACGCGATGCCAGAAATAGCCGATCGCGAGATCGAGCTGGTTGTTGACGAGGCTCTCCTCGAGCTCCTGCGGCGACGCGACCTTCATCGCGAACGTGACGGCCTGATCGCGCTTGCGGAACGCGCCGATCGCGTCGGCCACGCGCGCGTTCTCGACGAGCGGCGCCTGGCCGATCAGGCCGATCGACAGCGTGCCGACCAGCTTGCGGTCGATGTCGCGCACGCGCGCGACGAATTCGGAGGTGGCTGCGACGAGCGTGCGCGCGGTGGCCGCGAAGCGTTCGCCCTTCGACGTCAGGCGAAAGCCGCCGCGCCCGCGGTCGCACAGCTTGAAGCCGACGCGCGCTTCGAGCGCCGACAGCTGCGTGCTGATGGTCGACTGCCGCACGCCGAGCGACGCCTCGGCGGCCGTGATGCCGCGTGCGTCGACGACGGCCAGAAAGACCCGGATGAGCCGGAGATCGAGATCGGAGGTATTCGAGAACATGCTTCAAGCCGCTGCGCGTGTGCGCGTTACCCGGGCGGCGAGCCCGACGCGCATCGCGCGCCACGCCCGCCGCCTGCGCCGATGAACCGAACCGGACGCGCGTCGCCATCGGCAGCGGCGCGCGTCCCCACCGTCATTCAGATGACACTGCAAGCACGCGTACCGAGGTTCGCGCCGGCCGCGAGCGTCACCGCACCCGCGAGCACCCACCGCACCGGCTGGCTGCCGAGCACGAACGCGACGAGCAGCGTGCCCGTCGATTCGCCGAGCACCTCGACGAAGCTCGACAGCCCGAGCGCCGCTTCGCCGAAGCCCCAATGACGCTCGACCTGCCCGACGATCGCGGGCAAGCCGAGGAAGACCGTCGGCCCGAGCATGCCGAGCAGCAGCATCACGACGACGAACAGCGCGCTTTCCTGCCGCGCGTCATCCTGCAGGTTGACTACATTCATCTGGTGTCTCTCTCCGTGTCCGCGGTGCGGACCGTCTCCTCTGGGGATCGTGTCTTGTTGTGCCTGCATGACGGGGCGGCCCGACGCGGAGCGGCCCCGTCGCCGCTTACATCGGAAAGCCCATCGCCTTGATGCCGCTGATCCATGCGCGCTTCCAGCCGCCTTCCGCATCCGCGCCGTCGAACGCATGGAACGTGATCTTCGCGGCGACCCAGCGCATCGGCTCCGGCGGGATGTAGCTCGGGCTCTGGTTCGCGATGTCGAGCTCGCGCTCGGGGCTGTCGCGATCGAACAGGATGTTCAGCCCCATGAACGCGCCGAACCGGCTCGCCGCGACGCCGAAGCCCGTATAGCCGGCGACGAACACGGCCTTGTCGCCGAGATAGCGCTTCGCGAACACTGAACCACGCGAGCAGTAGTCGATCGGGCCGCCCCACGCGTGCGAGAAACGCACGTCGCACAGCTGCGGGAACGTGCGGTAGAACGCTTCCGCGAGCCGGTAGTACGTTTCGCGCTGGCCGTCCTGATGCGGCTCCGGATCGCCGTCGAAGTGATAGCTCACCAGCCCGCCGAAGATGATGTTGTTGTGCTTCGTCAGCCGGAAATAGTTGAGCTGCGTGCGCGTGTCGTACACGCCCTGGCGGTTCTTCCAGCCGATCCGCGCGAGCTGCTCGTCGGTGAGCGGCTCGGTCGCGAGCACGTGGTCGCGCACCTGCATCACGCGGCGGTTGATGTCGGGAATCCCGACCTTCGCGGTGCCGCTGCCGAACACCACGCGCGGTGCGCGCACGCTGCCCTGCGGCGTCGTCACGAACACCGTGCTGCCTTCGTCGGCCACGGTCACGAGCGGCGTGTGCTCGTACAGCTTCACGCCGAGCTTCAGCGCCGCGCGCTTCAGCCCCCACGCGAGCTTCGCCGGATGCACGATGCCGCTGCGATTGCGCGACCACAGCGCCCCCGCGAACAGCGGCGAATTCAGTTGCTCGAGCGTTTCCTCGCGGTTGAGCAGCACGACGTCGTGGCCGTACTCGCGATGCAGGTCGTAGTCGCCCTTCAGGTGCGCGATGTGCTCGGGATCGACCGCCACCGTCATCTCGCCGTTCCACTCGATGTCGGCGTCGATGTCGTAGCGCTTCAGCGTGTCCTCGAAACCGTCGAGGTTGTGATGGCCGAATGCCTCGAGCTGCGCGATGTCGTTCGGAAACACGCGCACCGCGTTCGGCAGCCCGTGCATCACCGACGTCGAGATGATCCCGCCCGCGCGGCCCGATGCGCCGTGCGCCACCTTGCCTGCCTCGATCAGCACCACGTTCAGGTGCGGCATCTGTTCCTTCGCCTGCACGGCGGCCCACAGCCCCGTGAAGCCGCCGCCGACGATCAGCAGGTCGGCCGTCACGTCGCCGACGAGTTCCGGCTCGGTGGCCGGCGCCGCAGGGTTGTCGAGCCAGTACGGGAACAGCTTCGTATTCGCGAGCGCCGCCTCGACGCCCAGTGCGACCGGTGCGCCACGCATGGCGTGCGCCTGCTCCGGTGCAGTCTCTCTTGTCTTGACTTCCATTTCCATGATCCCAGCCATCACACGCGAAACGCGAAACCGCCGCCGGGCGCGCGTCGCACGGACGACGCGCCCGGCGGCGGCCCCGGACATCACGACTGCTCGAGCAGCACGTAGAACTTCTTCGCGTCCTCGATCGTCTCCCAGCGGCCCGCGAAGCCGGCCGGCAGCAGGTAGCCCTGGCCCGGCGTGAACTCCTTGCGGTTGCCTTCGACGTCGGTCAGTGCGATCCGGCCCTCGACGAGCCACACGGCCTCGTCGGCCGCGGTTTCCGGAAACTCCACCGAGCCGGCTTTCCCTTCCCACCAGCCGACGATGTAGTTGCCGCTCTTGCCTTCCGCCGCGCGCCAGTCGCTTTCGTCCATGCCGAAGTCGAGCTTCGTGAATTCGCCGATGCCTGCGCCGAGCGGCAGGATGTCCTTGATCAGTTTGGTCATGTGAATCTTTCGTCTCTCGATTGAAAAAAGCAGAGACAAAGTTACTCATTTACACTGCCCCGGTATGCCCCCCTCCGGGGGGGACAAGCTGTGTTTTCCGGGGCGAACGGGTCGGCAGGACAACCGACGGTGTTTCCCCTTAATGACGTTTTTCGTTGTGACCGCTACAATCCGCCCGCTTTTCACCCGGGGAACCGCATGCTGCTCAACGTGAACCCCTTCCACCGCGACAACGACCGCTTCAACGTGTCGTTCAAGGCGCTGGGCGAGCTGATCGAGACGGTCGGCACGCCGCACTTCGTGCCGCGCCTCACGCAACTGCTCAATGAAGTCGTGCCGCTCGACGTCGCACACGTCGAACGTTCGCGCGTCGACGGCTCGATGCCCACCGGCTATCGATGCGAATGGATCGGCAGCAGCGGCATCGACACCGAATCCACCGAAATCTCCGACGTGATGACGCTCTACTACGAGCGCTTTCTCGACAGCGACCCGCTGTTCGCGGGGCTGCGCGGCAAGACGGGCACGATGCTCGTGGTGCGCGACATCGCGGCGATCCCGCCCGGCGAATTCCGCCAGCGGCTGTTCGACGACGTGCGGATCGGGCACGAATGCGTGCTCGCGCGCGGCACGCGCTATTCGCAGCATTCGATCGCGCTGGAGCGCGGCCGCGACCGGCCGCCGTTCACGCTCGCCGAGATGAACCGCTTTCGCAGCATCAGCGATGTGCTGTTCCCGCTGCTCGAACTGCATGCGTCGACCACGGCCGTGCGGCGCGTCGCGCACCCGACGCCCGAAGTCCATCCGCTCGCGCAATTCGATGCGCGGATCGCGGCCGACGGCGTGAAGCTGTCGAAGCGCGAATACGAAACCTGCAAGCACCTGCTCTCCGGCAAGACCGTGCCGGAGACGGCCGAGATCCTCGGCGTGCGGGTCGCGTCGGCCGAGTCGTACGTGAAGCGCGCATTCGCGAAGCTCGGCGTGCGCACGAAGCGCGAACTCGCCGCGTGGGGGGCGGCCACCACGGCGCTCCCTTCCGCCGGCGCGCACGACGGCGCCACGTCGCCGGGCATCCCGCGCTGACACACCCGGCCGCGCCGCACGGCCGCGTTCGGTTGCGCCGCGTCGATGCGGCGGCGCCGCTTGCATCGAAGCCCGTCGATGTAAACGTTGCGACTTCAAGATCTTCGCGCGCGTGTTCTCCTCTACCATCGGCCGATCGCTTGACCTCGAAAAAAGGAGACGGCCCATGCCCCGCGAACTGAATCAACCGATGGGCGGCAACGAAATGCCGCGCTTTGGCGGCATCGCCACGATGATGCGGCTGCCGCAGGCCGCGACGACCGACGGCCTCGACGTGTGCTTCGTCGGCGTGCCGCTCGATCTCGGCACGTCGAACCGCTCGGGCTCGCGCTTCGGCCCGCGCCAGATCCGCACCGAATCCGTGCTGCTGCGCCCGTACAACATGGCCACGCGCGCGGCCCCGTTCGATTCACTGCAAGTGGCCGACATCGGCGACGTCGCGACCAACCCGTACGACCTGAAGGACTCGGTGCGCCGCATCGAGGAGGCGTACGACGAGATCGTCGCGAACGGCTGCCGGCCGATCACGCTCGGCGGCGACCACACGATCGCGTGGCCGATCCTGCGCGCACTGCACAAGAAGTACGGCAAGGTCGCCGTCGTGCACGTCGACGCGCACGCGGACGTGAACGACACGATGTTCGGCGAGAAGATCGCGCACGGCACGCCGTTCCGCCGCGCGGTGGAAGACGGGCTGCTGCAATGCGACAAGGTCACGCAGATCGGCCTGCGCGGCACCGGCTACCACGCGGACGATTTCGAATGGTGCCGCGAGCAGGGCTTCACCGTCGTGCAGGCCGAAGCATGCTGGAACAAGTCGCTCGCGCCGCTGATGGCGCAGGTGCGCGAACGCGTCGGCGACACGCCGGTCTACCTGAGCTTCGACATCGACGGCCTCGATCCGTCGTTCGCGCCCGGCACCGGCACGCCGGAAATCGGCGGCCTCACCATCCAGCAGGGCCTCGAGATCGTGCGCGGCATGAAGGGCCTGAACATCGTCGGTGCGGACCTCGTCGAAGTCGCGCCGCCATACGATCCGACCGGCACCACCGCGCTCACCGGCGCGAATCTCGCGTTCGAGATGCTCTGCGTGATGCCGGGTGTCGCCTACCGCTAACCCGACCGACAGGATGACCTTCATGTCCACCGCCGAGCTTTCCCGTTCCACCGCCACGTTCGTGCTGCCCGCGGCGCACATCGCCGGCCAGCCCGTGCGCACGCAGGCCGATGCGCCCGGCGCGCCGATCTTCGACGCGTCGACCGGCGCCGAGATCGGCTGGCAGGAATTCGCGACGGCCGCGCACGTCGATGCCGCGGTGCGCGCCGCGCGCGATGCGTTCGCCGGCTGGCGCGATACGCCGCCCGCCGAACGCGGCCGCGTTCTCGCAACGATCGCCGCGCGCGTCGAAGCCTCGCGCGATCGCCTGGCGGCGCTGCAGATGCAGGTGAGCGGCAAGCCGCCGTTCGAGGCCGACGCCGATGTCGGCGACGTCGCCGCGACGTTCGCGTACTACGCGAAGCTGTGCGAAGATCCGGCGCTTTTCGCCGCCGAACCGGTCGCGCTGCCGAGCGACGCCGTCACGGCCGAACGCTTCCACGATTCCGTCGGCGTCGCGGCGCTCGTCATGCCGTGGAACTTCCCGATGGTCACGACCGCATGGAAGCTCGCGCCCGCGCTCGCAGCGGGCTGCGCGGTCGTGCTGAAGCCATCCGAACTCACGTCGCCGACCGAGCACGCACTGCTCGACATCGTCGCCGAGGCCGGCGTGCCGGCCGGCGTCGTCAACGTCGTGAACGGCGGCGCCGACGTCGGCGCGGCGCTGACCGCGCATCCGCTGATCGACAAGATCTCGTTTACCGGCAGCACCGCGGCCGGCCGCAAGGTCATGCAGGCCGCGGCCGTCGACATGAAACGCGTGACGCTCGAACTCGGCGGCAAGTCGTCGCTGATCGTGCGCGACGACGCCGATCTCGACGTCGCGGTGTCGCTCGCGGTCGCGGGCGCCTTCACGAACGCGGGCCAGATGTGCTCGGCCACCGCGCGCATCCTCGTGCACGACAGCGTGTACCGCAGCTTCATGGCCGCGTTCGAGACGGCCGTGCGCGCGCTCGTCGTCGCGCCGCCGGCCGCGGCACGGGTCGCGATGGGGCCGCTGATCTCGGCCGCGCAGCGTACGCGCGTCGAAGCGTTGCTTCAGCAAGGCATCGAGGCGGGCGCACGCGTCGCGTTCAGCGGCCGCGTGGCGGATGCCGGCGGCGACGGTTTCTTCATGGCACCCGTCGTGATCGCCGAGCCGGCCGCCGACAACCCGCTGTGGACCGACGAAGTATTCGGCCCCGTTGCGTGCGTGAAATCGTTCCGCACCGACGACGAAGCGATCGCGCTCGCGAACGACACGCGCTACGGGCTCGTCGCGACCGTCGTCACACGCGATGCGGCCATCGCGAAGCAATTCCAGCAGCGCGTGCGCGCGGGACTCGTGTGGATCAACGCGCCGCAGCTCATCTACCCGCACGTGTGCTGGGGCGGCTTCGGGCTCAGCGGGATCGGCCGCGAACTCGGCGTGGCAGGGCTGCGCAGCTACCAGGAACTGCGCCACGCGATGCGCGCGATCGACTGACGCCGACTGGCCAGTGGGGCCTTCCAGGCCGTTGGCGACACCGTGTCTCGTTGCACGGTGCCGTTTTTACCGATTTCCGAAAAAAGGCCCCAGGCAGCCGGGCAACCTTCCGGTATTCATTACCTTTTCCCGAGTCTCGTCCGGCCGGCAACTCGCGTGACGGCCGTGCATTTTTTGATTTCGATCAAGAAAATCGCGCAGATCGGCATGCGCAAACGTGTGCAACGCGGGCTTCGCGCGCGATGCGTGGAATCACGGGTTCAGTTGTCCGGACGATCGCCGTTATTGCATCAACACCCGCCGATCGACGTCGTCTTGCAGCGCATCGGCGCCATCGCGGGCATGGAGCGAGGTTGCCAGGCCCCCGCTCGCTTTTGAACAACGGATGCAGCGGCACAAGTCGCGGACGAGGTAATCATGTTTGTAGCCATCGGGTGGATCGTCGTCATCGGGTCGGTGATCGGCAGTTTTGTCGGCGTGGGCGGCCATGTGCCGGCCCTGCTTCAACCATTCGAGCTCCTATGCATCTTCGGCGCGGCGCTCGGTGCGTTCGTCGTCAGCAATCCGGTCACGACGCTGAAGAAGACGCTCAAGAGCCTGCCCACCTGTTTCAAAGGCGGCGGCTACACGAAGCAGCAATACGTCGAACTGATCGCGCTGCTGTACGAGCTGCTGCAGAAGGCGCGCAAGGACGGCATGATGGCGCTCGAGGCCGACGTCGATGCGCCCGAGCAAAGCCCGCTGTTCCAGAAGTATTCGCACGTGCTGGAAGACCACCACCTGCTCGATTTCATCGTCGACTATCTGCGGATGATGTCGAGCGGCAACGTGAACGTGCTGGAGATGCAGGACCTGATGGACGAGGAACTGCATACGCACCACGCGGAGGCATCGGTCGCGGCCAATGCGATCCAGAAGATGGCGGATGGCCTGCCCGCGTTCGGCATCGTCGCCGCGGTGATGGGGGTCGTGCATACGATGGGCTCGGTCGGCGCGCCGCCCGCCGTGCTCGGCAAGATGATCGCCGGCGCGCTCGTCGGCACCTTCCTCGGCATCCTGCTCGCGTATGGCTTCGTCGGTCCGCTCGCGGATCTGCTCAATGCGAAGGGCCGCGCGGCGGCCAAGCCGTTCCACTGCGTGAAGGCCGTGCTGCTCGCGTCGATGAGCGGCTACGCACCGGCGGTGGCGGTGGAATTCGGCCGCAAGGTGCTGTTCACCGCCGATCGCCCGAGCTTCAAGGAGCTCGACGAGGCCGTGCGCGCGACGAAGTCGCCCAAGGCCGCGTAACGGAGGCGCCATGGCTGACAGTCGCTCCAAGCCGCCGAAACAGGCACCGCTCGTCGTCGTGCGCCGCAAGAAAGGCGACGACCACGACGCCCACCACGGCGGCGCCTGGAAAATCGCGTACGCCGATTTCGTCACGGCGATGATGGCGTTCTTCCTGCTGATGTGGCTGCTCGGCTCGGTGTCCAAGTACGACAAGCAGGGGATCGAGGACTACTTCAACACGCCGCTGTCGACCCTCCTCTCCGGCGGCAAAGACGGGCAGGCGCCGCGCCCGAGCGTCGTGCAGGGTGGCGGCCGCGACATGACGAACCCGGCGCCGGCGATCGACACCCAGGCGCAACCGGTGCCGGCCAGCGCGCCCGCGGCACTCGCCGGCATCGTCGATACGCAAAAGCTCGAACGCCTGAAGGCGAAGCTGACCGCGGCGATCGCACACAGCCCGTCGTTGCGCGCGTACCAGGACCAGATCCGGATCGCGATCACCAACGAGGGCCTGCGCATCGAGATCGTCGATTCGCTCAAGCGCCCGATGTTCGCGTCGGGTAGTGCGCAACCCGAAAGCTATGCCACCGCCATCCTCTCCCAGATCGGGTCGGCGCTCGACGATGTCGAAAACCGCGTGTCGATCGCGGGGCATACCGACTCGACGCCGTATTCCGGCGGCTCTACCGGCTATTCGAACTGGGAGCTGTCCAGCGATCGCGCGAACGCCGCGCGGCGCGCGCTGGTCGCGGGCGGGCTGCGGGAGGAGAAGCTGCTCCAGGTGCGCGGGCTTGCAGATGTCCTGCCGCTCGACAAGAACGTGGCGGACGAGCCGACCAATCGCCGCATCAGCATCCTCGTGATGAACAATGCCGCCGAGCAGGCGTTCTTTCACGACGGTGGCCGAGCGACCGTGAACGAGACGGCGGGCGCGCGGGCCGCGGTGCTGCCGGCGGCGGTTACGCGAGGGCACTAGGCGCATTGGCATTCACGACTTCGGGCCGGATGCGCGCGACCCTCGCGCGCCTCGTCGTGCCCGGCAGCATGCCGCAGGAGCGCGTCGACGTGCTGTGCGTCGGGCAGTGCGTCGATATGTGATGGCGCATCACGCGCCGGCATCGCTCCCCGTTTCGCATACAGCCCCAACCTCAGACTCGCCCCCCGCCGCACTGCCGCTCACCGACGACTCAACCGCGCTCTGCTGACCGCGCCGCGCGGCCTGGCTCCGTGATTTCCCCGGGAATTTCGTGCGTTATATTCCGTGGTATATTTCGCCAATCTTTCGCGCATCCGTCCCCGGCCCGACCCTGCCGGACAGAGGTCAACATGCACGCTCCGCCCTTTCGCCTGTCCCGCACGGCGGATCTCTCGTCGCCCGGCGGTAACCTGCCCGCGGCAGCCGGCACGCGGATCGACGCATGCTGCGCGCCGTCGAGCGCGCAATTGACCGAACTGAAGCGACGCGCGCGCCTGTCCGAACTCGATGCGAACCTGCACTGCTCGATCATCGGCACCTGCCTGACCACGCACGAACTGCGCAAGCTCGTGCCGAAATTCACCAACCTCGATCGCCAGCACGCGACCGACCTGGAGATCCATCACGCGGCCGTCGAACTCGCCATCGACGGCACGGCCGGCGCCAAGGCCTTGCATAAGGCGCTCGACGAGCGCTACGCCGGCGCGATCCGCGCGTTCGACAGCGCGACGGATGCGGACGAACTCCTCGCGCGCTGGAAGGAAGCGCTGAAGAGCGGCGACATTCCGCCCGCGTACTGGGCGCTGATGACGCATCCGCGCACGACGATGGGCGTGCGCCAGGCCGCGTTCGGCGACCTGCACATGCTGTCGCACCTGGTGGGCGCGGCCAATCGCGCCGATATCCGGCGGCTGGTCGCGCTGGAGGAGGAGAATGCGGCGCTGCACGCGACGATCGAACGGCAGCAGGTGCGCCTGCACGAAATGAGCGTGCAGCGCGACGCGGCGCGTCAGGAACTCGATGCCCTCGCCGCGCGCCGGAACGCGCAGCCGGTGGCGGCAGAAAGCGTGCTGCGTGACGAAGTCCACGAACTGCGCCAAGCACTGGCCGCGCGCGACGAACGGCTCGCGCTGCACACGAGCCGCCGCGAGGCGGCCGAACAGCGGATCGCCGCGGAACAGGCGAGCGCCCGCGCGATGCGCGCGCGCCTCGACGAACTGATGGCGATGGTGAAGACGCTGCGCGCCGAAGCGAGCGCGATCGAACAGGCGGTGCAGGCGTCCGCGGACGATCCGGCCGAACGCGCGGCCGATCCGCCGTCGATCCTTCAGGGTACGCGTCTGGTGTATGTCGGTGGGCGCCCGGGCTCGAATCGCGCGATCAAGCGGATCGTCGAAACGGCGGGCGGCGAGGTGACGCTGCATGACGGCGGCATCGAGGATCGCAAGGGCCTGCTGGCCGCTGCGCTACCGGGCGCACGGATGGTCGTGTTCCCGGTCGACTGTATCGACCACGATTCGATGAACCTGCTCAAGCGCATCTGCGAACGCCACCACATCGCGTACTACCCGCTGCGGACGGCGAGCGTCGCGAGTTTCGTCGAGCTGATCGGGCGGCTCGATGCGCAGGCGCGCGATGTGATGCCGCCGGATGCCGCCACGGGCGACGCGTCGCGCTTTTGCCTGCGGCACGGCTAAGGCCTGGTTCGTATCGCAGCAGGCGTTGCGCGCTGCCCTTCGGCGCGTCGGTGAAAACCCGTCGTCAGCCTGAAGAAGCCGCTCGGGAACACACGTTCAGACCGCCCTCAACGCCGCACCATTTTCGTGAGCGCGGCGATGTCGTCGGCGCAGGCCGCGTAAGCACGCGCCTCGATCCCGCGATACAGCCGGATGATCTCCTCGCCGACCGGTGTGAGCACGCTGCCGCCGCCGCTCTGCCCGCCATGTTCGGACACCGTCGCCGGCGATTTCAGCGAGCGGTTCAGTTCGTCCATCAGCAACCACGCGCGCCGGTACGACATCTTCAGGCTGCGCGCCGCCGCCGAAATCGAACCGTGCTCGCGCACGGCTTCGAGCAGCGCGACCTTGCCCGGCCCGAGCGCGATCGTGTCGGCTTGCTGGATACGCATCCTGAACCGCACCTCAGGCTTGGGGTGTGCCGGTTTCTTCATGTTGTCCCGCCCTTTGAACGATGCGGGCAAGCATACACGATGGCCGGTGCAACGCGCGACGACGCCGGCCAGCCGCTTCACGTGGCGCGGCGCGGGCAGGAGATCGGCGCCCGAGAACAGCAGCGGTGCGCCGGTGGGCAAGCCTGCGTTGTATCGGCGGATATATTGCGCCGCTAAAAAGCGCGCCGACAGAATGTGCGCCGCATGAGCGGCATAACGGCGGCCGATCGTGCCCTGCAGCGCGTCACGCTACGCCAGCACGATGCGCTTGATGACTTTCTTGAGGCTCTTGTAGCTGTCGACCGATTCCGCCTTCGCATCCGTCACCAGCGCGCCGATCCGCGCCGGCTCGCAGAAGCCGATCCGGCTGTTCGTGCCGAGCTTGCTGAAATCGGCCAGGATCGCGACGTCCGCCGCGTTGCTGACCATCGCGCGCGCCACTTCGGTTTCCATCCGGTCGTAGTTGGTCGCGCCGCGGACGGCATCGACGCCCACCGGCGACAGCAGCGCGAGGTCGGCGCGATAGCGGAAGATCTCGGCAACCGTGCCGTCACCGACGGTCGCGGCCGCGCGGCTGCCGATCATCCCGCCGAGCAGGATCGTCTCGTTCCTCGCCTGCCCCGGGTCGCTCGACCGCATCTTCAGCGCGACGTCGATCGAGTTCGTGACGATCGTGAGGCCCGACAGCTTCGCCAGTTCCTCGGCCAGCAGCGTCGTGGTCGTGCCCGCGTCGATGAACAGCGTCTGCGAGCCCGTGACCAGCCTGGCCGCTGCGCGGGCAATCGCCAGCTTCGCCTTCACGTGCGTCTGCGCGCGCTCGGCGATCGGCGCTTCGTCGCCCACCTGCACCGCACCGCCGTGTACGCGCTTCAATTCACCGAGCGCCTCGAGATCGACGAGATCGCGCCGCACGGTTTCCCGCGACACGTTCAGGTCGGCCATGATCCGGTCGGTGGAAACGCGCTGCATCTTCGATAACAGAAGCCGGATCCTCTGGTATCGCTCTTCTTGCCACATGGAATGTCCTTGGAATGAACGCCAATGTTATTCGAACGGCGGACTACGCTGCGCTTTCCTCCATCTTTTTTATGCCGACGAGGGTCTGCAGGGACTGACGGACCGCCTGGAATTCGCTGCTCGTCATCTTCGAAAACACCACGTGGATGCGGTCGTCGTCCGGCGCGGTGTCGTCCTGTTCGATGATGAACTGGACGATGCGCGCCTGGTCGATGCCGGGCATCGCCTGCAACGACGTCAGCTTCACGGTGCCGCGGCTCGCGAGGATGCGCACGCCCCAGCGCTGCCGCGCAGCGAAGAAGCGCTTCTCGATCGGCTTCAGGCCGGCCAGGATCGCGAGCACGATCGCCGTCGCGGCAATCGCGGCCACGTACATGCCGCCGCCCACGGCGAGCCCGACCGCCGCCACGACCCACAGGCTCGCCGCGGTCGTCAGGCCGCGGATGATCTCGCCGCGCAGCATGATCGACCCGGCGCCGAGGAAGCCGATGCCCGACACCACCTGCGCGGCGACGCGCGACGGGTCCAGCGACACGTTCTTCGCGTCCTGGATATCCGCGAAACCGAACGCCGACACGACCATCACGAGCGCGGCGCCCACCGCCACCAGCATGTGCGTGCGCAATCCGGCCGCCCACGACAGGCGCTCGCGCTCGATGCCGACGATGCTGCCGAGCAATGCCGCCAGCAACAGGCGGGACACGATTTCCAGCTGACTGATCATGCGAGGTCTCCTTGCTTTGCCTTGTTCACCCGATGAAGCACGGCCCGCCTGGGCCGTCGCCCGACTCTTCCTGCCCTCGCCTGCCCGTCACCCGATCCGGCAACCGGCAAGTTGTATTTTTGTGCGATCTTGCGATTTTGTGCTTTCTAATATACGGTACGCAAAACTACAAAGCCAGACCCAGGTTCGTTTGTTTCATCCGATCAGCACGACCAATCGTCATACCATTCAGGCAGCACGATCCGGAACACTTGCTTAGGAGACCCACATGATGAAGAAGGCATGGATGCTGGCAGCCACGCTGCTGGCCGCGCTGGCCACGGCCCCCGCTCACGCGTCGGAAGGCGACGTCTGCAAGAAGGTGACGCTCGGCGATGTCGGCTGGAGCGACATCGCGGCCACCACGGGTGTCGCGATGATGCTGCTCGACGGGCTCGGCTACGAGGCGACCAAGACGATCGCGTCGCCGCCGATCGTGCTGGCCGGCGTGAAGAAGGCGCAGATCGACGCATTCCTCGGCTACTGGGATCCGAGCATGACGCCGACGGTGAAGCCGTTCGTCGATGCCGGCGCCGTCCACCAGCTGCCGCAGCCGAACCTGGTCGGCGCGCGCTACACGCTGGCCGTGCCGCAATACGCGTCGGACAAGGGCCTCAAGAGTTTTGCCGACATCGCGAAGTTCCGCGACCAGCTCGACGGCAAGATCTACGGGATCGGCGCCGGCAACAACGGCAACGCGCTGGTCCAGCGGATGATCGACAAGAACGAGTTCGGGCTCGGCGGCTTCAAGCTGGTCGAATCGAGCGAGGCGGGGATGCTCGTGCAAGTGACGCGCGCGGTGCAGGAGCACCGGATGATCGTCTTCCTCGCATGGGAGCCGCATCCGATGAACATCAACTTCAAGATCGCCTATCTCGACGGCGGCGACAGCGTATTCGGCCCGAACTACGGCTCGGCGAAGGTCTATACGCTCGTCACGCCCGGCTATCTCGAACGCTGCCCGAACGTCGGCCGGCTGCTGACCAACCTGAAGTTCACGACCGACGAGGAGAACCAGCTGATGGTGCCGATCATGAATCACGCGGATCCGGTCGCGGTGGCGAAGGAATGGGCGAAGAAGAACCCCGGCGTACTGTCGAAGTGGCTCGACGGCGTCACCACCATCGACGGCAGGAACGCGAAGGACGCGATCGAGAAGCTCATCGGCGCATGAACACGCAACACAAGGAACCACCCATGCACAAGAACCTCGCGCTGTTCGACCTCGACCACACGCTGCTGCCGCTCGACAGCGACCAGGCCTGGAGCCGCTTCATCACGCGGGTCGGCTGGCGGGAAGACGACGCGCACGTCGCGCTGATCGACGAGCACTACGGTCACTATGCGGCCGGCACGCTCGACATGGACGCGTATCTCGCCGTGACGCTCGCGCCGCTCACCCGCTATCCGCGCAAGGTGCTCGAACGCTGGCATGCACGGTTCATGGACGAAGTGATCCGCCCGGCGATCACGCCGCAGGCGCGCGAGCTGGTCGACCGCCATCGCGAGAACGGCGATCTCTGCTGCATCGTGACGGCGACCAACGTCTTCGTCACGCGGCCGATCGCGGCGGAATTCGGCATAGAGCACCTGCTCGGCATCGAGCTCGATACCGACGACGGTACGCCCGGCGGCGCGTTCACCGGGCGCAGCACGGGCGTGCCGAGCTTCCGCGAAGGAAAGATCGTGCGCACCACCGAGTGGCTGGCATCACTCGGCTATGCGCCGTCCGATTTCGAGCGCACCTACTTCTACAGCGATTCGATCAACGACGTGCCGCTGCTGGATTACGTCACGCATCCGGTCGCCACCAATCCCGACGCGAAGCTGTTGCACGTGGCAGGCACGCGCGGCTGGCCTGTCATGAAGTTGTTCTGATTCGGGCGATATTCTCTGCTGTCCATTTTTCATGTCTGGAGGGGTAATGAAATACGGAGCACGCAGCAACAGTCTCGATCATTCAGGAATCCGACTCGAATCGGATCGAAAGCATATCGTCAACTCGTCTCGGTCGGAAAGCCGCTTCCCGCACTGGCGCGGCGTTTTCATGATCGCACTCCTGTGCACGCTGGCCGCCTGCGGCGACGGTGACTCCGGCACCGCAGCCAGCATGGCGGCCGCGCGCGCGGCCGCACCAGGCTCGGCGTCCACGCCCGTCCTGCACTGCGCGAGCGCGTGCCACTGACCGACGCCGGCCCCCGCGCCAGCCATCCACGACAGAGAGCGATCATGCAAAACAAACCCACGACACGACGTCAATTCATCGCCGACGCGCTGAAGCTCGCCGGCGCCACCGCGATCACGGGCATGCTGCCGGAAAGCATCGCGCGCGCGCAGGCCATTCCGGCAGCCACCGTGACCGGCACGATCCAGGACGTGAAGCACGTCGTGATCCTGATGCAGGAAAACCGCTCGTTCGACCACTACCTCGGCATGCTGGGCGGTGCGCGCGGCTTCGGCGATCCGCGGCCGGCCGTGATTTCGAGCGGGTATCCGGTGTGGCGGCAGCCCTGGATGCTGTCCTACGTGTTCCCGTTCAACCCGTCCCCGCCCTCCGGCACGGCGAACGGCGACACCTACTACGGCGACCTCCCTCACGACTGGGGCACCACGCACAGCGCCTGGAACAACGGCCGCTATGACAACTGGACCGCCGCGAAGACCAGCGGCACGATGTACTACTTCACGCAGAACGACATTCCGTTCTACTACGCGCTGGCGAGCGCGTTCACGGTGTGCGACGCGTACCACTGCTCGATGCTCGGCCCGACGGACCCGAACCGCCTGTATCTGTGGACCGGGTGCTGCGGCAACGTCACCGGCTATTCGCCGTACACGAACAACACGATGACGGGCACCGGCTGGACCACGATGCCGGAGCGCCTGAACACGGCCGGCGTCACGTGGAAGTTCTACCAGGACAAGGGCAACGGCCTGGATGCCGGCCACGGCTACGGCGAATACAACGGCTCCAAAAGCGATCTCTGGTGGAACGGCAATTACGGCGACAACGTCATCCTGAACTTCAGGCAGTACCAGAACCTCGGCGCAAGCGATCCGCTCGCGCCGGCGCTCAACGGCACGCAGATCGACCCGTCAGGCGGCGGCAAGGAATACGACACGAACCTCTTCAGCCAGTTGCGGGCCGACGTCGCCAACGGCACGCTGCCGCAGGTATCGTGGATCGCCGCACCCTACGCGTACTGCGAGCATCCGTCGTGGGCCGCGAGCGGCGGCGAATGGTACGTGAGCAACGTCCTCAATGCGCTGACGTCGAATCCGGCGGTATGGGCCAGCACGGTGCTGCTCGTCATGTACGACGAGAACGACGGGCTGTTCGATCACGTGCCGCCGGCCGTCCCGGCCAGCTCCGCTGCCGGCACCGGGCAGTCGACGGTCTCGACGGCCGCCGAATTCGTCTCCGGCAACGGCGCCGCATCGGACGGCTCGGCCAGCGGCGACGTGCCGATCGGGCTCGGCCCGCGCGTGCCGATGTTCGTGATCTCGCCGTGGTCGAAGGGCGGCAAGGTCAATTCGCAGGTGTTCGATCACACCTCGGTGATCCGCTTTCTGGAGGCACGCTTCGGGCTGCAGGAAACCAACATCACGCCGTGGCGGCGCACGGTGTGCGGCGACCTGACGTCGGCCTTCGATTTCTCGAACGCCGACCAGGCGGTTCCCGCGATCCAGCCGCCCGCGAGCAACATGAACCCGAACGGCCCGGCCGTCCTGATCCCCTACCCGACCACCACCGCGGTGCCGGCGCAGGCGGCCGGCCGCAGCACCGCCTGCCGGCTGCCCTACGAGTTCTTCGTGCAAGGCAAGGTCAACCGCGCCGGCCGCGCGCTCGCGCTGACGATGACCAACACCGGCACCGCGGGCGTGCACCTGCAGGCATGGGTCGACGGCACGAGCACGATCCCCCGCCACTACACGATCGCGGCCGGCTCGGGCCCGTGCGCGAACCTGTCGGATTCGCTCGCGCTGAACAGCGGCGGCGGCTACGACTATTCGGTCTACGGGCCGAACGGTTTCCTGCAGACGTTCCGCGGCAGCATCGGTTCGTCCGGCAACACGGGATCGACCGCCGAAATCAGCCTGTGCTACGACGTGGCGAACGGCAACGTGCAGATCACGCTCGACAACTCGGCGGGGTCCAGCGCAACCACGTTCCAGCTCACCGACAACGCCTACGGGATGAACACGAGGCAGTCGTTCACCGTCGCCGCCGGCGCGACGCAAGCGGTCACGTGGTACGGCGACGGCGGCTGGTATGACGCCAGCATCCGCGACGCGAACGATCCGAACTTCCTGCGTCGGGTGGCCGGTTGCGTGCAGACGCAATCCGGCACGCTGCTCACGGATTCGGCGATCGGCAATACCAGCAAGAAGTTCGTCGCGTCGCTCGCATCGCAGGGTTCGACGTTCGGCACGTTGCGGTTCGACTACGTCGCGCCGCCGTGGAGCCACAGCCCGAAGAACTGGGTAGGCATCTTTGCGCATGGTGCGCAGCCCACCAAGGGCAGCTACAAGTCGTGGGCGTACCTGCCGAAGAGCACGGGCTCGTTGCTGTTCTCGTCCACGGCCAACAGCACGCTGGCGTCGGGGCAGTACGATGCGTGGTACCTGTTCGACGACGGCTACACGCCGCTCGCGGGCCCCGTCACGATCACGATCTGACGGCATAGCCGGACCGCGTCGGCCGCCCGCACGGGGCCGACGCGCACTCGGGCGCGACGTCCCCCGTTGCGCCCGAATGCTTTCGACGTTTCGCTCGACAGCGGCACGAACTTCGCGCGCATCCGGTTCGCCCACACGAGAGCCGCCGCGATCGCATCGCATCGCGCGCGCCGACGCCGCCCCTCTCGAGGTCGCGCCCCCCTTGCGTGCCGATGTTCGCGATACTCATGCCGAATGCGAGCTGCACATCGTTCGGGAACCGGATGTTCGTGTATGCGGCGCCGCATGCGAGCACGGCGCCAATGCCGAAATCCAGCATAATCAGGCGATTGAACGAGCACCTCAGCCGGCG
The DNA here is from genome assembly GCF_004343765.1 of Burkholderia sp. SRS-25. Taxonomy (NCBI): domain Bacteria; kingdom Pseudomonadati; phylum Pseudomonadota; class Betaproteobacteria; order Burkholderiales; family Burkholderiaceae; genus Burkholderia; species Burkholderia sp. SRS-25. The sequence continues at coordinate 53,348 of NZ_PTXM01000019.1, forward strand.
CGCGAACCCCGCACACGTTTGCGCGACTGTCCGGTTCATCGCCTGAGCGCGACGCAGCCTGTCTGTGCCTGTCTCGCGCGCGGCGAATTGTGCAGGTGCAAGAAATCGAAGCAGGAACACACTCGATGCGGCGCATATCATCGGGCCGACGATCGCATCACGGACACCACCACGCATCCCGCAGAAGACAGGACACCGACACATGGACCGAGCCGAGCACATCAGCATCGAACAGACGAGCGGGCTGCCCGCCGACGAACTGGACCGATGCGACTTCTCGTTCGACATCGCCTGGGAATTGAACGCACCGTATCAGGACTTGCTCGATCTACGTGCGCTGCCCGCACGCCGCAAGAACTACGGCTTCGATCCGGCCGGCTGGGCGGACGAGGCGACCGGCAAGACGGCGCTCTTTCGTGCGACGGCCGGCGGCCGGCTCGCCGGGTTCGTGGCCATCGGCCAGAGCTGGAACGGGATGGCGGAGATCGCGGAGCTGGCCGTCGACCGCCAGTGTCGGCGGCAAGGCATCGGGCAGTTGCTGATGGCGACCGCCGAATCGTGGGCGCGCAGCCACGGGTTCGGCTTCATGCGGCTGGAAACGCAGTCGAACAACATCGCCGCGTGCAGCACGTATGCCCGCTCGGGCTTCGTGCTGGGCGGACATGATCGTCTGCTGTACGCGGACGACGAGAACGACGGCGAAGTGGCGCTGTTCTGGTACAAGGACCTGCGCGACGGGCAGACCGCACGCATCCGCACGGTCGACCCGGAATCGGTGCGGCCGGCGCGCTGACGCACGGCCACCCGTGCGTCATGGCCGAATCATTGCCGCTTCACGCCCGCGTCGCGACGATGAACAGGCGCGGGAACGGCAGCAGCACGGTACCGTCAGCGAGCGCCGGATAGCCGCCCGGGCCGGCGACCGCATCGCGATACCGCACGAGAAACGCCGCGCGCTCGCCATCGTCGAGCGCTGCGAGGAACGGCCGTAGCGCGCTGCCCTTGAACCACTCGACGACCGCGTCGGCACCGCCGCGCAGCGGGTGGTAGTAAGTCGTGCGCCACACATCCACCCGCGAGCACAACGGCGACAGCAGCGCGTGGTAGTAGCGTGCATCGAACCGCTCGGTACGTGCCGCACCCTTCAGCTTGTCCGCCCACGGCCCCGCCGCGGCGACTTCGCGCATCAGCCGGTGCGCGGGTTCGTCGAGGTTGTCGGGCATCTGCACGGCAAGATGGCCGCCCGGCGCGAGCCGGCCGACAAGCGACGGAAACAGCGTGTCGTGCGCGGGCACCCATTGCAGTACCGCATTCGCGAGAATCAGGTCGTAGCCGCCGGGATCGGCCCATGTCGAAATATCGACGACATCGAATCGCAGGTCCGGCAGGCGCTTGCGCGCGGCGTCGATCATGTCCGCCGACGCATCGATCCCGTGGACCGTTGCGTGCGGCGCACGCGCGATCAGCGCCTCGGTCGAATTGCCGGGCCCGCAGCCGATGTCGATCGCGGTATGGATCGGCGTGTCCGGCACAGCGGCCAGCAAATCGCGGATCGGCCGCGTGCGTTCGTCCTCGAATTGCACGTACTGGGCAGCGTATCGATCGAGTGGGGTCGTCATGTCGTTTCTCCTGGTCGGCGTGGACGGCCATCTTCTTCGCGGACGGGATGCCGGGGGCCGTCGATGCAACGCATTCTGCGATCGTCACGGAGTTCAGTAAAATGAATTTAATATCGTGATTGATTCAAATTTCTGATGAAGATCGATACGCTCGGTGTCCAGGCCTTCGTCGCAATCGCCGACGGCGGCAGCTTCCGGCAGGCAGCCGACACGCTGCACATCACACAGACAGCCATCACGCAGCGGCTGCGCAAGCTCGAAACCTTCCTCGGTGTCGCGCTCGTCGAGCGCACCACGCGCCGCACCACACTCACCGAAATCGGCCGGCGTTTCCTGCCGCAAGCGCGCCGGCTGCTGAACGAGCTGTCCGATGCGCTCACCGAAATTCGCGAAACCGGCCTGAGCCAGCGTGGCGACGTCACGATTGCATGCGTGCCGACGGTCGGCGTGCAATACCTGCCCCGCATCCTGCGCGCGTTCTCCGCGCACCGGCCGCACGATCGCGTGAAGATCCTCGATCACGCGTCGGCGTCCGTACTGCAGGCCGTGCTGCATCGCGAAGCCGAGTTCGGCATCGGCATCGCCGGCGATCAGCATCCCGAACTGGTCAACGTGCCGCTGACGAGCGATCCGTACGTGCTGGTGTGCCGCGACGATCATCCGCTCGCGAAGCGGCGGCGCATTCGCTGGGCCGCACTGCAGCCGCATCCGCTGATCTTCGCCGGCGAAGTGAGCGGCAACCGCGGGCTGCTCGACGGCGCACTGAAGACGAGCGGCGTGTCGCTGCATTCGTTCTACGAGGTCCAGCGCAGCTCGACGGCGCTCGGGCTCGTCGCGGAAGGGCTCGGCGCGGCCGTGGTGCCGAAGCTCGCGATCCAGAAGAACGCGTACCCGATGATCCGCACGATCGAGCTCGTCGAGCCGGCGGTGTCGCGCACGCTCGTGCTCGTCACGCGCAAGAGCGCGCAACTGTCGCCTGCCGCCCGTGCGTTGTACGACATGATCGTCGAACAGGCGACACCCTGACGATAGTGTCAGGGGTGCGTCACGAGGCAGCGCCTTCGGGGTAGTATCGCCACACGCGGTCGCGACGGCCGGTGCCTACCCGGCGCCGCGCGCGTCATGCCACCACTGCAACGGCCGTTCCTCACCACCCCTGCACGGAGCACCGCATGGCCTATCGCAACTACCACAAGCGCAAGATTGCAGACCGGGAACTCCATCCCGAAACCCAGATGATGTCGTACGGCTACGATCCGTTCCTGTCGGAAGGATCGGTGAAGCCGCCGGTGTTCCTCACATCGACGTTCGCGTTCCGCACGGCCGAGGACGGCGCCGAATTCTTCGACGTCGTGGCCGGACGCAAGCCTTCACCCGAAGGCGAAGGCGCGGGCCTCGTCTACAGCCGGTTCAATCACCCGAACCTGGAGATCGTCGAGGATCGCCTCGCGCTGCTCGACGATTCCGAAGCGGCCGTCGTGACGTCGAGCGGCATGTCGGCCATCGCCGCGATCCTGCTGACCTTCCTGCGGCCGGGCGACTGCGTCGTCCAGTCGGTGCCGCTTTACGGTGGCACCGAAACGCTGATCTCGAAGTTCCTGCCCGAGTGGGGCATTCGCTCCGAAGTGATCGCCGACGGGCTGTCCACCCATGCGATCCGCGCCGCGCTCGAAGCGGCCGCGCAAAAGGGCAACGTGCGGATGTGCTACATCGAGACGCCGGCCAACCCGACCAACGCGCTGTTCGACCTCGAAGGGCTGCGCAGCGAGATCGACGCGTTCGAGGCACGCCACGGCTATCGCCCGCTGTCGGTCTGCGACAACACGCTGCTCGGGCCGCTTTACCAGAAGCCGTCGCGGCAGGGCATCGACCTGAGCGTGTACTCGCTGACGAAATACATCGGCGGGCATAGCGACCTCGTCGCCGGCGGCGTCACGGGCGCTCGCGCGCTGATCACGAAGATCCGCTCGGTCCGCAGCACGCTCGGCTCGCAGCTCGACCCGCATTCGTCGTGGATGATCACGCGTTCGATGGAAACGCTCGTGCTGCGCATGCAGCAGGCCGCGCGCAGCGGCATTACCGTCGCTCGCTGGCTCGCCGACAATCCGCATCGGCCGGTGCGCGTGCTGCATCCCGAGCTCATCGACGATCCGGCTTACCAGGCCGTCTATCAGCGCCAGTGCACCGGGCCGGGCTCGACGTTCGCGTTCATCCTCGACGGCGGCCGCGAGCAGGCGTTCAGGTTCATCAATCACCTGACGCTCTTCAAGTCGGCGGTCAGTCTCGGCGGCACGGAGTCGCTGATCTGCCATCCGGCGTCGACCACGCATTCGGGCGTGCCGGCCGATGCGCGTGCGGCGGCGGGGGTATCGGAAGGGTTGATTCGCGTGTCGGTCGGGCTCGAGCATCCGGACGACCTGATCGCCGACCTGTCGTACGCGCTGGAGCATTGCTGACGCGGGCGGCATGCGCCCCGTGGCGGTTCGCACGGGGGCGGCCCAGCCCGCGCGGCCGGCAATCGGCAGCCGGGACACCGGCGTTCGCGCCGCGCCATCGTGCCGGCAAGAAGAATCGCACCTTGAACTTGATCACGTCGCGGCATCGATGCCGGAGCACCGGCCGGCAAGACACGCCGTTCGCGCCGTTACGATCGTGCAGGCGCCCGCCACGAAAAACCGGCCGCGCGATGCGAGCCGGCCGAACCGGTTCAGAGCACCTTCACCATGAACACGCGCGACGTCCCTTCCGGCTCGCACGGCACTTCGCCGAACGCTTCGTAGCCCTGCTTCCGGTAGAAATCCGGCGCCTGGAACGAGATCGTGTAGAGCACGGCACGCGCGCATCCGCGCCGTTTCGCCTCGGCTTCGGCCTCGCGCAGCAGCCGGCTGCCGAAGCCGCCGCCGCGCAGCGATTCCGGCAGGTAGAACAGATCGATGAAAAAGAGGCCGAGCGAGGTGCGGCCGGTCAGGCCGCCGAGGATCTCGCCGGTCGCGGGATTGGTGACGTACACGTCGAGCGCGGCCGCGTCGGCACGCCCCGTCCTCGCATGATTGAATTCGCCGAGCTTGCGGCCGATGAAGTCACGAGCGGCGGGCTGCTCGGTGTCGGTGAGCTGGATGGAAATGTCGGGCTGGGTCGGCATGGCGCAGGTGCGGTCGAGAAGAAAGGCCGCCGGGCATCCGACACCCGGCCGTCGATCATCAGACTATAGCGCGCCGTCGCTCGGCATGCGTTGCCGACACAACCGCCGCCTTGATCGCGCGTCACGCCGCCGTCACGCGTGGGGAAGGCCGGCCAGTGAATGCCCGCGCAACGCCGAAGCGCCGCGACGAGTCGCGTCAGTTGTACCCGAGAATCGCCACCGCCGCGACGTCCGGCCGATCGATCGTATTCCCGACGAGCGACGTCATCGGCTCCTGCAGCACGGCCTGATACGAAGTGATGCGCGGCTCGTCCGACGCACTCGGCTCATCCAGTGCCGGCTCATCGAACGCGGCATCGAAACCGCTGAAGAACGCCGCTTGCTTGTGCGAAAAAGTCATCTCCATTCCTTTCATTGATTGTGTTTTCGATGTTCTAACCGACCTGCTTCAACGCCGCCGCAGGCACCGGCGTGCCGTCGTGCGCGGCCTCCGATCGCGCCAGCTGCGCGCGCGTGCGCCGCGTGATGTGAATCACCGCGAACACGACCGGCGCGATCAGCAGGCCTTCCGCCAGTTCGGGATCGACCGGCAGGTTCATCACGTGCAGCGCCTTGAACGCGGCCGTCGCGAGCGACAGCACGTAGTACGAAATGGCCGCCACCGACAATCCCTCGACCGCGTGCTGCAAGTGAAGCTGATTGCGTGCGGTACGCTCCATGCCCGCCAGCAGGCGCGTCACGTCCTTTTCCTGGGCGAGGTTCACGCGCGTGCGCAGCAGGTCGACCGCCCGCGCGATCCGCGCGGCGATCTGCTCGTGGCGCGCCCATACGCTGCGGCAGGTTTCCATCGCCGGCGCGAAACGGCGCTCCATGAATTCGGCGATCGTCGGCATGCCTTCGATGCGCTCCTCGCGCAGCTCATGGATGCGGGCCAGCACGAGCTTTTCGTAAGCTCGCGACGCGCTGAAACGCGCGCCCGATCCCGACAGCGATTCGACCCGCACCGCGAGATGCGTGAGCTTGACGAGCAGCGCCGTGTCGTCGCCGTCCGCGCCGCTCGCGTCCATCCGCTGCATCAATGCGTGCAGCGCCGCATGGATCTCGTCGAGCTCGCGGCTCATCCGGCGCGCGACGGGCAGCGCGAGCAGCGCCATCATCCGGTACGTTTCGATTTCATACAGGCGCTGCAGCAGCCGGCCGCCCTGCTCCTCGCGGAAATCCTCGTCGACCACCAGAAAGCGCATGAAGCCGTCGTCGCGCACGTGCCAGTCGCAGAACACCTTGCCGCCGCCGAGCACGTTGCTGCCGACGAGCGCGGGCCCGTCGATCCAGCGGCGCAGGTCGCCGCACACGAGCCGCGCCGCGTCGCCCGACAGCAGCTCCATGCGCACCGCGACGAAGCGGATGCCGGCCAGCCGCGCGAACCACGCGGCAGGAATGCCTTCGATCGCGAGATCGTCGAAATAGCCGGTGTCGCGCCGCGGCGCGACGAACGTAAAGGTCGAGAATTCGGTGTGGCGCTCCCACTTCAGGTGCCAGCCGCTCGGCGACTGCACCGCGTAGTGCGTCGCGCCTTCGTGCGGCGCGTCGATGCCGGTATCGCGGCACAGCGCGTGCAGCAGCGTTTCGTGGATGTCGGGCTGGCCGTCCGCGTAGATCGCGTAATGCGTGAGCGATACGGCTTCGGCGAGCCGCAGGAACGGCCGCGCATGCAATTCCGCGGCCAGTGCGGCGCGCAACGGATGGTCCATCATCGAGACACCACGCTTTCCTGTTCAGTGCTGCACGCCGGCTCGGCCGGCCCGAACGCCGCGCCACCCTCGGGTGAAACGTCAGCGTGATCGCACTATGGCAGACACACAGCAACAATAAAAACGCATAATGCTGATCGTTACGTTCAGTTTTACTGATACCCATGAAGATGCTCGATCACGACGTGCTGGCCACCGTCGTCGCCGTCGCGGAAACCGGCAACATGACCCGCGCCGCCGAGGCCGTGAACCGCTCGCAGTCGGCCGTGAGCATGCAGATCAAGAGCCTGGAAGACGCGATCGGCCGGCCGCTGTTCGTGCGCAAGCCGCGCAGCATCGTGCTGACGCGCGAAGGCGAAGTGCTGCTGGGATTCGCCAGACGAATGCTGGCGCTGCGCGACGAGGCATGGGCGGCCGTGGTGCGGCCGGAGGTGACCGGCAAGGTCGTGATCGGCGTGCCGGACGACTATGCGTCGTCGCTGCTGCCGTCGGTCCTGAAGAAATTCTCGGCAACCTACCCGAAGGTCGAGATCCAGGTGATGGGGCTGCCGAGCAGTGCGCTCGCGCCGCTGATCAAGGACGGCACCGTCGATCTCGTCTGCGGCACGCGCATCAAGGGGCTCACCGGCGACTTCATCCGCCACGAGCCGATGGCGTGGGCCGCGATGACGAACGGGCCGCGCGTGTGGGAAGAGCGGCCGCTGCCGATCGCGGTGTTCATGCCGGGCAGCGTCGCGCGCGAGAACGCGATCCGCAGCCTGGAGCGCGCCAAGGTGCCGTACCGCACCTCCTATGAAAGCCCGAGCCTGCTCGGGCTGCTCAGCATGGTCGAAGCCGGCCTGGCCGTCGCGCCGCTCGCGCGCTGCGCGATTCCCGCGCAGCTGTCGATGCTCGGCCGCTCGCACGGGCTGCCCGACCTGCCGCCGCTCGAACTGATCCTCGCGCGCAGCACCAAATCGAAGCGGCCGCCGTGCGACTTTCTCGCGGAACAGCTGATGGAAGACCTGCAGCGGCAGACCGGGCAGACCGGCGACGCGTGATCAGCGCTTCGGGCCGAACCCGGCCACGGCGAGCGCCGCGTTGACGTTCGCGGCCACCGTATCGACGAGCGCCTCGAGCGTGTCGCCGCGCACGTGCCGGTGTTCCGGCGCGACGTGCTCCTTGCGTTGCCAGCCCCACTGCGCACCCGACGCGACCGAAAGCGTCGCGCAGAAGGCATTGCCGTGGCGGAGGCCGAAGGTGCTCACGTGCCGCCCCGCCACATAGTCCTGTTCGGGCAAATAGAGCCGGATCTCGACCGCGACCTGATCGCGATCGTTGACACGCGCGGCCGGGGTGACCGTCGACGCGAACACCTTGCCAATTCGCCAGGTCACGCAGGTTTCCCACGCCGCGAGCGGCCCGCCGGCCGCGTCGACCCGTTCGGTGTCGACCGACCACTGATGCCGGGCGGGCACGACGATCGCCTGATGCAGCAGCACTTCGGCCACGCGCACCGTCGTCATGAGCTGACGCGCGAGCTGCTGGCCCGACGGCAGCGACACCGTCCGCGCGCGGCGGCTTTCCGGCCGCGCGACAGGTACTGCTTCCATGAGGTCCATGACCCCTCCATATTCAGGATCGGCGCCGCGCATGCGGTGCCGCGCGCCTGTCCGCCGTCGGGCGACGGACAGCACGGCGACCGGCAAGCGGGCGGCGGATCGGACAAGCCCTCCAGGAGCGAGCAACAACCGTTCCCCGCTTCACCGCGCCTTCGGCCCGATGCGCAAGCGGCGCGCAACCGGCCCGATCACCGCGTCGGCCTGCTGCGCGATCAGCATGTGCAGCGTGAAATCCAGGTCCTCCGGCGCGATGTCGAAATGCACGTGAACCACGTCGCGCACGGCGCGCGCGCTGACGACGTACACGCCGAGCGGGGAATGCAGCAGCGCGGCGAGCCTGGCGTGCGCGTGCTCGCCGGAGTCGGCCGTCAGCGTGACGGGCAGCTGCAGGCGCGGGCGCGGCGGCGGGAAGGGAATGACGTTGTTGCGTGCGCCGGCGCGCACCGGGCGGCCGGCGACATGGAAGGCGGGAACGGGACGAATGAAGGTCATGGAGCGGACGGAAGTCGTCTCGGCTGTTCGACACGCCTCCAGCTTAGAAGAGACGACATAAACGTCGTGCAAAAAAACGTGCCGCCGATGCAAAAAACGCCATGGGGGGACACATCACATCACCGGCCGGTGACTGGCGGCCGGCTGCCGGCGGTGCGCCGTCATCCGCGCACGGTGACCGCGCGCCGCAGCTCGCGTCACCCTCACCTGAGCCGCGCTCGCCCGTGCGTTGTTCCCGTTACGCGGCGAACGCCTCGAGCGATGCGCGCCGCCGCTCGTCGACCATCGATTCGATCAGCGACACCAGATCGTCGGTCAGCGGATCGCGGATGCCCGGCGAGCGATGCAGTTCGAGGTCGGCCGCCGGCAGCGACGGAAAACCGTCCGACTCGTCGAGCACGCGCCAGTTCTCGGGCAGCGTGCAGCGATCGATCATCGTCACGGCCGCGCCGTGGTTCACCGCGATCTTGATGCCGGTCGGGCTCTGGCTCGTGTAGACGACATGAAACGACCGGTCGGCCGTCGCGAGCGCCTGCAGCCCGCGCTGCCGGTAGCAGCACGTTTCCGGGAACAGCGCGAGCGGCACCGACGCATGGCGGTCGAGCGCGAAATCGCGGTGCGCGGCCCACACGACGTCGTGCCGGCCGAGCACCCGCCCGCGCCGGCACCGTGCCGCACGACGAGTGCCACATCGAGCTCGCCGGCCTGCAGCCGTTCGAGCAGTTCGAGCGACATCCGGCAATGCACGTGCAGGCGCGCGCCCGGACGCATCGCATAGAACGACTTCAGCAGGTCGGGCAGCCACAGCTCCGCATAGTCCTCGGGCAGCCCGAAGCGCACGACGCCGCGGTCGCTGCTCGCCTGCTTCAACGCGAGGATCGCGTCGTTCTGCACCTGGATGATCCGGCGCGCATGGATCAGGAAATTCTCGCCGTCGCGCGACAGCGGCAGGCGCGACCGATCCTCAGCATCACGGCTCGACCGGACCGATCCACATCACGTCGATGAAGGCCGACGTGCATCCGATCGTCCACGAGTTCCTGAAGGGCTGCAGCCAACTGAACCTGCCGCGCACCGACGATTTCAACGGCGCGCAGTTCGAAGGCGCCGGCATCTACGACCTGAACACGAAGCACGGCGAACGCTGCTCGAGCAGCTTCGCGTACCTGCGTCCCGCGCTGGGCCGTTCGAACCTCACGCTGCGCTCGGGCGTGCTCGTGCGGCGCGTGACCTTCGACGGCACGCGAGCGACCGGCGTGGTGGTCGCGGGCGAGCACGGCGACGAAACGCTCGTCGCCACGCGCGAGGTGATCCTCGCGGCCGGCGCGGTCGATACGCCGAAGCTGCTGCAACTGTCGGGCGTCGGCGATCCGTCGCTGCTCGCGCGCCGGCGCGTGCCGCTCGTGCATGCGCTGCCGGCCGTCGGCCGCAACCTGCAGGACCACCTGTGCGTGAGCTTCTATTTCAAGGCGAACCGGCCGACGCTGAACGACGAGATGGGGACGCTCATCGGCAAGATGAAGATCGGCTTGCGCTACCTGCTGACGAAGCGCGGCCCGCTCGCGATGAGCGTGAACCAGGCGGGCGGATTCTTCCGCGGCACGGACGCAACGCCGGAGCCGAACATCCAGCTCTACTTCAATCCGCTGTCGTACCGGATCCCGAAGAGCGACCGCGCAAGCATCAAGCCCGAGCCTTATTCGGGTTTCCTGATCGCGTTCAACCCGTGCCGGCCGACGAGCCGCGGCACGATCGAGATCGCGTCGAACCGCGCGGAAGATGCCGCGAAGATCCACATCAACGCGCTGACCACGCAAAAGGATCTCGACGAAGCCGTGCAGGGCAGCAAGGTGATCCGTGCGCTGATGCGTGCGCCGGCGCTGAAGTCGATGACCGTCGAGGAGATCTCGCCGGGGCCGCAGGTCGATTCCGACGAAGCCATGCTGCAGTATTTCCGCGAGCAGTCGGGTTCGATCTACCACCTGTGCGGCTCGTGCGCGATGGGGCCGGACGCGGCGACGTCGGTGGTCGATGCGTCGCTGCGCGTGCACGGGCTGCAGGCGCTGCGGATCGTCGATGCGTCGGTGTTCCCGAACATCACGTCGGGCAACATCAACGCGCCGACGATGATGGTTGCGGAGAAAGGCGCGGACTTGATTCTGGCGGACGCGCTGCGCGGCGACATGACGGACGCACATGCCGGCGAACGGGAAACCGTCGCACACTGAAACGGTGGCCGCCGTGTTTTCCCGGGCGCCGCGAATGCGGCACGCCGTTTGCTCGCAGGCAAACCGGAAGGAGAACGCCATGACCGCTCATCTCGGGCAACCCGGCCTGCCGCGCGGCCTCGCCGGGTGGATCGTCGGCCGCATCATGCGCCGCTACAACCGGCCGGACAACGTTTGGACGCTGTCGCTGCTCGCGATCGGCGACGGCGAGCGAGCACTCGAAGTCGGGTTCGGCCCCGGCGATGCGATCAGGCTCGCCGCTGAAGCCGCACCATCCTGCCGCATCGCGGGCGTCGATCATTCCGCGACCATGCTGGCCGCCGCCAAGCAGTTGAATCGCGTTTTCATCGAGCAAGGCCGCGTACGGCTCTCGCTCGGCTCCATCGACGCGCTTCCGTTCGCGAGCGACGCGTTCGACAACGCATTCTCGATCAACTGCATCTACTTCTGGCGCGACCCGGCACACGGCCTGGGCGAACTGCGTCGCGTAGTCAGACGCGGCGGCATCGTCGCGATCACCGTACGCGACATCGAGCGCGCGCCGTACGATGCGTACCGGCCCGACACGCTGGCTCGCCTCATGACCGACGCCGGCTTCGCGTCGGTTGCCATCCATCGCAACGGCGTACGGTCGCATCCGCTCGCTTGCGTGCTCGGCACGAAGTAGCGGCCGCGGGTCGAAACCAGCGACGTTCGCCGCACACCGCCAAAAATGGGGCTTCGGCGCTTGCCGGGGAGCCGCGGGCGGAATGCGGGTCGAACCATCCGCCTCCCGCGTTGCCCGACGCTTCCCGCCCGTCGTCGATTGTTGCCGGTCGAACAACATGATGTGTGCGTTCCCGGTGCTTCCGCCTTTCATCCACCTGACTACAATCCTTCTCACGCCCGGTTGAAAGGCGAGCGAAGCGAAACGCGCGAAATTCGTGGTCGTGCTCGTGAACCGCACCCTGCAATGCGACTTACCCCACTCGATGAATAGGACTATTGATGATGAGCGAAACCACCCGCAATGTTCAGCCGGTTATCTCCGACCTCGGCAAGAAAGGTTCCGGCGAACTCGTGCCGTCCCGCTACGCCGTCCGCGTGGGTGACGTCGACGTCGTGCTGATCAGCGACGGCATTCTGCCGCTGCCGACCTCCACCATGTCCACCAACGTGAGCGAAGCCGACCGCAATGCCTGGTTCGACGGCCGTTTCCTGCAACGCGACATGTTCGACTGGGCGCTGAACATCGCGCTGGTGCGCAGCGGCGAACGCCTGATCCTGATCGACTCCGGCGTCGGCGACGGCTTCGAATACTTCACGCGCGCCGGGAAGTCGGTGATGCGCCTGGAATCGGCCGGCATCGACTTGTCCGCGCTCACCGATATCGTGATTACCCATATGCACATGGATCACGTCGGCGGGCTGAACGTCGACGGCATCAAGGCCAAGCTGCGCCCGGACGTGCGCATTCACGTGTCGGCCGCGGAAGTGGCGTTCTGGAAAAATCCGGACTTCAGCAAGACTGTAATGCCGGAAACGGTGCCCCCGGCCCTGCGCAAGGCAGCCGAGAAGTTCGTGACGCTTTACGGCGAAAACATCGTCCAGTTCGACCAGACCGTGGAAGTCGCCGCAGGCGTGTCGGCGCGCGTGACGGGCGGGCACACGCCCGGGCACTGCGTCGTGGACATCGCATCGAATGGCGAGAAGCTGACGTTCGCGGGCGATGCGATCTTCGAGGTCAACTTCGATCATCCCGAGTGGCAAAACGGCTTCGAGCACGATCCTGAAACGGCTGCCGCCGTGCGTATCGCGCTGTTCAACGAAGCCGCCGAGACCGGCGCGCTGCTGGCCGCCGCGCACGTCGCGTTTCCGTCCATTGGCCATATCGCAAAGACCGGCGACGGATTCCGGTTCGTGCCGGTTCTGTGGGACTACTGATCACGGATCGGCACGCGAGGAGCGTGACGAAACCGCCGCGTGTCCACGAGACTCGCGGCGGTTTTTCGTGGACGATCACGTGTCATCGCCGTGTCGCCGGCAAAAGAAGCACGCCGCCTGTCGCGGCGTGCCGCTCTTCATGCGTCCGACCCGGCTTCCCGCCCGTGCGGCCTCGTCAGTTCACACTCGTCCGCTTCTCCACGAACCGCCGGACATAATCATCCGCCGGCCGCGACAGGATATCGTCCGGCGTCCCGACCTGCACGAGCGTACCGTCGCGCAAAATCGCGATCCGGTCGCCGATCCGCAACGCTTCGTCGAGATCGTGCGTGATGAACACGATCGTCTTCGCGAGCGTCGCCTGCAGCTCGAGCAACTGATCCTGCATCTCGGTACGGATCAGCGGATCGAGCGCGGAGAACGCCTCGTCCATCAGCAGCACATCGGTATCGGCCGCCAGCGCGCGCGCCAGCCCGACCCGCTGCCGCATCCCGCCCGACAGCTCGTCCGGGTAGTGATCTCCATAGCCATCGAGCCCGACCTTCGTCAGCCAGTTGCGCGCGGCCTCGGCGATCACGATCTCGCCGGCCGTCGGCTCGATCAGCCGGTTGAAGTGCCGCACGAGCGTCGATTTCCCGGACCCCGACAGCCCCATGATCACGAAGATCTCGCCCGACTCGATGCCGAGGCTCACGTCGTTGAGCCCGACGTTGCAGCCCGTTTCGGCCAGCACGTCGGCCTTGCGCCTGCCCGAGCGCAGCAGGTCGAGCACGCGCGCATGCGCGGCCTGCGGCCCGAACAGCTTGTACACGTGTTTGACGTCGATGGTCGCCATGTCTGTCTCCGCTCCTATGCCCGCGACGACTGCGTCGCCTGATTCGAATCGACGCCCGCCGGCTGCGCCTTGCGCGGCAGCCGGTACGGCACGCGCGACGCGCCCTTCTGCCGGCGCTGCTGCGCGAGCCGCCCCCGTTCGGCCGTTGCCGGACCGGCGTCGAACCGCGACGCCGCACATACCGTTTCAACTGTCGAAACGGCCTGTCGCGCCCCCATTGGCGAACCCGATCCCATCCATCGAAATTACTCGCTTTCGATTCCTTGTCGGCTTGGGAAGAATGCGCGGTGTCATCGCCCCGGGCGCGACGGTCAGCGCGATCAAGTACCAGAACTTCGAGGTGAACGGTTCGTACCAGGTCACGCCGGCGTTCATGGTGGGCGCGCAGTACGTGCTGTCGCTCGAGAAGTACGACGCATCGACCGGCAACGCGAAGCCGAAGATCCATTCGGCCGGGCTGATGGCCGACTACAACCTGTCGAAGCGCACCGACGTGTACGTGCAGGCCGCGTACCAGCACATCGCCGGCGACAAGACGAACTCGATCCTCGACAACGCGTTCATCCCCGGTACCGACGCGCCGTCGTCGACGTCGAACCAGGTGGCCGTGCGCGTCGCGCTGCGCCACAAGTTCTGATGTAAGCCGGCTCTCCGTTCTTCACGCGACACCCGCGCGGGTCTGCCCGAGGTGTCTTTGCCCGCCCGCAAGCGCCAGCCTGCCGGCGGGTTTTTTCATGGTTCCTCGCAACGCGCGACCGGCCGATGTCGCCGGCATCGGTAGAAAGCGTGCGCTTGCCCCGTCAACCGTGACAGGTCAACGAACGACCATCCGTCGATACACTGTGCGCTTCCGCGACGGCCGCCATCCCCACGATCCCCGATGCCTGCCGCCGCCTTCCTTGCGCACGGCACGCCGCTATCCGCCCGCACCGCGCGCTTGCCGCCCATCTCCGAGGAGTGTCACTTGAAGCCCTGGCGCCGCGCGCTGTTCACCTTCGCCGCCGGCCTCCTGGCCGCCGCGACTTCCAATGCCCACCCGATCTGCACCGTCGTCGCCGATGCCGCCACCGGCGAGGTGCTCGTTCAGCAGGGCGACTGCACGACCCGCGTCACGCCGGCGTCGACGTTCAAGGTCGCCATCAGCCTGATGGGCTTCGATGCGGGCGTCCTGAAGGACGCGCACACGCCGACGCTCGACTTCCACGCCGGCTACCCCGACTGGGGCGGCGCACCGTGGCGCGAGCCGACCGATCCGGCGCGCTGGATGAAGCTGTCGATCTTCTGGTACTCGCAGCAGGTCACGCAGGCGCTCGGGCAGGCGCGCTTCCAGCAGTACACGACCGCATTCGGCTACGGCAACGCGGACGCGACCAGTCCGGCGGGCGAACTGAACGGCGTGATGGGCGCATGGGTCAACGCGTCGCTGCGCATCTCGCCGCTCGAACAGGTCGACTTCATGCGCAAGATCGCGAACCGGACGCTGCCCGTCAGCGCGCACGCATACGACATGACCGAGCGCATCACGCTGATCGACACGCAGCCCGGCGGCTGGATGGTGCACGGCAAGACGGGCACCGGGTCGCCGGGGCGCAAGTACGATGCGTCGCGCGCGTACGGCTGGTTCGTCGGCTGGGCGGCGAAGGGGCCGCGCAAGGTCGCATTCGCGACCCTGATCCAGGACGACGAGCGGCAGACGCCGAACGCCGGCCTGCGCGCACGCGATACGTTCCTGGCAACGCTGCCGGCCCTCGCCGAACCGGGCAGGCCGCAATGAGCACCGGCCCGCGCGACGCGCGGATCGACCTGTTGCGCGGCGTGTCGATCGTGCTCGTGCTGCTGCACCACTTCAACATCCCCTACTCGCTGCGCGACACGTCGCTCGCGCGCGTATTCGGCTGGGACGCGGTGCATGCCGTGGCGCGCAACGGCAACTACGGCGTGACGATGTTCTTCGTGATCTCCGGCTACCTGATCACGTCGAATGCGCGCCGCCGCTGGGGCAGCCTCGGTGCGCTCGACGTGCGTGCGTTCTACGTGTCGCGTATCGCGCGCATCGTCCCGTGCCTGCTCCTGCTGCTCGCGCTCGTCAACGGCCTCGCGGTAGCCGGCGTGCCGATCTTCGAGAACCATGCGCCGGAGGGCATCGCCGTGTCATTCTGGCTGGTGAACCTCGCGTCGCTGACGTTCTGGATGAACGTGCTGATCGGCGCGTACGGGTGGGTCAACTACGCGCTCGGCGTGCTGTGGTCGCTGTCGGTCGAAGAGGTGTTCTACCTGTCGTTTCCGCTGCTGTGCATCGCGTTGCGCCGCGATACGCGGCTGGTCGCGTTCTGGGTGGTCATCGCCGCGATCGGGCCCGTGTACCGCTTCACGCACGCCGGCGACGAAGGCGGGTTCCTGTATGCGTACTTCGCCTCGTTCGACGGGATTGCGATCGGCTGCTGCACCGCGCTGCTGGCCGAGCGCGTGAACGGGCAGCGGCTGGCCGCGCCGCTCGTGCAGTGGCTCGTCGCGGCGGCGATGGCCACGCTTTACCTGGCGTGGCCGATCGCGGAAAGCCATGTCGCCGGCGTCACCGCGATGGCGCTCGGCACGGCCGTGCTGCTGATCGGCGCGCACGTCAGCGGCGAGCACGTGCAGGGCCGCCTGCTCGTGCCGCTGGGCCGCGCCGGCAAGCTCAGCTACGAGCTGTACCTGTTCCACCTGATCGTGCTCGGCGGGCTGCGCACGTTCTGGCCGCCGTCGGCCACCCATGGCGACGCGAAGCTGTTGCTGCTGATTGCGTATCTGGTGTTGTCGGCGGCGCTGAGCGCGGCGATCGCGCGCGGCTATGCGACACCGCTCGACCGCTTCGTCAAGCGAGTCGCGTCGCGGCCTTCAACGCGCGTGCCGGATGGCGCGCGCTTCTAGCGTGTCATCGCCAATGGCTGCCGGTCAGCCGCAAAAAAACCGGCCAGGGCCCGGCCCGCATCGCTTGACGATACCGGCCGGCCTGACCGCAAGCCCCGCGTACAGAGGGTCGACATCGTCGATCAGTCGAGATAATCCGCGTATTCCTTGCGCGAATAACCGGCGAGCGCCTGCCACGGCAACGTCTCGTGCCGTGCGGCCGTCGCCGGGGTCAGCGTCAGCTTGCGCACGACGCGGCCGTCGGCGCTCCGGAATTCGACCGACAGCGGCGCCTGCAGCTTCTCGCTCCACAGGATCCGGTTCACGCCGCGCGCGCCCGGTGTGTCGACCGCCTGCTCGTACCAGCGGGTGCCGGGCGTGTCGCCGCGCTTCGCCACCGCGAGCCGCTTCAACTGCGACGGCGGCGTGACGTAATACGCGTTGTCCCACGAGCCGTCGAAGCCCGTGGTTTCGTACTCGGCCGGCGGCACGCTGACGACCGTCCGGTTCGCCGTGTCCACGTACTCGATGCGGGCTGCCTTGCCGTCGTACGTCACGTGCCGCGCCGCCGCCTGGAAGTTGAAATGCTTGTGGCCCGCGTGGGCGGCGGCAGGCTGCGCACCGGTGCGAGCCCCCGCGTCGTGATCATGGTCGTGATCGTGATCATTGCCGTGACCGCCTGCCGCCGCGACGGGCAGCACGCGTTCGACCCACACGTGAGCGTCGCGCCGCACCATCCGTTCGCGATACATCGTCGTGCGCGTCACGCCATCGGCCGACACCGTGCGGCTCTCGTGCACCAGCACCGCGTCGAGATCGGCCGCTGCAAGGGCCGGCAGCGCAACCCACCCGCAAGCGAGCGCGCAGAGAAGCTGACGTTTCATCGGGCGTTCCCGTTCCTCATGCCGTCAACGGATTCAGAAACCGAACGCCGAGCGCACGAGACCGAACACCTTCGTGTTGTCGATCGTGCCCTTGAACGCCTTCGCGTCCGCGCCGTCGGCGAACAGCATCACGTCGCCGCCGCCGTGCGTCTCCGAGCCCGCGCTGCCCATCCGCACACCGACTTCCTGCAGATACGCGTCGTTCGTCGCGGTGGCCGAATCGACCGACGCGCGCACGTTCGGCCGGTTCGCGCCGTTGCCGAACACGAGCGTCGTGTAGGTGTTGCCGTCGGCGTCCTTGCTCGGCTGGCCGTCGCGATAGTTGCGGCTGATGTCGAGAATCGGGTTGCCGCGCTTCGAATAGCCGTTGATCGTCATCGTGTGGTCGTGGTCGGCCGTCACGACGATCAGCGTGTTCGACAGGTCGACCTTCGACAGTGCGACGCGGATCGCTTCGTCGAACGCCGCCGTGTCTTCCAGCGCGCGCTTCGCATTGGTGCCGTGCAGCGCGTGATCGATCCGGCCGCCTTCGACCATCAGGAAATAGCCGTTCGAATTCTTCGACAGCACGTCGATCGCCTTCGACGTCATCTCCGCGAGGCTCGGCTGCGTCGGCCCTTCGCCCTTGCCCGCGACGCGATCGAGTTCGTACTCGAGGTGGCTCGTCGAACTGAAGAGGCCGACCAGCTTGCCGTTGCCGGCCTGCGCGAGCTGATCCCGGGTCGCGACGACCGTGTAGCCCTTCGCCTTCATCTCGTCGAGCAGGTTGCGCCCGTCCGCGCGGCCGCGCTTGTTGGCGACCGGATCGAACGGCGTCCAGTGGTTGCGGCCACCGCCCATCAGCACGTCGACGCCGTCGCCGAGCGCCGCGTTGTAGCCCGCGCCGCCCGGCGCCGTCTGCGCGGCGATGTCGTACTGCGCATCGCGATGGCAGATGTGCGAATAGGTCGCGGCGGGCGTCGCGTGCGTGAGTTCGGTCGTCGTGATCGCGCCCACCGCCTTGCCGCGCGCCTTCGCGAGCTCCAGCAGCGTCGCGACCGGCTGGCCGTTGCCCGGCGCGCAGTTGTTGACGGTCTTGTTGCCGTTGGCGTCGTTGCCCGGTGCGACCGCGCGCGTGTCCGACGACATCGACAGCACTTCGTTGTTCATCTTCACGCCGGTCATGTACGCGGCCATCGACGGTGCGCTGTCGGTCGTCTGCGCGTCGTTCGAGAAGGTCTTGACGCGCGCGGTGCGGGCCAGCTTCTCCATCGTCAGTTGTCCCGACTCACCGACCTTGTAGATCCGGCTCGCCGTCACGGTCGTCGGCCCCATGCCGTCGCCGAGAAAGAAAATCACGTTCTTCGCCTGGCCGGCGGCCTGCGCCGCGCCGCATGCGAAACCCGCGACGGCCAGCGCCGCCGCGATGCACTTGATGGTCGACATCCTGTATTCCCCTGTACCCGTATGGTCGGCGCTCACAGCTGCACCGCGTTGCGCACCAGCTCGAAGACCTTGTTGTTCTCGATCACGCCGTGGAACGCATCCGCGCCGCGGCCGATCGCACCAAGGAACACGTCGGTGCCGCCGTGCGTCTCGCTGCCCTTGTCCATGCGCACGACCGCCTCCTGGCGATAGTCGTCGGCGCCCGTCACCGCGTCGGTGAGTGCCGTGCCCGCGCGGCTGCCCTGCACGCGGTTCTCGCCGTTGCCGAAGCCGATGATCGTGTACGGCGCGCCGTCCGCATCCTTCGCAACCGAGCCGGTCTGGTAGCTGCGCAGCACGCCGAGCACGCCGGGCTTGCCCGCCTCGGTCTTGCCGGTGCGCGCCGCATAGCCGTTCAGTACCAGCGTGTGGTCGTGATCGGCCGTGACGACGATCAGCGTGTTCTTCAGGTCGGGATCGGTCTTGCGCACCTTGTCGATCGTGGCCTTGATCGCGTTGTCGAATGCCACCGTGTCCTGCAGCGCGCGCTTCGCATTGGTGTCGTGCAGCGCGTGGTCGATCCGGCCGCCTTCGACCATCAGGAAATAGCCGTTCGGGTTCTTCTGCAGCACGTCGAGCGCGCGCGTCGCCATGTCGGTGAGGCTCGGCTCCTTGGTCGCGCCGCGATCGAGGTCGTAGCTCATGTGGCTCGACGAGAACAGGCCGACCAGCTTGCCGCCCTTCGTCGCATCGGCGGCCAGCAAGTCGTCGCGGTTCTGCGCGACCGCATAGCCCTTCGCCTTCAGCTCGTTGACGAGGTTGCGGCCGTCGGTGCGCTTGCCGCCGCCGTCCTTCGGCACGAAGAACTGCGTGCCGCCGCCGAGCACGACGTCGACGCCG
The DNA here is from genome assembly GCF_004343765.1 of Burkholderia sp. SRS-25. NCBI lineage: Bacteria > Pseudomonadati > Pseudomonadota > Betaproteobacteria > Burkholderiales > Burkholderiaceae > Burkholderia > Burkholderia sp. SRS-25. The sequence goes on from NZ_PTXM01000019.1 coordinate 73,016, forward strand.
TCGCCCAGCGCGCCGTTGTAGCCCGCGCCGCCCGGCACGAGCTGCGCGGCGATGTCGTTCTCGGCGTCGCGATGGCACACGTGTGCATACGTTGCGGCGGGCGTGGCATGCGTGACGCGCGTGGTCGTCACGACACCCGTGGCCAGCCCCTGCGCCTTCGCGATCTCGAGCAGCGTCGTCGCCGATTTGCCGTTGTTCGCGCCGCAGTTGCCGGTGAGGCTCGCGGTCGGCTCGATCGCCTTCGTGTCGGGCGTCATCGAGATCACTTCATTGTTGGTCTTGACGCCGGTCATGTACGCCGACATCGACGGCGCGCTGTCCGTCACCTGCGCATCGTTGGAATAGGTCTTCACGAACGCGGTTTCGGGCAGCGTGTCGATCGTGAGCGCGCCGTCTTCACCGACCGCATAGATGCGCGCGGCCGTCATCGTCGTGATCCCCATGCCGTCGCCGAGGAAGAAGATCACGTTGCGCGCCGCCGCCTGCACGGGGCCGGGCGCCGTGCTGGTCGGGCCGTCGTCGCTGCCGCATCCGGCCAGTGCAAAGGCGCCTGCACACAGCAGCGCCGCCAGTTTGATTCGATTCATGTCGCCGGTTCCCCCCGCCATTGATGCTTTCGAAATGAAAGGCGATGGTAGGAACCTGATGTGACGACAATGTGAAGGGCAATTGGAAGGATTCGAAGGATTTATGAAAGCAGAAAGCGAGGCGCCACGGTCGAGCGCCCCGCGTGAAGCCGCGTCATTCCGCGTGTTCGACGGTGACGCTGCGCACGGTCACGATGCGCGCAGGCGGTATGTTTGCCCACACGATCCGGCTGCCGCTGGCAACAAATGCCGAATCGCCGAGCGGATGACGGCCGGGCGGCCGCAGGTCGTACGTGAACTGAATCATCACGCCGTCGGCGGACAGCACGCGATGGCACTGATCGACGATCGCCGCCACGTCCTGCCGCGGCAGCGTGCGCAGCGGCAGGCACGACACGATCGCGTCGACGCGCGCATCGGGCGGCAGCAGCCGCTCGAGCTGCCGCGCGTCGCCCGATACGATCGTGATACCCGGAAAGCGTCGCCGCAGATGCTGGACGAACGCCGGCGAACGCTCGACCACCACGAGCCGCCGCGGCGCGACGCCGCGTTCGAGCAACGCCGCGGTGATCGCGCCGGTGCCGCCGCCGAGCTCGACGACCAGCCCGTCGCCGTCCGGCACCGCGCCGGCCATTTCGCGCGCCAGCTGCCGCGAACTCGGGCACAACGCGCCCACCGCGGCCGGACGGCCGACCCACTCGCGCACGAACAGTGCCGAGACACGCCACGCGTTCGGCCACATCATGGGCGGGCCTCCGGTGCTTGCGCGGTCAGCGGCGGCGTGCCGATGACCGCGCGGAACTGGGCTACGGCGACACTGGTAGGGTTCATGCGCATCCTCCTGAGCGAATCGGTCCGTCGCTGTACACGCGACGGTCAATCGATTCTAGGAAACACAAACTTAAGCCGACGTGAAGATTGACCCTGATTTGCCTGACCAATTCGTGCCGGATCAGCTGGCGCGCGCCCGGTCAGCAGTCGATGCGCTGCTGGAAATGCGCGGGATAGCGCTCGCCGACGATCCTGATTTGCTGCAGTGCGGCCTCGATCGCGGCGAGATCGCCGGCGGTCGGCATGCCCGCTCGTTCAACGCGCCGAGCGCAGCAGGATGTTCGCGAACGGCAAGCCTTCGTCGTCTTCGTCGCGCCGCGAAATTTCGTCGAAGCCGAGTCGTGCATAGAACGCGCGGGCATCGCGATTGTCGGCATACACCTCCAGATCGAGGGCGCCCTTGAGCGCGAGCGCATGCTCGACCAGCGCGCGGCCGATCCCGTGGCCGTGCATGGCAGGCGCGACGAACAAGCCGCCGATCGAACCATCGAGCAGGCCGATGAAACCGACCGGCTCGCCAGCCCGACACGCGACCCATGTTTCCGCCTTGGGCAGATAAACCGCTTCGATCAGCGCGCGCTGCTCGCGCAGCCGCGCCTCGCCGAGAAACGCATGCGCGAGCAGCGACGCATCGAACCAGATGGCCGACAGCGTGTGCAGGTCGGATGCCTCGTAGGCGCGAATTTCGATTGCCATGTTTGGGTGTTGTTCAATGCGTGCTGCGCAGACGAATGCACCCCGGCGCGTTCGCCGACGCGTTGTGCCGCGCGCGCTGCCCGACGCACCGCGCGCGGCACCGCATTACCGCAAGTTGGTTCTCGCCAGCTCGACGATCTCGTCGCCGCGCCCGCTGAGGATCGCGCGCAGCATGAACAGGCTGAAGCCCTTCGCATGCGCGAGTTCGATCTTCGGCGGCATCGCGAGCTCGTACTTCGACGTGACGACGTCGACGACGGCCGGCCCGTCATGCGCGAACGCCGTGCGCAACGCTTCTTCGACATTCTCCGAATGCTCGACGCGCACGCTGAAGATGCCCGCGCCCTTCGCGATCGCCGCGAAGTCGGTCGGGCTCAGGTCGACATTCGTGTCGAGATAGCCGGCCGCCTTCAGCTCCATCGACACGAAGCCGAGCAGGCTGTTGTTGTACACGACGATCTTGACCGGCAGCTTGAGCTGGCGCGCGGTCAACAGATCGCCGAGCAGCATCGACAGCCCGCCGTCGCCGGACAGCGACACCACCTGCCGCCCCGGATGCGCACCCTGCGCGCCGAGCGCCTGCGGCATCGCGTTCGCCATCGACCCGTGATTGAACGAGCCGTGCAGCTGGCGCTTGCCGTTCATCGTCAGGTAGCGCGCGGCCCACAGCGTGGGCGTACCGACGTCGGCCGTGAAGATCGCGTCTTCCGCCGCGACTTCATCGACGATCTTCGTCAGGTATTGCGGATGGATCGCACGGCCCGGCGGCTCGGCCACCGCGAGATCGTCGAGCCCCTTGCGCGCCGCCGCGTAGTGCTTCAGTGCGTTCTCGAGGAAGCGCCGCTGCGTCTTGCGCGTGAGGCGCGGCAGCAGCGCCGCGATCGTTTCCTTCACGGTGCCGACGAGGCCGAGCGCAAGCGGCGCGCGATGGCCGAGCTGCGAACCCTTCCAGTCGATCTGCACGACCTTCGCGTTCGACGGATAGAACGGCCGGTACGGGAAATCCGTGCCGAGCATCAGCAGCGTGTCGCACGATTCCATCGCGTGATAACCCGAGCTGAAGCCGATCAGCCCCGTCATCCCGACGTCGAACGGGTTGTCCCATTCGACGAACTGCTTGCCCCGCAGCGCATGCACGACCGGCGCGCCGAGCGTGTCGGCCAGCGCGACCACCTCGTCGTGCGCGCCCTGCGTGCCGCTGCCGCACAGCAGCGTGACCGCGTCGGATGCATTGAGCAGCGCCGCGAGCCGGTCGAGATCGGCGTCGGCCGGCAGGATCGACGGCGGCGCCGATTCGCTCCACGCCGGCAGCTCTTCGGGGCCGTCGCCGAGTGCGATGTCGCCCGGCAGCACGATCACCGCGACGCCGCGCTCCTCGATCGCGGTGCGCATCGCGCGCGCGAGCACGCGCGGGAACTGCGATGCGTTCGTCACGAGCTCCGCGAAGTGGCTGCACTCACGGAACAGCTCCTGCGGATGGGTTTCCTGGAAGTAGCCGAGGCCGATCTCGGTCGACGGAATATGCGCGGCGATCGCGAGCACCGGCTGGTGATTGCGGTGGCAGTCGTACAACCCGTTGATCAGGTGCAGGTTGCCGGGGCCGCAACTGCCCGCGCACACCGCGAGCCGCCCGGTCGACGCGGCATCCGCGCCGGCCGCGAACGCGGCGCTTTCCTCGTGCCGCGTATGCATCCAGCGGATCGAGCCGATCTGGCCCAGGCTGAACGACAGGCCGTTCAGGCTGTCGCCCGTCACGCCCCAGATGCGCTCGACGCCTGCTGCCGCCAGCGTCTTCGCCAGATATTCCGCCATCGTCTGTTTTACCATGCTGCCCTCGCTCGTTGATGGGTCGTCACACGAAAGAATCGGCCGCGGCGCCCGCCTTCGCCACCGAACGAACGAGCATACGCGATCGTTTCGCGACGCGTCGTGAAGGTGCGACACGCTTGCTTGCGTATGGTTCGGTCCCCTTTCGGCGGTGTCGGGCGACTGTCGCCGTTTCGTCGGCAAACAGACGGATTGACGGGCACGCCCGGCGCCGCTCCGGCGTGCCTCCGTCGAATACGCGTGCCTACAACGGCAGCGCATGCGTCGAAAGAATCTCCTTGAGCACCATGAACGAGCGCACCTGCCGCACCCCCGGCAGGTACAGCAGCTGTTCGGCGTGCAACCGGTTGAAGCTGTCGTTGTCTCGCGTGCGCACCAGCATGAAGTAGTCGAACTCCCCGGTCACGACGTGACACTCGACGCATCCCGACACCTTCTGCGCGGCCTTCTCGAACGCCGCGAATGCCTCCGGCGTCGAACGATCGAGCACGAAGCCGATCACGACCAGCATCCCCGCGCCGAGCGGCTTCGGGTCGAGCAACGCGACGATGCCGCGGATCAGCCCCATTTCCTTCAACCGCTCGACGCGCCGCAGGCACGCCGGCGCGCTCAGCTTCACCTTCGCCGCGAGGCTCACGTTGGAGATCGACGCGTCCTGCTGCAGTTGCCGCAGGATCGCGCGGTCGATGCGATCGAGCGCCGGTGCGGCGTCGGCCGGCGACGCGCGGCCTCGATCTAATTTCATTGCGTCATCCTCCTGTTCGACGACTCAAAATTGCTTATCACTTTCTCATATCGTCGATAACGTAGGCCGTCTCAATTGATTTCGCAAGCTCATTTCTCTCGCTTCTGCCTATCATTTTTCTCGTCGGAACACGGCCGGCCGGCCGCGTCCGAACGATCCGATTTCCCGCCCTGTCCACCGCTTTCCGGAGCCCGCCGATGAACCTGCAACGTTTCTCCCGTTATCCGCTCACGTTCGGCCCGACGCCGATCCAGCCGCTCAAGCGCCTGAGCGAGCACCTCGGCGGCAAGGTCGAGCTGTATGCGAAGCGCGAGGACTGCAACAGCGGCCTCGCGTTCGGCGGCAACAAGACGCGCAAGCTCGAATACCTCGTCCCCGACGCGCTCGCGCAGGGCGCGGATACGCTCGTGTCTATCGGCGGCGTGCAGTCGAACCAGACGCGCCAGGTCGCGGCCGTCGCCGCGCATCTCGGGATGAAATGCGTGCTCGTGCAGGAGCACTGGGTCAACTACGAAGATCCGGTGTACGACCGCGTCGGCAACATCCAGCTGTCGCGCATGATGGGCGCGGACGTGCGGCTCGTGTCCGACGGCTTCGACATCGGCATTCGCCGCAGTTGGGAAGAAGCGATGGAGAGTGTGCGGCAGGCGGGCGGCAAGCCTTACCCGATTCCGGCCGGCTGCTCGGAGCACCCGCTCGGCGGGCTCGGCTTCGTCGGTTTCGCGGAAGAAGTGCGTGCGCAGGAGGCGCAACTCGGCTTCAGGTTCGACTACATCGTCGTGTGCTCGGTCACGGGCAGCACGCAGGCGGGGATGGTCGTCGGGTTCGCGGCCGACGGGCGCGCCGACCGCGTGATCGGGATCGACGCGTCGGCCACGCCCGAGCGCACGCACGAGCAGATCACGCGCATCGCGCGGCACACCGCCGAGCTCGTGGATCTCGGCCGGCCAATCACCGCCGCGGACGTCGTGCTCGACACGCGCTACGCCGGCCCCGAATACGGGCTGCCGAACGACGGCACGCTCGAAGCGATCCGCCTGTGTGCGCGGCTCGAAGGCATGTTGACGGATCCGGTGTACGAAGGGAAGTCGATGCACGGGATGATCGACAAGGTACGGCTCGGGGAATTCGAGCCGGGGTCGAAGGTGCTGTATGCGCATCTCGGCGGCGTGCCGGCGTTGAGTGCATACAGCGAGATTTTCCGGAACGGTTGACGAATTTGAGATGAACGGCCGGCGCGCCGAGGGTCGCGCGCCGGCGCCTGGATCACGGCGATCGCCCGGATCGCCTTTGCCGTTGCAGCTGCCCCTACACGTCCTCCGGCCCGCGCGCCATCTCTTCGGCTACCCCAAACCCTCGATTTCCAGCCCACCGCGCGCCGCTCGTTGCGAATCGTTCGCCTCGATACCCCGACATCGCTTGTCTTGCTAAAGACGAGTCCGACTCCGTCAATCGCACATTCGGGCCGCAATCCGCCTGATTCGTACATGTACTAATCCATTTGCGTGGCATTTAGTAGGCGTTCTATTTAAATCAGGCCCCTGCTTCCCGAAAATTGACCCTGTCGAGTCGGCCGCAACGCTTCACCAGCATTCGTCCTTCTTCGCGCGAGGCGCGGATAGCACCGTTGCAGCGCATCAGGTCGACCGGCACCCCAGGCAGCGTCTCCTTCCCCGATGGCATTTCCCATGCAGTGGAAACAGCGGCCGCGCTCCGCTTCGGCCGAGCGTGCGGTTTCGCGGCGCAATCGGGCCGACGGGCGTCCTTTTAAATCAGAACGGCAGCAGAGGGGTATATGGATATTTCATTCGAACCACGGCACACGCATGCAGCGCGCGCCGCAGGCGGCCTGATCGCGCGTATCGCTGACGTCGCACTGATCTCGTTCGGCGCGCTGGCCGCCGCGCTCGTGTTGCCTGGCCAGGACGTCGACCGGTTGTCCGAACTGGCCGCCGTCGCCTGCGCGGCGACCTTTGCGCTGATGCTGTTTCCCGCATTCCGCCTCTACCATGCGCCGGCCCACACCCCCACGCACCGCACCGCGCTGCTCACCGCGTTCGCGTGGCTGGCCGCGCAGGCCGGCGCAGCGCTCGTGATGCGGGTGCTCGCGCCAACCCTGGCCATCCCGCTGCCCTGGTACCTGCTCTGGACGGTGACGAGCGGCATCGCGCTCGTCGCGTCGCGCGTCGTCGCCGGCACGACACTCGAACGGATCGGCCGGCCGCAGGAAAGCGACCGCCTCGTCGCGATCGTCGGCACCGGCGCCCATCGCGACGCCGTCCTCGACCGCATCGCCGGTGCGCCGTCGGCCGGATTCCGCGCGGCAGCGATGTTCGATATCGCCGGCGCCGACACCACGAGCCCCGACGGCATACCGTGCTTTTCCGATCTCGATACGTTCGCCCGGCATGTCCGCGCCCACGCGATTCCCGAAGTCTGGCTCGCGCTGCCGATCGGCGAGGCGCGCGTCGTGATGGCCGTGCTCGACGTGTTCCGCGACGATCTCGTCAACATCCGCTTCATGCCCGATGTCAGCAAGCTCGCGATGTTCGACGGCGAGATGATCGACCTCGTCGGTGCACCGGCGATCAACCTGGTCGCGTCGCCGCTGTCGTCGCGCGCGCTGCTGCACAAGGCAATCTTCGATCGCGTGTTCGCAGCCACCGTCCTCGTCGGCCTGGCGCCGCTGCTCCTCGCGATTGCGGCGGCGGTCCGGCTGTCGTCGAACGGCCCCGTGCTGTTCCGCCAGCAGCGCAAGGGCGCCGACGGCCGGGCGTTCACGATCTTCAAGTTCCGCACGATGCGGCTGCACGACGCGGGCAGCGAAGTGTGCCAGGCGACGCGCGGCGATCCGCGCATCACGCGGGTCGGTGCGTTCCTGCGCCGCACGAGCCTCGACGAGTTGCCGCAATTCCTCAACGTGCTGCGCGGCGAGATGTCGGTCGTCGGCCCGCGCCCGCACGCGCTCGAACACGACGACCTCTACCGGAAGATCGTCGACGGCTACATCCACCGCTACCGCGTCAAGCCCGGCATCACCGGATGGGCGCAGATCAACGGCCTGCGCGGCGAAACCGACCGCGTCGAAAAAATGCAGCGCCGCGTCGAAGCCGATCTCCACTACCTGCGCAACTGGTCGTTCGCCCTCGACATGCGCATCGTCCTGGCTACCGCCCTGCGCGGCTGGTCGCACCGCAACGCGTACTGATACGCACGCGGCGCCGCCAACGCGCGTCGCCGCATCACGATAAGGATGACTGATGACTTCCGCCATGATCGAGCGGGCTGGATCCGCACGTCCCTGCCGCGTGCGCACGCTGCTCGCCGCAGCGGTCAGCGTCGCACTGTCGGCCTGTGCATTCGCACCCGGCATGCAGATGAGCGCCCCGCCCGCCACCACCGGCGGCCAGGCCGCCGGACACGCAAACGCCAACGGGAGTGCCCTTCCGTTCCGGATCACGACGATCGATGCCAGCCTGATTCGCCAGCTCGACGCACAGGCCGTGCAGCAGCAGAACCTGCCGCCCGGCCCGCCGACAGCCGCGCCCGGCGCTTACCGCCTCGGCCCCGGCGACGTGCTGCAGATCACCGTCTGGGATCACCCCGAACTCGCTGCCGCACAAGGCGCCGCGCAGCAGAACGCGCCGCGCGCGGCCGACCCGGTCGCCGGCTTCGTCGTCGATCCGCACGGCAACGTGGCGTTCCCGTTCGCCGGCAGCGTGCCGGTCGCCGGTCTCACGGCCGACGCCGCGCAGGCCCGTATCGCCGCCGCGCTGTCGCGCGTCTATCGCAATCCGCAAGTGACGCTGCGCGTCGCGTCGTTCCGCTCGCAGCAGGTCTATATCGACGGCGAAGTCCGCACGCCGGGTGCACAGCCCGTCAACGACGTGCCGATGACGCTCTACGAAGCGCTCGGCCGCGCGGGCGGGCTCGGCACGGCCGCCGACCAGAGCCGCATGACGCTCGTGCGCAACGGCGTGTCCTATCCGCTCGACCTGACGCGCATGCTGCGCGACGGCCGCAATCCGGCCGACGTCGTGCTGTCGGCCGGCGACCTGCTGCACGTGCCGGCGCGCAGCGACTACGGCGTGTACGTGATGGGCGAGGTGAACAAGCCGTCGCTCGCGCTGCCGCTGCGCGACGGCCGGCTGACGCTGTCCGACGCGCTGTCGCAGGCCGGCAGCGTAAACGCGAATACCGCCGACGCCGCGCAGATGTTCGTGATTCGCGGCTCGCAGACGGGCGACCCGCAGGTGTTCCACCTCGACGCGCGCTCGCCGGTGTCGATGGTGCTCGCCAACCAGTTCGCGCTGCAACCGAAGGACATCGTCTACGTCGACGGCAACGGCCTGGTGCGCTTCAGCCGCGTGCTGAGCCTGCTGCTGCCTGGCGTCAGCACCAGCGCCGCCGCGGCGCTCGCCGTCAAATGAGCGCCATCGCCACGCTGCTCGTCGTGTGCGTCGGCAACGTCTGCCGCAGCCCGATGGCGCAGGCGCTGCTCGGCGCACGCCTGCCCGAGGTCGACGTGCAGTCGGCCGGCATCGGCGCACTCGACGGCCACCCCGCCGACCCGCACGCCATCGACCTGATGCGCGAGCGCGGCCTCGACCTCGCCCCGCACCGCGCACGCCAAGTGTCGTCCCGGCAAGTCGTGCGCGCCGACCTGATCCTGACGATGGATCTCGAGCAGAAGCGCTGGCTCGAACGCCGCCACCCGTTCCTGTGCGGCCGCGTGTTCCGGCTCGGCGGCGCCGCTCGTGGCTTCGACATCCCCGACCCGTATCTCGGCCCGCGCGCGTCGTTCGAACACAGCCTGCGGCTCATCGAGCGCGGCGTCGACGCGTGGTGCGCGCGCATTGCGCCGGCCGCCGGCCCCTCCAACCCGCTTTCCGGACCGAATCGATGACCTCTTCCGTTTCCCGCGAGCGATCGCACGATCGCGACGCCGAGCTCGACCTCGCCGGTGTCGTCGACGTGCTCGCCGCCCAACGCTGGCTGATCGCGCTGGCAACCGCCGCCTGCGTCGGCGCCGGCACGCTGTACGCGTTTCTCGCGCCGCCGCAATACCAGGCCGACATCCTGCTCCAGGTCGAGGACAGCGGCGACACGTCCGCCGCGAAAAGCATGCTCGGCGACGTGTCGTCGCTGTTCGACATCAAGTCGAGCGCGGCGGCCGAAGCGCAGATTCTCGCGTCGCGGCTCGTCGTCACGCGTGTCGTCGACGAATTGCGCAGCTACATCGTCGTGCAGCCGAAGCGCTTTCCGCTGGTCGGCAATTTCGTGTCGCGCTTCAACACCGGCCTCGCGCACCCGGGCCTCCTCGGTTTCGGCGGTTACGCATGGGGCGAGGAAGCGATCGGGGTCGCGCGCTTCGACGTGCCGAGGCCGCTCGAAGGCGAGCGCTTCGAACTGACGCTGCTCGACGGCCAGCGCTACCGGCTGACCGGGCCCGCACTGCCGTCGGACGTCACCGGCCGCATCGGGCACTTGGAAACCTTCCCGACCAAGAACGGCCCGATCGCACTCGACGTCGCGCACATCGACGCGAATCCGGCCACCCGCTTCACGCTCGTGCGCGAATCGCGTGCCGAGACGATCGACGCGCTGCGACGCGGCCTCGAGGTCCAGGAAAAGATCAAGCAGTCGGGCATGATCGTCGCGACGCTGCGCGGCCCCGATCCGCACCGGATCCAGTCGCAGCTTCAGGCGGTCGCGAACCACTACGTGCGCCAGCACATCGAGCGCAAGTCCGCCGACGCGGCGCAGTCGCTCGCGTTCCTCAACGCACAGCTGCCCGTGCTCAAGCGCCAGCTGCAGGAAGCGGAACAGCGCTACACCGACATGCGCAACGCGAACGGCACGATCGACCTGACCGAGGAAGCGAAGCTGATCCTGCAGCAGACGGCCGACGCGACAACGCGCCGCCTCGAGCTGCAGCAAAAGCGCGACGAGATGGCCACGCGCTTTGCACCGGGCCACCCCGACATGGTCGCGCTCGACGCGCAGATCGCCACGCTCGGCCGCGAGCAGCGCGGCTTCGAGCATCAGGTGCGACGGCTGCCCGACCTGCAGCAGAACGCCGTGCGGCTGATGCTCGACGTGAAGGTCGACACCGATCTCTATACGGCGCTGCTCGCGAACACGCAGCAGCTCGAACTGGTGAAGGCCGGCAAGACCGGCAGCGTGCGGCTGGTCGATACGGCGATCGTGCCCGAGGATCCGGTACGCCCGAGGCGGCCCGTCGTGATCGCGGCGGCCGCGCTGATCGGGCTCGCGTTCGGCATCGCGCTCGCCTTTGCGCGCGACTTCCTGTTCGGCGGCATCCGCCATGCGGACGAGATCGAACGGCATCTCGACATCGACGTCTACGCAACGATTCCCGACTCGGCGGCCCAGCGGCAGATGGCGCGGCGCATCGCGCAGCATGCACCGGGGCCCAACCTGCTGAGCGCGCGGCACCCGCACGATCCGGCCGTGGAAAGCCTGCGGAGCCTGCGCACCGCGCTGCGCTTCGCGATGCAGGGCGCGCGCAACAACGTGCTGCTGCTGACCGGCCCTGCGCCGGGCGCGGGCAAGTCGTTCGTCGCCGCCAACTTCGCGGCGCTGCTCACGGCCAATGGCGAGCGCGTACTGCTCGTCGACGGCGACCTGCGCAAGGGCCACCTGCACGAATCGTTCGGTGTCCCGCGCGAGCGCGGCTTCGCCGAGCTGCTGTCGGGCACGGCTGCGCCGGCCGACGTGATCTGCCGCGACGTGGTGCCGCGCCTCGACTTCATCCCGACCGGCGCAGTGCCCGCGCATCCGTCCGAGCTGCTTGACGACGCGCGCGTGGCCGAACTGCTCGGCTTGCTGTCGGCCCACTACGACGTCGTCGTGATCGACGCGGCACCGATTCTCGCGGTGACCGACGCGGTCACGCTCGGCCGCCATGCCGGCACCGTGCTGCTCACGGCGCGCGCCGCCTCGACACGCGTCGCCGAACTGGACGAATCCGTGCGGCGTCTCGCGCACAACGGCGTCGCCGCGAGCGGCGTGCTGCTCAACGGCATCGATCCGCACGTCGGCCGGTACAGCTCGCGCTACGGCGCCTATCGCTATAAGCAGTACCGTTACGCGCCGACGCGTTGCGGCCTGGCATCGTCGGTCGGCCGCATGCTGCGCGCGCTCGTGTCCCGCCGCCGGGGAGAGCCGCGATGAGCGATACCCGTCACCTCGAACGCGTCGCGATACGCGATACGGCGCCGTCGAGCGCTTCCGCCACGACCGAATTTCGCGCCCGGCCTGCCCCGGCCCGTGCGGCGCGCCTGCGCATCGCGCTCGTCGTCGAAGCCGCAGGCGGCGGCGTGGCCGTCCATCTCGCCGACCTGATCGACGGACTGGGCGCCACCGACGGCATCGAACTGCACCTGATCGTGCCGCACGGCCCGCGCTTCGACGCGACGATCCTCGATGCGCGCGTGCTGTCGCGCTGCGCCAGCGTGCATGCGGTGCCGATGCAGCGCGCGGTCGGCTGGCGCGACGCGCTCGCGGTCGCCCACGTCTATCGCCACCTGCTGCGCATCCGCCCCGACATCGTGCACAGCCACAGCTCGAAAGCCGGCGCGATCGCGCGCCTGTGCTCGGGGCCGTGGCGGCAGGTGTATACGCCGCATGCGGTCTATACGCTCAACCCGACCCTGGGCGCGCGCCAGCGCCGTTTCTACGGAACGGTCGAGCGGCTGCTCGGCCGCCTGTGCACGCACCGGATCGTCGCCGTCTCGCATGACGAGGCCCAACACCTGAACGAAACGCTCGGCATCCCTGCCGCGCGGATCGAGACGATCGTCAACGGCGTCCGGCCGCCCGCACCGATACCGCGCGAAGCGGCACGACGTGCGCTCGGTATCGCGCGCGATGCACGCGTCGTCGGCTTCGTCGGGCGCTTCGACCATCAGAAAGGCATCGACCGTCTCGTGCGAATCGCGCGCGGCGTGTATCGCCAATGCGGCCGCACCGTGCAGATCGTCGCAATCGGTTCCGGCGACTTCATCGCGGCGGCCGGCGACGAGGCCGACGATCTGCCGCCGAATCTTCACGTCGTCGGCCGCGTGAACCACGCGAGCCGCTATTTCTCCGCATTCGACCTGTTCGCGTTGCCGAGCCGCTACGAAGGCTTTCCATACGTATGCCTCGAAGCGATGGCTGCGCGCGTGCCGATCGTCGCCACGCAGGTGTCCGGCGCGACCGAGCTGATCGACGCGCACGGCATCGGCGTCGTCGTGCCGAACGAAGACGACACGACGCGCTTCGCCCGCGCGATCGTCGCGCTTGCCGGCGATCCGGCCGCATGCGACGCGATGCGAGCGAACTGCGCGGCGGCCTTCGGTCACTTCTCGGCCGAGACGATGGTCGCGCACACGCTCGACCTCTATCACACCCTTTCCCGACGAGGCCCGGCATGACGCGCCCCATTCACGTCGCGCTGCTGCACGCTTACAGCGCCCGCAACTCCGGTGACGGCCTGCTGGTCGACCTGTCCGTCGACTTGCTCCGGGAGGCCTTCGGCGATGCCGTCCGCGTGTCGATCGTCGCGGCCGATCCGGCCTCGTTCCCGGCGTACGACGACGTATGCGCTGCCCCTGTGCTCGCGGAACGCGGCACCCACCGGCTGGTCGGTGCGGCCGCTGCCGCGCTGCCCGTGCGAATCAATGGCCGGTTGAAAGCACTGCGCAGCCTGCTCGACGAAGTCGACCTGATCGTCGGCGTCGGCGGCGGCTACCTGCGCGCACGCACGGCCATCGAAGCGCTCAAGCTCGAAGCCGGCCACCTGCTGCAAATGCGGGCCGCGCGCGTCTCCGGCAAGCCCGCCGTCTATCTGCCGCAAAGCATCGGCCCGGTGCTGTCCTCGAGCGCCGTCGGAACGCATCTGCAATCGCTGCTCGGCGCGTTCGATTCGGTATTCGTGCGCGACGACCGTTCCGCCGCCTTCCTCGCCGCGAATCCCAATACGCGGCGTGCACCCGATCTCGCCGTGCTCGACTTCGGGCATCGCAGCGAGGCCATCCTTCGGCACGCCCTGCCGACGAGCGATACCGCCCGCCATGTCGCGTTCGTGCTGCGTCGCGCCCCCGCCTGGAGCGCGAAGCGACGCGCACGCTACGACGCGTCGATCGCGCGGCTGGTCGAGCAGGTACGCGCGACGTGCCGGGTCAGCTTTGCGGTGCAAAGCACGGGACGCGGCAACGACGATCCCGCGTACTACCGCGGCCTCGGCATCCAGGAACCGCTGACGCCGCTCAAGACGCTCCTCGAAGCCGACCGGCCGGACCTCACGGTATCCGTTCGCCTGCACGGCGCGCTCGAATCTATCCTGCACGGCGTACCCGCCTTCCACGTCAGCTACGAGCGCAAGGGCTTCGGCGCGTATGCGGACATGAAGCTCGGCGACTGGGTCGTCAACGGTGCGGATTTCGATCCGGCGCGCGTCTGCCGGACGATCCTCGCCCCCGGCGCGACCGAGGCGTTCTGGCATGCCGCGCAGGGCGGCTTTGCGCGCATCCGTGCCGCACGCGCACGCGTGATCGACACGTTGCGCGCGGCCCATCGTGACCATTGCGGCTCCGACATCGAAACGCACGCCGAAGCCGACGAGGTCGCGCCATGCTGATACGCCTGCTCCTGCGCAGCCTGGCGCTCGGCCTGAAATTCGCGCTCGCGATCATCGTCGCGCGCACGCTCGGCTTCGACGCGGTCGCCGCGTACGGGCTCGCGGTCGCCGCCGCGGTGATCGCCTCGAAACTGCTCGGCCTCGGCTTCAGCCCCGAACTCAACCGGCGGCTCAGCGAATCCGATCCGCTGCCCGCGTTCGGCGCGATGCGCACGCTCTGCATCGCGTACGGCGGGCTCTACCTGTTGCTCGTCGCGACGCTCGCCATTGCGACGGCCCACGGCGACGCAGCCCTGCTCGCCCGCCTCGGCCTGCCGACGCGGCTCGCGTGGTGCGTGCTGCTCGTCGCGCTGTCCGAGCATGCGGCATTCGAAGCGAATGGCTGGCTGTTCTCGCTGCATCGCCCGCGCGTCGGCTCGCTGCTGCTGTTCGTGCGGACCGGCGCGTGGGCCGGCATCGCGGGAGCGGGGTTGCTGGTCGGCATTCTGCGGTCGATCGAATCGGTTTTCGCGCTGTGGTTCGCGGCCAATGCGTGCGTCGTCGCGCTTTCGCTGTGGCGTATCGGCGCGGTTGCGCGCCCGGCGTGCGGGAGCCCGCGGGCCGCTCGCGCACCGGCCGTGCGCGAGCGCGGTGTGCTGTCGGTCTGGCGGCACGGGTTGCCGTTCTACGTGGGAGGTATCGTCCTCTCGTCGCTGCAATACGCGGAGCGATTCGTCGGCGGCGAGCACCTGAGCGCCGATGCACTCGGCCGGTACGTGTTCGCGTGGTCGATCGCCAATGCGATCCAGGCGCTCGCGTTCTCGACCGTCGTCGTGGCGGCAGGCCCGCGCTTCGTGCGCGTGCTGGCCGACGCGCCGCGCACGTTCTCCCGGCTCGTCGTGCGCGCGACGGTAGCCAGCGTGGTCGTCACCTCGATCGTGGCGGCCGCGATCGTCGCGCTGCATCGCGACCTGTTCGCGCTCGCGCACGCGCCGGGGGACACCGGCCAGTTCGCGCTGCTCGCGATACTGCTCGTGTCGTTCGTGCTGCGCGGCGCGGCGGACGTGCTGTGGACGGCCGCGATCGCGCTGCGTACCGGCTTCGTCGTGATGGTATCGATGATTACGCTCGCGCTGTCGTATCTGCCGCTTGCGTCGAGCCTGATCGTCCACGCCGGCGCGCTGGGGGCGGCCATCGCCCATCTCACGGCAAGCGCCGGCATCGTCGCCGCGCTGGCGCTGATCGTCGCGCGCACCGGGCGGTCGCGTGCGGCCGCAAGCACGGAGGCTGCCCCGCATGCTGCGTAACCTGATTGCCGGCGGCCCGGCACTGAGCCGCGGCGTGACGCGCGCCGTCGGCGCGATGATCGTGTTCGTCTACTGGATCGTCTACGCCAAGGCCGGCACGTTCCTGCCCGAGTTCGTGTTCCGCGACGCGGAGAAGATCCAGAGCCAGATCGGCGGCGGCAGCACCTACGAGGGCACGTCGTTCGACGCGATCGCGAAATTCTATGCGCTGCTCGGCCCGGCCGGCGCGTCGCTGTTCGTTGCCGCAATCGGCACGGCGTTCATCTGGCGGATCGTCGGCGAGAGCCGCCGCCTCGGGTCGCTGGCCGCGACCGTCGTGCTGCTCGCGCCTTGCGTGTTCTTCAACCTGTTCGTCGCCAGCAAGGACACGCTCGTCGTGCTGATTGCGCTCGTGCTGGCACGTATCGCGCAGCGTCGCTCGACCGCCTGGACCTTCGTGGCCGTCGTTGCGCTCTATGCCGGCTACGCCGCCGTCGTGCGCAGCTACTTTGCGCTGATTCTCGCGATCGCGCTGGCCGCGTTCCTGTTCCGGCACGTGTCGTCGCGCGGCAAGACGTTGCTGATCGGCGCGGCCGCGATCGCGCTGTTCCTGCTGCCGCCGGACGTGTACTACCTGCTCCAGCACCCTCGCGACATGGCGGCCGACTATCTCGCCTATGGCTCGCCGTTCGGCGCGCGCACGAGCTTCTACAACCCGTTCACGCCCGATTCGTTCATCGCCTTTTGCGCGAACTATGCGTACGCGGTGCTGCGGTTGAACCTGCCGCTGCTGTTCGACATCGGCCCGAAGGAACTCGCGATGCAACTGTTCGTGTGGATCGCGCTGGCCGCCGTGTGGCGTCGTGCACGGCATGGCACGCATCCGGCCCACGACCTGCTCGCCTGCGTCGTCATCGGTCACGTCGCCGTTTCGATGCTGTTCGAACCCGATCTCGGCAGCTATACGCGCCATCTTTCCAGTGTCGCCCTGCTGTGCGCGCTTCAGTTCGCGGGATTCGACTCGCGTGCCGGCCGACACCGGCCGAAGCGCGATCCCGCGACGAAGGGCACGCGGCAACCAGGCGTTCCTGCCACGTCGAATCTCGCCCGCACGCAACACAAGACCATCACCCGCTGAACCCGACATGCAGACCATCCCCCTCCATTCCGGCATATTCCGGAATCTTCAGTGCGCGCGCGCCTTCGCGGCGCTCGCCGTCGTCGGCTATCACATGGGCGTGCTTCCGTTCGGGCAGGCCGGCGTCGACATATTCTTCGTCATCAGCGGCTTCATCATGTCCGTCGTCGCGCCGCGCGAGGGGCGCGACTTCCTGCGCAGGCGCCTGATCCGGATCGTGCCGCTCTACTGGCTGACCACGCTCGGCGTGTTCGCGATCGCGATCATGAAACCCCAATGGCTGAATTCGACGACGGCCGGCCTCGGCTATCTCGTCAAGTCGCTGCTTTTCGTGCCGTACGTGAAGGAGAACGGCCATTGGGGGCCGCTGAACCTCAACGGCTGGACGCTCGAGTACGAGATGCTGTTCTACCTCGTCATCGCCGGATCGATGTGGTTCGTCCGCGCGCGCCATGCAACGACGTTCGCGGCGCTCGCGCTTGCGCTGTTCTGCGCGTACGTGGCCGCCGGCGGCCCGGCAGGCGACGTCGCGACTCATCTCGGCCAGCCGTTCGTGCTCGAATTCGGGCTTGGCGTGCTCGCCAGCCGCCTGCTGGAAACGGGCATCGCCGCCCGTCTTCCGCGCTTCGCGTGGCTCACGGCGGCCGCGGCAGCGCTCGCGACGATACCGCTCGCCGCCACCCTGTCCGGTATCCCGGCGGGCTTTGAGCGTGTGTTCTGGTGGGGCGTGCCGGCCTGTGTACTGATCGTCGCCGCGGTCGCGCTCGACCTGCGGGGCTGGACCATCGGGAGCGCGATGCTCGCCCGTCTCGGCGATGCGAGCTATTCGATCTATTTGCTGCATCCGTATGTGATCGGCGCTGCGAGCAAGATCGTCGGCGTGCGCCTCGATGCCGGCACGGGGCTGGGCCTGGCGGCCGTGCTCGCGACGCTGGCCGTCGTCTGCGCATGCGGCTGTGCCTGTCATGCGTGGATCGAACGGCCGATGCTTGCTGCGTTGAAGCGATGGCTGCCACCGACGCGTCGTGCATCGGCGTCTTGAACGCCGATCCGATTGCATCGAATAATCTGACAAAAATGAATAAAGGGAACGAGCCACTCGTACTTGTTCCATATTCATCTCCGGAACCATTTCGTACCATCGTCGGCATCTCAAACGGCCGAAGCGAGAGACCACGCGTCGGCCGAACAGCACAACCGATCGAGGCCGAAAATCCCCTTCATCCGCTCCCTCGACGCCGAGCCCGGGACGCCCCCGATGCAGGCGCCAGTACCCGCTTTTCTTCCCGCCAAGCGAGCGGCCATGCGCCGTGCCCGCCAGTTCCTCCGCTTCGAACCCATCGCCGAAAGGCGATCAGGCCGGTTACGCATCGTGTGCCTGGCCGGCCTCGCGCTATCGCTTCACGGTATCGCCCATGCGCAAGCCCAGGTGCCGAATGCGGGACAGTCGCTGCGCGATGTCGAGACACTCCGCCCGACACTGCCCGCTCCCACCGAGCCCGATCTCGCGATGCCGCCACCCGACGAAGCGCCTTCGCCTGCCACGGCTGAGGGCCCACGCATTCCGGTCAGCGCATTTGCCATCGAAGGCAATGCGGCCATTCCCGCCGCACGGCTCGACGCACTACTCGTCGATCTTGTCGGCCGCGAGCTGAGCTTCGGCGATCTTCAACAGGCCGCCGGGAGAATCACGACGTACTACCGCGAACACGGCTACGTGCTCGCCCGCGCCTATCTGCCTCGCCAGGACATCGAACACGGCGTCGTGCGCATCGCCGTCGTCGAAGGCCGCTACGGGCAGCTCGAGCTGCACAACCGCACACGCGTAATGGATCGCGCGCTGCGTCAGCCGCTTGCGTCGCTGCAGCCCGGGGAGATCGTCAGCGGCAACCGTCTCGAGCGCAGCCTCATGCTGCTGAACGAGATGCCCGGCGTCGATGCGAAGGGCACGCTGCGGCCCGGCGCCGACCCCGGCACGACCGATCTCGTGATCGATGCCGAACGCAGTCGCTTCGCCACCGGCTCGGTCGAATTCGACAACTTCGGCGATCCGCTGACCGGCCGCTACCGCGCGACGGGCAGCATCGACGTCAACGCGCCGCTGCGCCTGGGTGACCGCTTCTCGCTGCGCGGCCTGACGAGCAATACGAACCAGCGCTACTACCGCGCGTCGTATCAGGTGCCGGTCGGACCCGCGTCCACGCGCGTCGGTATCGCGTATTCCGACATGAACTACCGGATCGGCGGCAGCCTGAAGGAGCTTCGCTACCACGGCGGAGCGGACGTCCGCTCCGCGTTCGTCACGCAGCCGCTGGTGCGCAACCGGCGCACCAGCGTCGATGCCCAGGTGACCTACGAAAACAAGCACTTGCGCGACGTGTACGGCGTATTCGACGTGGTCAGCGACAAGACCGTCGATCTGTGGTCGTTCGGCGTGAGCGGCAACCGCCAGGACGATTTCGGCGGCGGCGGCCGCACCGGCTTCTCCGCGACCGTCGGCATCGGGCATTTGAGCAGCAATGATCCGCTCGATATGAACTACTACGTCCATACCCTCGGGCAGTTCGCGAAACTGAACATCAACGCGCTGCGGCTGCAGGCGCTCGGTTCGCGATTCCAGCTCTACACGCAATTCAGTGCGCAACTGTCGTCGCGCAACCTCGACTCTTCGGAAAAATTCAATCTCGGCGGACCGTATGGCGTGCGCGCGTTCGCACTCGGCGCCGGCAGCGGCGACCAGGGCTGGCAGGCCACCGCCGAACTGCGCTATCTGGTCGCGCCCGGCTGGCAACTGAGCACGTTCGCCGACACGGGCCGCATCCAGCTCAGCAAGCAGCGCTGGTCGCGCGAACGCAATACCGTGCAATTGTCGTCGCTCGGTATCGGCGCGAGCTGGTACGGCTCGCGTCATCAAGTCAGCGTCACCGCCGCGCTGCCGGTCGGCTACACCGATCAGGTCGCGTCGCCCACGCGCTCACCGAGTGTCTGGCTGCAGGCCGCCCAGTATTTCTGAGCGGCATACGACGAGCGGCCCGCCGGGCATGGCAAGGCCGTAAGTAGCGCGGGCAGCGTAGTTGCTCGCACTGTCGGAAGCGTGCAAGTCACACGTTTCCGTCTTAGCCGTTTCGTTAGGTATACGTACCAATGCGAAACGATACTCCAGTACTTTTTCCACAGGAAAGAAACATGAACAAGACCTACGCACTGGTCTGGAACCAGACCCAGGGATGCTGGAGCGCGGTCGGGGAAACCGCACGCCGCCGTGCCAAGCCCGGCAGCGCCAAGCGCGCCGCCGCCGCACTCTCGCTGCTCGGCGTCGTCAGCCTGCCCGCCTTCGCGCTGCCCTCCGGCGAGAACATCACCGCCGGCAAGGCCGATATCCTGCGCGACGCAGACGGCAAGTCGATGCTCATCAACCAGCACACCGACAAGCTGATCACCAACTGGAACGACTTCAACATCGCCGGCGGCGAGCGCGTGTCGTTCTATCAACCCGGCACCACGTCGATCGCGCTGAACCGCGTGGTCGGCAACAACGGCAGCCAGATTCACGGCCAGCTCGACGCCAACGGCAAGGTCTTCCTCGTCAACCCGAACGGCGTGCTGTTCGGCTCCGGCGCACAGATCAACGTCGGCGGCCTCGTCGCTTCCACGCAGAACATCGCCGACGCCGATTTCCTCGCCGGCAACTACCGCTTCTCGGGTAACTCCACCGCCTCCATCGTCAACGACGGCCGCATCACCGCCGCCGACGGCGGCAGCGTCGCGCTGCTCGGCGCGCGTGTGTCCAACAACGGCGTGATCCAGGCGAAGATGGGCCGCGTCGCACTCGGCGCCGGCAACACGTTCAAGGTCAACTTCGACGGCAACGACATGCTCAGCCTGCAGGTCGAAGGCGGCGCGGTCGATGCGCAGGCCACCAACGGCGGTCTGCTGAAGGCCGACGGCGGTGAAGTACTGATGACCGCGCGTGCGGTGGGCGACCTGCTCAATGCCGTGGTGAACAACACCGGCACGATCGAAGCCAAGGGCCTCGCCAGCCGCGCCGGCAAGATCACGCTCGATGGCGGCACCGTCCTCGTCGGCGGCAAGCTCGACGCGAGCGCAGCCGAAGCCGACGCACCGGCCGGCTCGATTCTCACTCGCGGCGAACAGGTTCGCGTTGCACGCGGCACGACGGTCGACACGCGCGCAGGCAATACCGCCGGCACCTGGACCATCGAAGCCGCCAACGCGGGCGTTGCGAACAACAACGCAGACAGCCTTGATCCGGCCGGCACATCGATCGACGGCGACACGCTGTCGAACAACCTCGGCACCACCAACGTCGCGCTGACCGACACGCACGGCGACCTGAGGGTCGGCGGCCCGGTCGCATGGAACAGCGATCGCTCGCTCACGCTCACGTCGCGGAAGGGCAACGTCGATCTGCAGCAAACGGTGTCCGCCGCCGGCGCGAACGCGAGCCTGAACGTCAACGCCGCCGACAAGATCCGCATCAACGATGCGGTCAAGCTCACCGGCCGCAACGCGCACCTCGAGTTCGATTCGAAGAACGGCCATACGGTGAACAACGGTGCTGCCGTCACGCTGTCCGGTGACAACGCGTCGTTCCGTTCGAACGGCGAGGACTACAAGGTGCTCCATACCCTCGCCGACCTGCGTAACGTCGATGCGAACCTCGGCGGCCGCTACGTGATCGGCAACACGATCGACGGCGCGAACGCGAACTTCCGCAGCATCGGCGGCAGCGGCACGTTCACCGGCGTATTCGACGGCCTCGGCAACACGATCAGCCGCCTGTCGATCACCAACACCGGCACGAACGTCGGCCTGTTCGGGCAAAGCACCGGCTACCTTGCGAACCTGACGCTCGATTCGCTGACGGTCGACGGCACGTCGGCCGCCGGCGCACGGTTCGTCGGCGGCCTCGTCGGCGACAACATGAGCGGACGCATCACCAATGTCGCCGCGAAAAACATGAGCGTCGCGTATAACGGGAAGGAAGTGGTCATGATGGGCGGCCTCGTCGGCCGGAACCTCGGCACGATTGATCGCGCGAACTTTTCCGGGCGCGTCGCGGGTACCGGGAACACGCTTTCCGTCGGCGGCCTGGTCGGCGCCAACGCCGGCACGATCGCCGACAGCACGGCTTCCGGCGACGTCACCTTGTCCGGCCGCACCGTCTTCCCCTTCGATGGCCCCTACAGCCCTGAACTCCAGAGCGCCGGCGGGCTCGTCGGCATGAACGATGGCCTGATCGTTCGCTCGTCGAGTCGCGGGCGCGTGTCCGGCCGCGAGAATACGAGCACCGGCGGCTTTGTCGGCGTCAACTTCGGCACGATTCGCGACGCGTCGGCCAACGCCACGGTCACGGCAGGCAAGGGCAGCTATGTCGGCGGCTTTGCCGGCAAAATCCGGGACAGCGGCACGATCGCAAACGCGTCCGCATCCGGCCTGGTTTCGGCCAACGGCGCACTCGCCATCGGTGGCTTCATCGGCGACAACGCAAGCGGCACGCTGGACGGAGTGAAATCGGACGGCGACGTCACGGATCTTGCCAGCGGCCATGTCGGCGGCCTGGCGGGCAGGAACGGCGGCACGATTCGCAACGCGTATGCAGCGGCCACGGTAACCGCCGGCCGCAACAGTCATGCAGGCGGGCTCGTCGGCACGAACCTGGGCACCGTATCGAACGCAAGCGCGCATGGCCCGGTCCGTGCAGGCGACGCGAGCGATGTCGGCGGACTCGTCGGCCTGAACACGGGGGTGGTGGACACCGTGCAAGCCACCGGGAACGTGACGGCCGGTAACAACAGCCGCGTCGGCGGACTGGTCGGCACGAACCAAGGCGACCGCGCAATCGTGCGCCAAGCGGAAGCGACCGGCAATGTCACGGCGAACTTATCGACCGTCGGCGGCTTGGTGGGGCTGAACGATCAGGGTGCTGTCATCGACAACACGTTGTCCACCGGCACGATTGCTGGCACCTATGCGTCCCTGGGCGGCCTCGTCGGCGAAAACGCCGGCACGATCCGCGCGTCGAAGTCGAGCAGCCGTATCGATCCCGCATCGACGATTTACGGTGGGCGTTCCTGGGGCACCCTGGTCGGGTACAACAACAACACCGGCAGCATCGAAACCAGCTCGGTTGAAGGTGCCGCCCAACCGTATTACATGGTCGGTATGAGTATCGGCAAGATCAACGGGCAATGGTATTACGGTCCCGTCGCTCGATAAGGGCTAGTTGAACCCGTTGGGGTCGGCACAACAGCGCTCGCTCGTTTCGAGCGGGCGCCAAAAAAACAACGGCCGGCGACTTCATCGAAGCCGCCGGCCCCTGAGCGGCGGTATCGGGCAGATGACGCCTGGCAGTCACGGCCAGGTCACGATCCTCGTGCGCTTGAGCGGATCCGTCGCCTTCATGCCGCTGGTCTCGAGTTGCGCGGTCAGTACGAGGAAGATCAACGTTCCGATGGGCAGCATCGCGATAGCAAACCTTACCCGAAATGGCGTCGGGCCTGCTCGGAACTTCGCGATCAATCTGCAGTGCGCGGACGGCACCCAGGGCGCAACGACCCGGATGTTCATCACGCTGACCGACGCGACCCATGCCGGTACGCGAGCCGAAGTGCGAGCCTACCTCCCGGTTCCGCGGCGAAAGGCGCCGGCGTACGGATCATGAATCAGTCGACGCCAGTCTTCTACGGCACGGACTCGAGCGCAGCCGGCAATCCGAATCAACGATTCGTTACGGAAACCGGCAACCAGGGGGTCAACATGCCTCTCACCGCACACTCAGTCCGGACCGGCAACATGACAGCGGAAAGCACTGGTGCCGTCGCGACTTTCACGATGAGTGAACAGTAGCCCGTCCACGCGTGGCCTCAGGCCAGACTTGGCCCAAGCACCGAGCGGCCGCGCCCGGGGTCAGCATTCGAGTTGCCGCACCATTTCACTCCGGAACGCGGCCCATCGATCCCTGAGCGCCTCGGCTCCGCCCTCGTTCACGATCCGCTCCATGGCTGCACAGGCATCCCTTGCGTCAGTATTGCCGGCCAGCGCGAAGCCGCCCCGCATCGAGTGCAGTTCAATCCGGAGCGGGTCAGCGTGGCCGCGCGACAGCGCATCGTCGATCACCGCAAGCGACTGCAGCGTCGCGGCCCGCAATTTCTCGCGGATCTCGTCGGTCATCGCCGGCGGCGCCGAACCGCCGGAATCAGCCGGCTGGACCGCCCCTCCCGCGCCACGCGTCCCGTGCCGCCGCAACACCGCCTCGAGCGCATCGATCGACAACGGCTTGAGTACGACTTCCGCCACCCCGACCTGCGCACAGCGGCGGCGATCGTCATCGGTCGCATGCGCGGTCATCGCGATCACCGGCACCGTTGCCCCCTGCTCACGCAGGAAATTCGCCAATGCGAAGCCGTCGAGCTGCGGCATGCTCAGGTCGGTCAGCACCACGTCGAACGGGTGCTCGAAGTACGCGCGCATCGCCTCGACACCGTTCTCGACGATCGTCGCGTCGTGACCGAGTGCGTCGAGCTGATCCCGCAGCAGTGCGCGGCTCGCCGGATGATCTTCAGCCACCAGCACGCGCAGCGGCTGCACGTCGTCGCGTTGCTGCGGCGCGAGCGCCATATCCGGTTCGGGTTCGGCGCTGCGCCAGCCGGCTGGCGCAGCGGGCAGCGGCAACGTTGCCACGAACGTCGAACCCGCACCTTCCCGGCTCTCGACCGTCAGCTCGCCGTGCATCAATCGCGCAATGCGCCGGCACAGCGGCAATCCAAGCCCGGTGCCGCCGAAACGGCGATAGATCGATGCATCGGCCTGCATGTAGACGTCGAACAGCGTCGGCAACGCGTCCTCTGGAATACCGACACCCGTATCGCGCACGGCGATCTCGACCTCACCGGCGCCGCCGCGCACGCGCCGTGCGTCGATGGCAATCCCGCCACGCTCCGTGAACTTGATCGCATTGCCCAAGAGGTTCGACACGAGCTGCCGCAACCGCGTCGGATCGCCGACATGGCCGTCCGCCAGTTCGGCCGCGGCATCGCACTCGAGCGTCAACCCTTTCGCTTCCGCGAGCGGCCGGAAAATCGCCGTGACGTCCTGCAGCACGCGCCTCAGATCGAACGGGATCTGCTCCAGCGCCATCTGGTTCGATTCGGCCTTCGACAGGTCGAGCACGTCGTTGATTACGCGCAGCAGTGCATCCGATGACGACACGATCGTCTTCAGGCGCTGCCGCTCGACCGCCGGCAATTCGGCCCGCTCCATCAGCTCCAGGTTGCCGACGATCGCATTGAGCGGCGTGCGGATCTCGTGGCTCATCGTCGCGAGGAACGTCGATTTCGCCTTGTTGGCGTCGTCCGCGGCCACGCGCGCCTCGCGCAGCTTGTCCTCGGTCAGCCGGCGCGCCGTGACGTCGGTCAGCATGCAGAGCAGCACGTCGACACCGCGGAACTTGGTGCGGACGACATGCGCCGCGAGATATGTGGTGTCGTGACCGTCGCGCTCGACCGCCAGTTCCTGCTGCATCATGAAGCGCCGCCCGTCCGCGCCGGCCTGTTGTCGCTCGCGGCAGGCCTGCCAGATACGCTTGCCGAGCGGGAGCCCCGACGCGCCGTCGTCGTACGCGAGCGCGGCGTCGTTGCGCACCATCGTTTCGCCATCGGCCGCCGATAGCAGCAGCAGGCCGGCCGGTGCGGTGCGAATCAACGTCCGGTTGAACGCCTCGCTTTCGATCAGACGGATCGCGCGCCGGTGTGCGGGGCGCAGCGCCCGGCGATCGAACGTCACGATCGCGATCCACAGCATCGAGACGGCAAGCAACGCAGCCGCGAGCGTCGCGCTCACGCCGACCGCGGTTGCCCTTGCCACACTTCGCCACGAGAAGGTCGTCGCGATGGTCAGGCTGGTATCGGGCAGGCTGTCCACGATCGCAAACCGCATGCCGACCCTGCGTACGACGACATGCTTGCCGGACTGCGCACCCGCATCGGCCATCGCTCGCGCGATCGATTCCGGATCGCGCAGCCGCCCGAACACGACACGGCCACGCGCATCCAGGACGGCGACGTCCTCGTCGTCGGACTGCGGCGACATGGTGTCGTCGAGACGGAACCGGCCGTTGAAGACGAGCCATCCGAACGGGCGGCCGTCCGCGTCGTCGAGCCGCCGTGCGAACCGTACGACGTCGCGCCCGACGATCGGGTCGTAGCGACGGTCGAGCACGAATGTGGCGCGCTGCATGTCCGGCTTCTGCTTCGTTGCGCCGATGGGCATCAGGCTGTCGATCAACGCCCGCAGGTCGGTATCGGGCGGCAGCGCCTGCGCACGGGCGACGACCCCCGCCCCCAACACGCCAAGAAACGGGCCATCGAGCCCGATCAGGTAACCCCCGATCGGCTCGGCGCCCGGCGGACCCGGCGGGTAGCGCGAGCCCCGGTTGATTTGCCCGAGTGCCGCACCCAGATATCGCGCAAAGGATTCGGCCGGCCGGTCCGCCGCCACCTCGGCCATCGCGAAAAACGGCGTCTCTCCGCTGGCGTTGCCGGCGGCCAACCGGCCGCCTTCCGCCGAAAAAGCCCTGAGCGCCTCCGGCGGAGGCTGCGCGCCCTTGTTCCATAGCAGTTCCGTGCGGGTACCGAAGAGCATCAGCAGGTGGTCCGCAGTCTGCAGGCTTGCGTAGAACCGCGTTTCGCGCTGAAGAAACGTCGAACGGGCCCGCTCCAGGCTGTCCTGGACGTCGAGCCGGACAACCAGCGCCGCGCACACGACAATGAACGCGGTAATCGCACACCCGCCGCCGTACAGCAGCATCTGCTGCTGCCGCCGCACGCGCCCGGGATCGAACGGCTTGCGGCCCACCGCCGCCGCGTGCGCGAGAAGTCGTTTCAGTTTTGCGGGCATGGATCGTTATCGGCGGTGCCGGATGAAAAAGTCACCGTCGGTGCATGCGGCGCCCGGCCGGCTGCCCGGCCCGCTCGCCCGCCGTCTGGCCATGCGGCCGCCTGTCGATGCATCCTGCATCGCGACGGCCGGCGCGCCGGCTATTCGCTTGCGGCCGGCGCATCGGGTGCTGCCGGGTCGGCCAGGTTGCCGTCGCTCGCATAGCGGATCAGGTCGGCGTCGCGCGCGATGCCGAGCTTCTTCATCGCGCTGGCTTTCTGCGAACTGATCGTCTGCTTGCTGCGATGGAGCTGCGTGGCGATCTCGCCAACCGTATAACCGGAACCGAACAGCCGCACCACTTCGATTTCGCGCGTCGTCAGCGGGCGAGCCGTATCGGAGGTGCCCGTCGACTCCAGCAACTGCTTGATATGCGGCGACAGGTAGTTGGCGCCGACATATGCCGCGTGCACCGCGCCGACCAGATGCGAAATCGCATCCGACTTGCTCAGGATGCAGCCGACACCCTGCTTGCGGATCGCATGCAGCACGCTGGGATTGTCGATCATGGTGATCGTCACGAGACGCAGCGCGGGATAACGGCGCTGCAGGAACGACAGCAGCACGAGCCCGTCGCCGAATTTGCCGCCGGGCATCACGTAGTCGACGACGAGCACGTCGCTCGGCTTCTCGTCGAGCGCCGCCACGAGATCGGTCGAATTGGACACGGAGCCGACGAGCCGGATCGTGCTGCTCTCGGCGAGCGCCTGCGACATCCCGATCGCGGCTGACGGATGGTCGTCCGCCACCATCACCCGCACAAAGAATTCATCCATCGTCCCTGTTCTCCCCGAGGCATTCGATCGCGCATCCGTCGACGGCCGCAGGATGCGGGCCGCCGTTCCGGTTCCGTTCCATCCCGCCGACAGGCCGTCTTCGACCCGTCGCTTCGACACATCGGAGAATGCAAGCGCGCCTAGATTTTAAGATAAAACGTGGTCAAGGCCGCAAGCCGCCCGCCGCTCGGCAGACGCGGGGCGTGTTCCGCATCGCCCTGCAAGGTGGCCAACCTACGCTTGCGGGCATGCGCCACGGGTGCGAGCGGTGCCGTCGACCACTCGCGCGGCGGCGCCCCGGCCGCAACGTCGCATTGCCCGGCCGCCCCGGTGCCGCCGTCGTTCACGCGGCTGCGATCCTGTCGCGCAGCGATCGTGCATCCGCGCCGGGATCATCGTTATGGTCCGCTCTCACCCGATTCGCCCCGTTCCTCCACCTCCTGCTTCCATTCGCTGACCGCGCGCCGCTTCTGCATCGGCGACATGATCAGGAATTCATTCATCCTGCCAAGAAAATCCTTCCGGGACTTCTCGGGAAGCGTGGCAAAATCGAGCAGCATTACGAAGACTTTCACCATGTAGCGCACGGTCTTCCCCTCTCTTCACCTGATTGATCTGCGTCGCACTTGCCGATGCGGCACGCTGCCTTCCACTCTTCGGACCTCGTCGTCGCTGCCCGTAGCGAAACACGCTGCTTCATGTCGCATCGCCATGCGCGCACTGCGCGATGTCCTGTTCTTGTATCCCTTCTTGGTCCGGCACGCCACGCCGCCGCGTGATGCCCGCCAATGCACCGCGCAGATGCGCGAGCGTCACCGGCTTGGTCAGCACGCAGCCGACCCCCGCGCCGGCATAGCGGCGCCGGTCGCCCGGCGCGACATGCGACGTCACGACCACCACGCCGCAGCCTGCGCAGAGATCGCGTGCCGCGCTCGCCAACTCGCAACCCGACGTTCCGGGCAGGCCGGTATCCAGCAGCAGGGCGTCCCATGCACCGGTGGCCAGCAGGTCGAGCGCCGCCTCGGCGGATCCGGCCGCCGCCACCTCGCAACCCAGCACGTCGAGCTGTTCCCGCAAGAGCGTGCTGCCGACGGAATCGACGCCGGCAAGCACCACGCGCAACGTGCGCGGACGGCCGGCCGCCGCGTGCGCAAGCGCCGGCAGGTGCGCGGCCGGCTCACCGGCCCGGGCCGCGGCCACGGCCTGCACGAGCGCGGCCTTGAAGCCGCCGAGCGCGTAACTCGACACGTGCATCGTCGTGCCCGCCCGGTAAGCCTGCAGCGGGCCGTCCGGCGTGGCGAACACGACCGGCTTGTCGCCGCCCAGGCTGTCGAGCGCCGGGCGCGCGCCGCTGTCGGATTCGCCGAACACGACGATCGCAACGGCCCTCGCGTAGCGATCGGCCGAAACCCGCGACGGGCGATCGTACGCGTCGACGTCGAAGCCCCATGCGCGCAGGTGCGGCAACGCAAAGCGCTGCCACTCGGTGCACGCGACGACGATCAGCGGCACGCGCTTGCCGCGCACGGGATGCAGGTCGAGCGGTACGACGGCCATCCCGAGCGGCACCGTCACCGTGAAACAGCTGCCGGCGCCCGGCTCGCTCGCGACGTCGATGCGCCCGCCCATCGCGGCTGCAAGGCGATCGCACAGCGCGAGCCCGAGCCCCGTGCCGCCGTAGCGCCGCGTGATCGTCGCGTCGACCTGCGAGAACGCGTTGAACAGCTTGTGCCGATCGGCACCCGCGATACCGATGCCGGTGTCCTCCACCGCAATCGACAGCTCGGCGCCACCGCAACCGGTCGAGACGACCGACACGCGCACGAACACGTGCCCGCTGGCGGTGAACTTGATCGCGTTGCTGAGCAGGTTGCCGAGCACCTGCCCGAGCCGGGTGGGATCGCCGCGCATCCGCTGCGAGACGCTCGCGTCGATCTCGCAGAACAACGGCAACCCCTTCGCCTTCGCGACCGGT
Organism: Burkholderia sp. SRS-25; assembly: GCF_004343765.1. Classification (NCBI taxonomy): domain Bacteria; kingdom Pseudomonadati; phylum Pseudomonadota; class Betaproteobacteria; order Burkholderiales; family Burkholderiaceae; genus Burkholderia; species Burkholderia sp. SRS-25. The sequence continues at coordinate 102,459 of NZ_PTXM01000019.1, forward strand.
GCGAAGGCGCCGAGCGTGCGCTCGATCACGCCGGCCACGTCGAATTCGATCGCTTCGACCGTCATTGCACCGGCTTCGATCTTCGAGAAGTCGAGGATGTCGCTGACGAGGCCGAGCAGGCCCGCCGCGGCCGTCCTCAACGTCTGCACGCGGCCCTGCTGCGACGCGTCCAGCGCGGAGCGTTCGAGCAGTTCGAGATTGCCGAGGATTACGTTCAGCGGCGTGCGGATTTCATGCGTCATCGCCGCGAGGAACGACGACTTCGCCGCATTCGCCGAATCGGCCGCGCGCACTGCGTCCTCGAGCTGGCGGACGAGTTGCCGGCGGACGGTCACGTCGGCGACCGCGACGATCAGCACGTCGGTTTCCTGATAGCGCGCGCCGCTGGCGCTCACCTCCAGATGCAGCGGCACCGCCCCGGCGCTCGCGTCGGCCAGCACGAAATCGGTCTGCAGCGTGCCGCCGGCCGCTCCGCTCGCGACGAACGCTTCGTAGCGCGCCACGGCCTGGGTGGACAACGTGCGGTAATCGCTGCCGAGCCGCGCGATCATTTCGGTGAGTGCGGGACTGACGAGCATGAAGTGACCGTCCGCGCGCGAGATCAGGCCGAGGCCGATCGGGGCCGTGTCGATCACGCTGCGGCACAGCGCCTCGCTGTCGAACACGCGGGCCGAACTTGCATAGACGGGCAGCAGCACGCGCCGGCGAAAGCGAGCGAGCAACAGCCACATCACGCCGATGGCGAGCATCGTCGCGCCTGCCAGCAAGCCCGCCTGCACGCCGACGCCGGCAGCCACATCCGCCCACGACAGCGCGTAGGCGATCGTCCAGCCCGTCGCGCCCAGCCTGCTGCTGAACACGATCGATCCATCGCGGAAGGCTGCCTCGCCGGCCGCCGCGCCGCCGTTCGCGACGTCGAGCGTCAGCAGCCGCTCGGTCAGCGCAGCCGTTCGTTCGATGTCCGGATCGATCGTGATGAGCCGGTTGTCCGCGGTCGTGATGAAGAACACGCCGGTCGACCCGCGCCCCGCCAGCCACGACAGCAGGTAGTCGGGTGCGTACTCGGTCACGAGCACCGCGAACGGCTGGCCATGGGCCCGCGCTTCGGCGGCGATCCGGATGCGGGACTGCCCGGTCACGGGATTCGCGTACGGCGGCAGCCAGTGCACGCGCGGCCGGCCATCATCGGCTTCGCGCGGCACCGGGGGAAAATCGATATGCAGTGCGGCCATCACGTGCGCACGCGCGTCGGCCGTCGCGAGCGCGGGGTTGTCGCGCGACAGGTGCGGCACGAAGCCGAACAGCCCCGTGCGCGTGCTGTAGTGGTAGCCCTCCAGCGTGCGCCCGCGATTGAGCGAGCTCGCCGCGCAGATGCGCGACAGCATGAACGACAGCGCGAGGTAGCGCGCGACCTCGTCGCGCTGCGCGGTCTGGCCCGGCACGCCGACCACGAGCGACGGGTAGGGTGTGATCGCCATTTGCTGGCCGTTGGCGAAGAAGCCGTCCACGACATCGGCCGGCGCCGGGCCGAGCTCACGCCAGATCAACTGCGTATTCGCGACGCCGTTGCGGAACGACGTTTCGCTCACTTGAATCTCGTCGACGGTTTCCTCGACGCCGTTCAGGAAATTGCGCCGCTCGCCGTCCAGATAGCCGTAGACGATCGACACGATCCCGAGCCCGCAGGCGATCAGGATCAGGATCGTCACGACGATGGCGCCGCCGAACATCGAAATGCTCTGATAGCGACGAATGGACTGAAGCGTGCTGTATGCCATGACCAGACGCGACGCCGAATCCGGTGCCGGAATACTGCTCATTTCCGGCCCGAATGGGCGTCACGATGAAAACCGATGGGATGGAGGTATCCCGATCATGCCAAACGGCGCAGCGGAAATCAGTCGCGAAGCACCTATTTAGTACACGTCTGAGTGGAATTGTGAATTGTTTTGAACTCGACCGAATTTTCGTTGCGGATTTATCGCCCGGTCATGCCGGAATGATCGGACGATCGAACAAGCGCGCCTGGCCTGCGACGGGTAGCCGCGAGCGCGCGTAAACGAAATACCGCCGGCAAGCCGGCGGCGAAAAGGCGTGCCCGAGGAAAGCACGCCTGAGACACCTCGTTCTGCGTGCGCGCGCTCAGTTCTGTGTGAGCGGATTCAGTGTCGTGCACAGGAAACCCGTGCAGTTCTTCGGCGTGAAATAGAACGACGCGATCACCGGATTCGACGTGCCGAGCGCGAGATCGCCCAGATAGGCAGCGCCCTGCGCGCCGAGCGTATTCGACTGCTGGACGAAGCTCGCACCCGAGCCCTGGACCGCGGCCGACTGGTACGCGAAGGTCGGCGATTGCGTCTGGTCCTTCACGTAGACCCATGAGATCGCCGTGCCGAACGCCATCGCGCCCTTTGCACGATAACCCTTCGCGCCTTCGCTGTTGGCCTGCGCGATGAAGTCGTTGACGGTCGAGGTCGGCGCCAGCGCGTCATACGTATACGTCGCATTCGACGCGTTGTTCTTCATGTAGACGTTCGCCTGCGCGGCCCCGACCATCAGCGGGCCGACGAACCAGTAGCCCGACTGGCCCTGGCCGTTCGCCTGCGTGAGGAACGCGTTCGCATCGGCCGGCAGGCCGGTCGTCGTATACGTGTACGTGGCCGACGAGCCGCCATCCTTGCGATAGAGATCGCCGTACGTGAGCGGCCCTTCGTAGCGGTAGCCGCTCGCCCCTTGCGCGTTGGCCGCGTTGATGAAGGACGTCATGTCGGACGACGCCGTTTGCAACTGGTACGTATACGTCTGAGCAGTGCCGTCGTTCACGAAGATCGACTGCGTGCCACCGTTGGTCGCGCTGTAGAAGTAGTCGCCCAGATATCGGTAACCCTTCGCGCCTTCATTGTTGACCAGCGTCAGGAAGCTCGCTCGATCCACGGCCACGGGCTGCGCGTCGTAGCGCCACGTCAACGTGCTGCCGCCCGAGCCGCCGGAACCGCCCGACCCACCCGAACCGCCGTTACCGCCGCTCCCCGTTCCACCCGAACCTGTGCCGCCGCTGCCGCCGTTGTTGCTCGTGCCCGAACCGCCACCGGACGCCGCAGGCGAGGAATCGTCGCCGCCGCAAGCGGTCAGCGCCAGACAGGTCAATGCGATCAGAGCAACGGCTTTCATCGGGATCACCTCGGTGCAAACAGGGACGAACGGAGCCGGTACGCGCGGATCACACCGCGCGCACGGACAGTCAAGCATCAGAATCAGGAACCGGCCGGCGGCGCACCGCCGGCCCGGGAACGTCAGTTGACCTGGAGCTGGCCACCGCGGCCGAGGCCGCCCTTGACGTCCTGCGCCTTGTAGCTGCGCAGCGCAACGACCATCTTGTTGTACGCGTCGATGAACGCGACGACGGTCGCCTTGCCTTCCGGCGTCGACGAGAAGCCGGCGAGCGCGCCGCCCACGCCGCCGCCGAAGCCGCCCAGCGCCGCGCCGTAGTTGGTCGCCGTCGAGCTGCCTTCCGACGCCGCGATCTGCACGGCCGAGCGCACGTCGAACAGCGTCAACGTGACGACCGATGCCTTCGTCTGCAGGTGGCCGGCCACCGCTGCGACCGCGCTGTTGCCGATCAGCCCGCCGATCATGCTGCCGATGCCGCCGATCGGCGAATCGTTGATGACGATCTGCGGTTCCATGTAATAGTCGGCTGCGACACGCTGGCCCTTCTGCTGCTTCGAGCCCGCGCGGTATTCGCCCGAGTTGCGCTGCAGCTGCGTGATGCGCGACAGGCGCGCGTCGCTCTTCTGGTTGCCGATCGACGTGATCACGAAGCAGTTCGACTGTTGCACGGCCAGGCGCAGCAGCGGGTCGATCGTCGTCATCTTGGTCGCGCTGCCGAACGGACCCCACCAGTCGGCGTTGCGGCCGTCATCGACGGCGATCGTGCCGAGCGGCGACGCACAGCGCTGCAGCCCCGAATCGGCGCCGGCGCTCGCGCCGCCCGCGGCGGCACCGGTCACGCCCGCGTTCTGGCCGCCGGGCGTCACCACGCCGCCGCAACCCGCGACGGACGCGCAAAGCGCTGCCACCAGCGCACCTTGAGTGAGACGTTGGGAAAGGATGGTCTTCATGTCGTTGTCGATCGATTAGAGTCGTTGTTCGGCTTATGTGTTCGTGCGAACTTCGATAAGCCCCCCCGGCTGGCGCGCGATGGTGGTCTCCCCGCTGCTGCCCCCGTTGCTTTCAGACCCGGTCAGTAGTACCAGTACGTCTGCTGCCAGACGCCGTAGTACGGATAGCCCGAGTACCAGTAGCCGTAATAGCGATCACGCCATTCCGTGCGCCATTTCCAGTCTTCTTCGTCTTCCTTCTTGGCCTTGCGCGCCAGGTCGAGCAGCTTCTTCGACTCCTTGTCGCCGCGGCCGGCCGCGATCGACAGCCACTTCTCCGCCTCGCGCGCGTCGGAGCCCATTTCCTCGAGGCCGAACAGGTAGAAACTGCCGAGCGCCTTCTGCGCCTGCACGTCGCCACGCTCGGCGGCTTCGCGCATCCACTTGAGGGCCTGGTAGCTGTCCTGGCGCACGCCGTCGCCGCGGAAATAACGCAGGCCGAGGTCGTAGGCGGCCTTCGGCTGGGTCTTCGCGGTCTGCTTCAGCGCAGCGATGCGCGGGCTTTCCTGGTCTTCCGAATCGTCCCTTTTTTGATAGGACACCTGATCTTTAGGACGGTCGGAACAGCCTGTGTCGTCGCAGATCCGCACCGTGTTGCTGGTGATCGACGGATCCTGCGCGCACGCGGCCAATAGCAACAGCAGCCCCGGTGCGAGTAAACGGCGGTACATTGTTACTTCCCTCAGGTTTTATTGGCGCCGCAATTCTGCGAGCTATCCCACCCCCGTGAGCTCGCACCCGGCGGCGTGCGGCGCAACGGATACAATCCGCCAACGCCGACACGCATTCCAAGGCTCTCTCAGGTTCTCTCTTCGAATCGTTCTGTCACTGCTTCTTGGCCGGCGTTTTTCGATGGTCCGACTGTGGCCGGTATCGATCTCCAAACATGACGCGACAAACAATAGTGACGTGGTGAGCAATAATAATGAAGAAAAATGGCATGTCAAGGTCATTCGCATTTTCAAAGTTTGCATGACGCGTCAGTTTTGATATGCTCACCCTCGCAAAAACCCTTGGAGACCCCATCGAGATGTCCACCACCGAGCAGGCCAACGTCGATCTGATTACCGCCAACAAGGTGCGCGACCTACTGAACCGGAACGGCATTCCGCCGCGAAGTCACAACACGACGATCGCGAATGTGCTCGGCCTGAGCTTCTCGGTCGTCACGCGCAAGATGAAAGGCCTGATCCCGTGGAATCTGTCGCAATTGCAGGACATCGCGACGCACTTCGGCGTGCCGCCGGCGATCCTGCTCGACGACAAGGGCACGCAGCCGGCCGCCGCGGAGATGATCGATGCGACGCTCGTGATCGAGTCGCGGCGTTTCCGGTGCCGCGCCGCGATCTCGTCGAAAGCCAGCAGCCAGGCCGAGACGGATTTCGTCGCGCTGCAGTGGCAGGGCGAATGGCTCATCACCGAGCGTCAGCACGCGCGCGAGGGCCGCACGTATCCGGTCGACGTCATCGAGCTGCGCTCGGCCCAGCCGAACGTATATGCGGCGCGCATCGCGGTGGTGGACGATTCGCAGGACGTCGCCGAAACGGTATGTGAATATTTCATCGAGAAAGGCGTGAACGCGATTCCGTACTTCGACGGCGCAACGTTCCGCAAGGCACTGGAAGTCGAGGATTTCGACGGCTACATCCTCGACTGGATGCTCGGCGACCAGACCGCCGCCGAACTCGTGCGCGGCATCCGCTCGAGCGAGAACAGCGGTGCGCCGATCTTCCTGCTGACCGGCAAGATCTCGACCGGCGAAGCCAGCGAGGACGAGATCGCGCACATCGTGTCGCACTACAACGCGCGCTGCGAGGAAAAGCCGGTGCGCCTGCCGATCCTGTTCGCCGAAGTGGCGCGCGAACTGAAGATCACGCTTCCGGCCGCCGCCGCCACGAACTGAGACTCCAACGACAAATCACCACTGCACGACCGAGGGCAAGACATGCGAATTTCGACCATCTGGACCAAGTGCCTGCTGACGGCCTGCCTGCTCGGCATGGCGGCCGCGACCTGGGCCGCGTCGTCGTTTACGTTCACCGTCGACGGCAAGATCGACAAGCACAACCAGCAGGGCAAGGCGGCGTACGTGTTTTCCGAGCAGGCGCTGATGGCGCTGCCGCAGCACACGATCGTCACGTCCACGAGCTGGACGCCGAAAGCGGCCTTCACCGGCCCACGCCTGTCCGACATCCTGAAGACAGTCGGCGCGCACGGCACGCAGATCGAGTTCCGCTGCATCGACGAGTACACGTTCACGATTCCCCTGTCCGATGCCGATCGCTACGGCGTGATCCTCGCGCGGAAGATGAACGGCAAGGTGCTCAGCAACGACAACTACGGCCCGCTGTGGATCATGTACCCGCGCGACCAGTATCCCGATGAACTGAAGACGCCGCTCGGCGAAGCCAAGTTCGCGTGGCAGATCATCGGCCTGACGGTGAAATGAAACGCCGGCGATGGAAAAATAGAAAAATCATCCTGGTCCTCGGCTCGCTGTGGATCATGGGGTTCGCCGCGTGGGCGTTCCTGCTGTGGGACCTCCTCGCCACCTCGGTCAACGAGGGCGTGCTCGAAGGGCCGCGCGAAGGCGTGTTCTGGACCGCCGCGCAATACCGCAACGTCTATACGCGATTCGACCGGCAACTGATCCTCTACGCGACGCACCAGGACGACGACTTCAATCACGTGCAGATGCAGCTCGACAGCCTGTCGGTGTCGTTCGGCTTTCTGCAGCGGCCGTCGGAGGTGTCCGAATACTGGCTGCGCATCCCGCGCGCGCGCAACGAGATCGACGCGCTCGGCGAATTCATGACGCGCCTGAAGCGCGAAGTTCCGTTGCTGCGCGATTCGCCGAAAAACGCGCCGCAGGTCATCGACGAGGTCAATGCGTACTGGCCGAAGGTCAACGGCCTCGCGAACTATTTCCGCGCGATCGAGATGGCGCAGCGCGACTTCACGTTCCATCAGCTGAAGGAGAAGCAGCGCGCGATCCTGATCCTCGGCATCGTGCTCGGCGTGATCCTGTGCGCGCTGTTCCTGCTGCTGTTCTATACGATGCGCACGCGTGACGACCTGCTCGAACGGCAGGACGCGGCGCTCGACGCCGAACGCAAGGCGTCCGACCGCGCGTTCGAAATGATCGAGGCGAAGAATGCGTTCCTCGGGATGGTCAGCCACGAGTTGCGCACGCCGCTGCAGGCGATCTGCGGATCGGTCGAGATCCTGCTCGCGCGCCCGCAGTCGGAGGCGAACCTGAAGACGATCCGGCGGCTGCAGAATTCCGCGTTGTCGCTCGAGGCGCTCGTCAAGGATCTGACCGACTACATCAAGCTGCGCTCGACGAAGCGCCTCGCCGAACGGGAAACCGTCGGCATGGCGTCGCTGCTCGCCGAGGTGCTCGACCCGCTGCGCGAGAAGATCGCGGCCAAGCGGATCGCGATCGCGCAGCAGGTCGAGCCGCACGATCTCGCGATCCGTTCCGATCGCAAACTGCTGCGCCAGGTGCTGTCGAACCTGATCGAGAACTCGGTCAAGTACACGCTCGGCGGGTCGATCGACGTGTCGATCTCGCTCGCCGACGCGCCGGCCGGCCCGCAATTGAAGATCGCGGTGCGCGACACGGGCGCCGGCATCGCGAAGCCGCACCTGTCGAAGATCTTCGAGCCGTTCTATCGCGCGAACGACGCGGTCGGGCTGCACGTGGACGGGATCGGCATGGGGCTCGCCGTCGTGCGCGAAATCGTGACGACGCTGCGCGGGCATGTGGACGTGCGCAGCGTCGTGGGCGAAGGCAGCGAGTTCGTCGTGACGCTGCCGGCCGAAGTGCCCGGCATCGACACCGCCGGCAACGCGGCCGGCGACGCGCTCGCGCTGCCGCACGCGGCCGCGCACCGCAACCGGCGCGCGCTGGTGGTCGACGACGACGACAACGCGCGCGAAACGCTCGGCGCGATGCTGTCGGCGCTCGGCATCGAAGCCGATCTGTGCGGCACCGGGCAGGACGGCGTCGCGCGCTTCGGCTCGGGCCATTACGACATCGTCGTGATCGATCTCGAACTGCCGGACTTGAGCGGCTTCGAAGTCGCGCGGCGCATTCGCACGCTCGCGGTACCCGACGACGACGGCCGGCATCCGGCGATCCTCGGCGTCAGCGCATATGAATCGGCTGCGCTGCGCGAGAACAAGCAGGTGTTCGACGCATTCCTGCCCAAGCCCGTCCACCTGCGCGAACTCGGCGCGCTCGTCGAGAAGCTGTTCGCCTGAGCCGGTGCGCCAGCGATGCGCGGCGTGTTGCCACTTGTAGCCGCTTACTCGCCGATCAGGTGCAGCACGATATCCCGGCGGTGCGCCGCGCGGCGATGCTCGAACAGGTAAATCCCCTGCCACGTGCCGAGCACCATGCGCCCCTGCTCGACCGGGATCGACAATTGCACCTGCGTGAGCGCCGTGCGCAGATGCGCCGGCATGTCGTCGGTGCCTTCGGTGTCGTGCTCGTAGCGCGTGGCGTCCTCGGGCGCGAGCGTCGCGAAGTAGCGCTCGATGTCGCGCTGCACCGACGAATCGGCGTTCTCCTGGATCAGCAGCGACGCCGAGGTGTGGCGACAGAACACGGTGAGCAGGCCGGTGCTGATGGCCTGCTGGTCGACGAACGCGCGCACCTGCGACGTGAATTCGACGAGGCCGCTGCCGCGCGTGTCGATGCCGATATGCGTGATCGCCTGTTGCATGGTCGTGACCTCAAGCCAGCGCGGCGAAGCCATCGGCTTCGATCTGCTTCGCGTCGGCGGGGCGCACGACGCGCGCGACTTCGACGCCATCGCGCAGGAACACCAGGGTGGGCCACAGCTTCACGCCGAACGAGCGGCCGAGCGGGCGGCCCGGGCCATCCTCGATCTTCAGGTGCCGCACGGCGGGATGCGCGGAAAACGACGCGACGATCGCCGGCTGCGCGCCCGCGCAGATCCCGCACCAGTTCGCGCCGAATTCGATGACGGTTGCGCCGCCCAGTGCGTCGACTTCCGCGCGCGTCGGCGCGTTGGCGGTGTAGCGTTGCTCGGTATCCATCAAGCCCTCGTGTACGTTGGCGACCAGGGCCGCGCGCGCTCGTGCGACGCGGCGGGCGCGGCCTGCGATTTCCTACTGTAGCGGAAAAGCGCGCGCGATGCCGGGCGGTCCTGACGGCGCAAATGGCGTTCCTGCGCACCTTCCGGAATGACACGACAAGATTCGGAGCGCCGCGCCGCCGCGGCGGGATCAGCATGCGGACTGATCCCTCAACGAAGGCACCGATCATGAACGCTCCGCATTGCGTCACCGAACCGAACATCCTCTATTTCGGCATGCCCGTCGTGCTGGTCAGCACGCTGAACGAAGACGGCACGGCCAATCTCGCGCCGATCTCGTCCGCGTTCTGGCTCGGCTGGCGCGGCGTGATCGGCATCGCCGCCAGTTCGCAGACCACCCGCAACCTGCTGCGCACCGGCGAGTGCGTGCTGAACCTGCCGTCGTCGGCACAGGCCCACGCGGTCGACCGGATCGCGCGTACGACGGGCACCTGGCCGGTGCCGGACGGCAAGCGCGCGAAGGGCTACGTGTACGAATCCGACAAGTTCGGCACGGCCGGGCTCACGGCCGCGGCTTCGCAAACCGTCGCGCCGCCGCGTGCGCTCGAATGCCCGGTGCATATGGAAGCAGTCGTCGCGGCCACGCACGGGATCGGCGAGGAAGCGCCCGACGTGCGTGGCCACATCCGCGTGTTCGAGTTGCGCATCCAGCGCGTGCACGTGCATCCCGACCTGCTGATGGACGGGCATGCGGACCGCATCGATCCGGACAAGTGGTCGCCGCTGATCATGAGCTTCCAGAAGTTCTATGGCCTCACGCCGCATCAGGTGCATGCGTCGCGACTCGCCGAGATTCCCGAGCGCGCGTATCGCAGCCCGGACATCGAGCGCGCGCGTGATGCGGGCGTGCCGGCCGGCGCCGGGCGGTAGTGGCGTGGAACGCGATGGCCGGCACGGTGGGGCAATGCCCCCTGCCGGCTGAACCGGATCGTTGCCGCCGGCCGACGGCGCGGCGCACGGCCGGCGCCCGCGTGCCGGCCGGTGTGGGGAGACCGATCGGATAAGATACGGCCGGCCATGCTCATTGGCCCCTGACCGAACCGACGGAGTGTTTTCAGTGATTCAACCGACCCCAGTATTCAAGGACAACCTCGCGCAACTGCCGGCCATCGACGGCGTCGCGCGCATCGATCTCGTCGGCGCGAACGGCGACGTGGTCGCGACCATCGAGAACCAGCCGGGCAAGCAAGGCTCGCTCGCGGTGTACCACTACCTGAAGCAGGCATTCGGCACACTCGACGCGAAAGCCGCCGAGCACGGCCTCGCGGTGTTCGCCGAACATACGGCCGACGCACGCAACCGCCCGGGCGCGCATCCGAACGTCGATCGCCTGCTGGCAATCGTCGACGGCGGCGAAGCGCTGCGGATCGACGTCGTCGCGAAGGGCTGAATCGCCGGCGGCACGCCGGTACGCTGCCGGACAGTGCGCGCGACCGCGACACGCGGGCGAAAGCCCGCGGTCGTCGCGCCCGTATCCCTTTCCCCGGAGACAGCCTGCGTGGCCCGTTTCGTTGCGTTGCCCTTTGCCCGCCGTCCGGCTTCGATCGTGTCGATCGCAGCCGTTGCGTGTGCCGCGCTCGGCGGCACCGCGTCGGCCGATCCGCTGCGGACGGCCTCCGATATCGCCGGTGCGTCGCTGGTGCCGCTCGGCGCGCTGCCGCACTCGCCCGAGAACGGCTCGCTCGCCCCGTTCTGCACGCACTATCGCGCGAAGACGACCACCGCGGCCGGCCGTGAAGTCGCGAAGCGCGACTGGATCGTGACGTCCGAAGCACCGCTCGGCCGCTACACGGTCGTCACGTTCGCGAGCGGATTCAGCGCCGGCACGAGCGCGATCTGTTTCGCGCGCAACGGCAACGTCGGCGTGTTCGACGGCACGACGCTCGTCGCGCTCGGCTACACCGCGCGCAAGGCCGGCTGGCAGCTCGGCACGGCCGACCGGCTGGAAAGCGGCGCGCTGCTGATCTGGGGCGGCGACGGCCCCGCGCCGCCCGTCGGCGAACTGCACGAAGAGCACGGCGGCCTGCGCCTGACCCGTGTCGCGCCTGAAAGCACTCACTGCCAGGGCCGCGAGGTCGTGCCGAACGTGTACGGCAAACCGCTCGACGTCGCGCGCCGGATCCTGATCGCGAAAGGCTGGCAACCGTTGCGCCCGCGCGAGAAACCGGATGCGACGGACGGCGCGGCGACACTCGCGAAGCACGGCATCATCGAAGCCGAAGCGTGTTCGGGCACCGGCGTGGGCTATTGCGCGCTGCGCTACCGAAACGCAGCCGGCGTGCTCGGCGTGACGACGGTCGGTGGCGAGCCGGACAAGCCGTCGGCGAACACCGTGATCGATTATCAGGTGGCCTGCCGCAAACCTTGAGCGGGGCGGCGACCGACCGCGCAAGTCGTTGCATCGGTGTGCGCCGTCGATGCGATATCGAGTATTGCCGACGTGCCAAGGGCAGCGCACGGTGCATTGGCGATCGGCCTCGACGGCCAGCCGAATCATCGTCCGTTCGTTCGATTGACCGGCCTCGCGCGCCCTCCTAAACTGACCTCCCTTTTACGCTTCATCCACGAAAGGGACGCCCATGATCGACCTCTCCACGCTCGCGCTGTTCTCCGGCGCGTGTCTCGCACTGACCGCCACGCCGGGCCCCGACATGCTGCTGATCGCGTCCCGCAGCGTGAGCCAGGGCCGGCGCGCAGGTTTCGCGACGCTCGCGGGCATCCAGGCCGGCACCTACTGTCACGCGCTCGCGGCTGCGCTCGGGCTGTCGCAGCTCTTCGTCGCGGTGCCGCTCGCCTATGACGCCGTGCGCTTCGCGGGCGCCGCCTATCTGCTGTATCTCGCGTGGAAGACGTTCCGTTCGGATGCAACCGCACTGTCGCCCGTCGCGTCGCAGCGTCGCCACTCGACCGCGACGATCTTCCGCCAGGGGCTGACGACGAACCTGCTGAATCCGAAGATGGCGCTGTTCGTGCTCGCGCTGTTTCCGCAGTTCGTGCGGCCCGAGTATGGTTCGATCGCCGTGCAGATTCTCGTGCTCGCGACGGTGCTGAACCTGATCGGGATCGTCGTGAACGGCGCGGTCATATTGTCCGCGAGCCGGCTGAGCCAGCGGATCGGCGCGCGCCGCCGCCCGTCGAAGCTGCCGCAATATCTGCTCGGGTCGGTGTTCGTGGGGCTGGCGGCGCGGTTGGCGGTGGCGGGGCGGCAGTAGTCGTGAACCTGTCGGGGAATCACGCTGGTGCAATCGAATGAATGAGGTTTGATGCGGGAACGCATGAAGATCTGCGCATGCGCGCATTGTCCGACCCCGAGTTGCGCGCTGAATACGAACGACTGAACCGCGAGGAATTTGCAGCACTCGATGCAACGCTTGCCGCGCGGCGAGCGGCCGGCGTAGCGTCGACCGATATCGTGGAAGGCACGGAGCCGAGCGCGCCAACTGTGGAGTAACACCGGCTCGCGTGGGTGGCAAGCCGGCGTGCGCCATCACTCGATACGCCGCTCAAGCGGGCGTCGTCCGGTGACAAAAGGTGAGTGATCTCGCTCGCTCGAGTCATACGCTATCTGGATCGTCACCTTCGGACACGTTTTCAACGCCCTCGCGCGTATCCGCCACCACCCGTAACGCCCCGCTACCCAGCAAGCTCGCCGGCGTCACCGTGCGGCGGCGCCACGGAATCCGGCCGAAGTACCAGATCTTCCAGAAGCCGAGCGGATGATCGGGGTTCCGGCGCAGCAGCATGTCGAAGGTCTCGACGTCGCCGAGCACGATCCGCGTCGCATCGCGCACGACTTCGCGCACGAAGCGCGAGCAGAACTGCCGGTGCGACGCGAGATTGAACCCCGTGTCGTACACCACGCCGATCCGGCACATTGCAGCCTCCACGAGCCGGCGCCGCTGCGCGGCATCGAGCGGCTGCTTCAGCCGCGCGATCACGCACGCGCCGCGATCGGAGCGCACGAGAAACCGCGACATCGTCGTGACGCGCGATAACGGAAACGTGCTCTCCGCAATCAACGGCTCGCCGCCGCGCTCGCCGATGACGATCCCGACATGATTCGTCCACGAGCGCGTCGCGCTCGCCACTTCGAGAAACGGCCGCACGGTCACGCGGATGAAGACGATGTCGCCGATCTCAGGCTCGACCGGCAACGGCATGTCATGCGGATCGTGAACACCCCTGGAGAAGAGACGCCGCCGGCCCGCCGCGGGCGAACGGATCATGAGCGGCCGGCAGCCGGTATCGACAACCATATGGACCTCGCGCGAATGGAGATGGCGCGAGCATGTCAGCCGCCGCCGCGCGCCGCACCCGCTTCTTGCGCAAGGGCGGATATCCGCGCCGCCGGGTGGCGAATTTCGATACCGGCGCGCAGACGCCGCGCTGCCTTCAGCGTGTCGCGCCCAGCGCCACGCGCAGCCGCTCCATCAACTGTGTGTAGTACCGCAGCACGTCGTCCTTCGGCACGACATTCGCAGTCGCGAAACGGTCCGACCACGCCGGTTTCCATTCATACGCGCCGTGCACGCTGCGATCGCCGTCGGGCGCCTGGATCAGCGAGCGGATCCGCGCATCGCGGCCCGGGCCCGTATGCACGTCGAACAGCGCGTGGATGTACGTGTGATACGCGTCGTACACGTCGTCGTCGAACAGGTAGCGGTAGATGTGGAACGTGCGGTCGAGGTCGCGCTTCGCGCGGATCACGTCGTCCGGCGAGATGTCCTTCCAGTAGCCGATCCACGTGTAGAAGCACAGCAGCGCATTGAGCTGCGGCGCGACCGCGTCGTACAGCGCGAGCCGCTTCTCGATCAAGCGCTGGTTGGTCCACTGCACGAGTTCGAGCCGCTTCAGCCGGCGCGCGACGAGCCAGCCGAGACACGCGACCGACAACGGCGTCAGCACGCCGAGCACGAGCTTGACGATTTCCAGCGAATTCCACGGCGTGTTGATTGGCTGCATGAGTGGCCCGACAAGAAGAAACGCATCCGCATCAGCGCACGACCCGGCGCGCAGTGCCGCCTGCCCGATTGCGCCGACATTGACCGTTAGTTGCTTGCGCATCGAACGTCGCGCGACATCACGGGCGACATGTTCGAAGCGGCGTGATTCGTCAGTCTATCGTGCGATTGTCACCGAGCCGTGACCGCTCGTCGACCCGTCGTCGTCGCAAGGCCGTGCATCCGCGTCGCACTAGGTCGGCAGCGCCGACGTGAGCTTGACCTTCTGCATCGGGATGTCGGTCTTCACGCTCAGCACACCCGGAATACGCGTGAGGTATTCCATCTGGAAGCGCCGGTAATCGTCGATGTCGGCCGCGACGACGCGCAGCAGGAAATCGCAATCGCCCGCCATCAGGTGGCACTCGACGACTTCCGGCATCTGCTGGACGGCCTCCGCGAAACGGTTCACCGATTCCGCGTCCTGCCCCTTCAGCCACACGCGCGTGAAGATCGTCAGCCCCTTGCCGACTTTCGCGGGATTCAGCACGGCTACGTATTTCTCGATCACGCCGGCTTCCTCGAGGAGGCGCACACGCCGCAGGCACGGCGACGGCGACAGCCCGACCTCGTGCGCGAGTTCCACGTTCTGCATGCGGCCGTCGCGCTGGAGCGCGCTCAGGATCCGGCGGTCGATGGCGTCAAGTTTCATTGGCATTCGATTCCAAAAAATTCTCAAATCACACGTTCAATGCCAAATTTTGAGAAAAATCTGGCCACAACGCAACCCGATTCGAGTCAAAAAAGCAGACAATTCCTCCCCCGAAGGAGGAGTAATGAGCAGTAGCGTTTCAACGTCGTCAGGGCTTCGCGACAAGCCCGCCTATGTCGCCGAGATGGGCCGCGGATTGCGCGCGGCGCTGCCCGTCATGCTGGGTTTCGTGCCGTTCGCGCTCGTGCTTGGCGCGCAGGCCGCGCAGAAAGGGCTGAGCCTGTTCGAAGTGCCGATGATGACCGGCATGAACTTCGGCGGCGGCTCCGAATTCGCGGCGATCCATCTGTGGTCATCGCCGCCGCACATCGCGCTGATCGTCGCGATGTCGTTCCTCGTGAATTCGCGCCACATCCTGATGGGCGCCGCATTCGAGCCGTATATCCGCCGCCTGCCGCGCCGCCGCGCGTTCTTCGCGCTGTTCTTCATGTGCGACGAAAGCTGGGCGATGTCGCTCGCCGACGCCCGGGCCCGCTCGGCCACGCACATCAGCGTGCCCTATTACGCGGGCATCTGCGTGGGCCTCTACCTGACGTGGATCTCGATGACCACGCTCGGCGCGGCGGTCGGCCCGACGATCGGCAACGTCGAGCAGTACGGCTTCGACATGGCGTTCACGGCCGTGTTTCTGGTGCTGCTGCGCGGGATGTGGAAAGGGATGCGCGCGAGCCGCCCGTGGTTCGTGAGCCTCGTCGTCGCGGCGGCCACGCACCTGGCCGTGCCCGGCGCGTGGTACGTCGCGGCCGGCGCCTGCGCGGGGCTGATCGCCGCGCTGCTGTGGGAGCCGCGCGATGCCTGATTTCCCGGATTTCAGCACGGTCGCGACGATCGTGCTGATGGCGTCGACCACCTATCTGTCGCGCATCCTCGGCTACGTGCTGCTGCGCAACCGCACGCTGAGCCCGCGGATGGCGTCGGTGATGGAAAACGTGCCCGGCTGCGTGCTGATCTCGGTGATCGCGCCGGCCTTCGTGTCGACGCGCCCGGCCGACCTGCTCGCACTGGCCATCACGCTGATCGCGGCGACGCGCCTGTCGATCCTGCCGACCGTCATCGTCGGCGTCGTGTCCGCCGGCCTGCTGCGGCACCTGCTCGGCTGAACGGCTCCGCCCCACCGCGCACGCCGCGGCACAGCCACCGACGAACGGGCGCGCGATGCGCCCGTTTTCACATCCCCGCCCACCGCGCGACACGACGATCCTCACGCGGGAATGCTAGCCTTGAGGCTTGCGCCACGCTGCATTCCCCTCTCATTGCCCAACTCCGCGAGGATCGTCCCGATGCAAGAAAACCGCCCGCTGTTCGACCGTGTCCTGCTCACCAACGACGACGGATTCGATGCCCCCGGCCTCGACGTGCTCGAACAGGTCGCCACGCAACTGGCACGCGAAGTGTGGATCGTCGCACCGGCGGAAGACCAGAGCGGCACGTCGCACTCGCTGAGCCTGCACGAACCGCTGCGCGTGCATCGCAAGGGCGAGCGCCGCTTCGCGGTGCGCGGCACGCCCGGCGATTGCGTCGCGATCGCGATCAGCCACCTGATGAAGGACGCACGGCCCGACATCGTGCTGTCCGGCGTGAATCGCGGCGGGAACCTCGGTACCGAAACGGTGTTTTCCGGCACGGTGGGCGCCGCGATGACGAGCATGCTGGTCGGCGTGCCGGCCATCGCGCTGAGCCAGGCCTTCACCGATCGCAACGCGGTGCCGTGGGACACGGCGCGCGCGCTTGCGCCGGACGTGATTCGCCGGCTCGTGGCCGCCGGCTGGGACAGCGACGCGTGCCTGAACGTGAATTTCCCGCCGCGGCCGGCGCAGGACGTGCGCGGCCTCAAGGTGACGAACCAGGGCGCCGGTACGCTGCAGGGTGTCGAGATCGTGTCGGGGCGCGATCCGCGCGACTTCGAGTATCACTGGCTGAAGCTCGCCCGCGCGCCGCGCGACGACGATGCGGATTCGGAAACGGTCGCGCTCGGTGACGGGTATGTCGCCGTCACGCCGCTGAAGTTCGAGCGCACGCACGATCAGGCGCTCGCACGGTTGCGGTCGAGCCTCGGCTGATCCGCGCACGCGAGCGAGGAAGCGGTCGTGGCGATTACGCGCGTGATGCCTGTGCGCGCATGCGCGGCTGCTTCACTGCTTCACTGCTTCACTGCTTCACTGCTTCTACGCTTCAACGCTTCAACGCTTCAACGCTTCAACGAGACTCCGCTTCACGTCAGGTTCATTCCGCCGTCGAGCATCACGATCTCGCCCGTCACATAGTCGGACGCGACGAGCATCGCGACCGTCTGCGCGATGTCGTCCGGCGTCGCCGCACGGCGCATCGGCGCGCGCTCGCGCCAGAGCTGCTGCGCGTCCGTCCAGTCGGCCGTGAGCGGCGTATCGACGAGCCCCGGCGCAACCGCATTGACGCGAATCGCCGGCGCGAGCGTTTTCGCGAGCAGCCGCGTCGTGTGATTGAGCGCCGCCTTCGCCGCCGCATACGGAATCGACGCGCCCTTCGGCCGCACGCCCGCATGCGAACTGACGTTCACCACGCACCCGGCCCGCCCGTGCGACGCCGCCTCGCGCAACGCAGCCTCCGCCTCGGCGACGAGCCGGAACGGCGCGATCACGTTGATCTCGTGCATCTCGCGCCACACGTCGGGCGTCGCCGCAGCGAGGTCGTCATGCGGAATCACGCGGCTGACGCCCGCGTTGTTGACGAGCACGTCGAGCCGCCCGTGCACGGCAACCGCTTCGCGGATCAGCCGCACGCGTTCGGCGTCGTCGGCGAGGTCGGCCTGCACATAGGCCGCGCCGAGTTCGCGCGCCATCGCGCGCCCCACGTCGGCCGAGCGGCGCGAATGCAGGATCACTGCGTAGCCGTCCGCGGCGAGACGGCGCGCGATCGCCGCGCCGATCCCGGACGTCGAACCGGTGACGAGCGCGACCGGCCGATGCAGCCGCGACGCGCGCGGCTCGGCGACGGTTTCGGTTTCAGGTTCCGTTTCGGAAATCGGGGCAGATATCGGCGGGAGCGGCGCATCCATATCGGGGAACCCTGTCAGTGGCGTTCCCGCATCATAAGCGCGACGACGCCCCATGACACGAACGTGGCGGCGACCACCATCGGGATTGATCGGTCAGGCAGAAGCAGTCAGCCGTCCGAAGCCAGATCCGTTCGATGCCGAACCGGAGCAGCATGAGCGCCTTGCCGGCCGGAACGGAAGCCGTCGCCCGCTGTCGCGTACGCGTATTGCGTGCTGGCCGCCGAAGCGGTCACCGCGTCGGCGCATGGCATCCCCGCCGCGCGGCCCGAAGACAGATTCCCCGGGCAGGCCGCTTCCTGCCTCGCGGCCTCGGCCCGCACCGTCAAATGAAGGGAAAGAGAAGCGGCCCGCGTCACACGGGCCGCTTGCGGCCGCTACTTGCCGGCCAGCGCCAGCGACGGCGCGAGCGCACTGTTCGGATCCTGCCCGTTCCAGGTGCTGACCCATGCGTCGTTCGGCGTCGCGCCCATCACGAAGTCGAGCGTGCCGCCGGCCTTCATCTCGTCGTACGTGATGTACGGCCGATGCAGCGGCGTGCCGTTCAGGCTGACCGACTGGACGTAACGATTCACCGATGACGGCGCGCCGCCGCCGGCCGTATGCGCGGTCACCTTGAAGCGCCGCGTCGCGCCGAACTTCAGGTCCTTTCCGTCCCCGCCTCCCGACGCAACCGGAATGTCGATCGTCGCTTCCTCGAACAGCGGCGTGCCGAGGTAGAACACGCCGCCCACCGGGTTCAGCGAATAGATGCCGAGCGCGGACAGCACGTACCACGCGGACAACTGCCCGCAATCGTCGTTGCCGGGAATCGCCGAATCGCGCACGCGGCGCGGGTCGACCAGCGCGGCCTTCAGGCTGTCGCCGCTCAACAGCGCGCGATCGCCGGCCGTCAGCGTCAGCGAGTACATGTCGTCCATCACCGTGCGCACGCGATCCTGCGTCTTCGACGGCATGCCCGCGACGTCGTACAGGTACGGCAGGTGGTTCGCCGGCTCGTTGCCCGCGAAGAACTGGCCGCTGCGGCCGGTCAGGTCCGGAAAGCCCTGGTTGTAGAGGAAAGTCAGCGGGTTCGCCGGATCGAACGTGCGATCGAGCTGCGCGATGAACTGGCTCTTTCCGCCGAGCAAAGCGACGAGGCCCGGGAAGTCGTGGAAGATGTTCCACGTATCGACCCACGAATTCGATTCGGAGAAGTCCGTCTTCTCCGCCGCCGTCGGGTCGAAGCCCGCCACCCAGTTGCCCTGCGAATCCTTCGGCTGCGCAAACTTCCAGCCGTTGTTCGGCACCGGGTTGAATACGTTGCGGTAGTTCCGGCTGCGCTGCAGGTAGGGCCCGTAGTCGGCCGTGCTCTTGCCCGCCGCCTTGCCGACTGCCGCCGTCGCCCAGTCGTCGAACGCGTAATCCTGCGTCGTCGACACCGACGCGTTGTCGCCGGCGTACACGTAGCCGCTCTGACGGTACTGGTCGAAGCCGTGCGCGCTCGCGCTCTGCGTGGTCGTCAGCGCGGTCCAGATGTCGTCGATGCCCGCGCTCGTCAGGTGCTTCAGGTACGCATCGGCGATCAGCGGGATCGACGGATGGCCGGCCATCGTGAAGGTTTCCGTCTGCGCGAGCGGCCACACCGGCAGCTCGCCCTTGCCGTTCTGCCTGAACTGCGTGAGCAGCGACTTCACCCAGCCGTCGACGCGCTCGGGCTGCACCAGCGTCATCAACGGTGACTCGGCGCGGAAGGTGTCCCACAGCGAGAACGTCGACGAATAGTCGAAGCCCGGATTCGCATGCTTGCTCGTGGCCGGCGGCGACGTCGTGCCGTCGTTGGTCGAATCGGTGCCGACGTAGCTGCCGTCCGCATTGTTGTAGACGGTCGGCGCGAGCATCGTGCGATACAGCGACGTGTAGAACATCGTCCGCTGGTCGGCGCTGCCACCCTTGATCCGGATCCGGTCGAGCGCGGCGCTCCACACGCGCTCGGCCGCACCGCGCACCTGTTCGAACGACTTCGCGCCCACTTCCGATGCGAGATTGGCCTGCGCATCCGCAATGCTCGACGGCGAGATGCCGACCTTCACCGTGACCGCGCCGCCGCTGTCGTTGCCGTCGGCGAACGTCAGGTAGGCCTTGAAGCCGTCCGCACTGAACGCGACGCGCTTCGTATCGAACGGCTTCGAAAAACGCGCGACGAAATACGTCGGCTTGTTGTTCGCCCAGTTGTTCGTGATCTCCCAGCCGGCGATCGTCTGCGCATCGATGACCTGGATCTTGCCGCTCGCGGTCGAGCCGCCGATCGGGTTGTCGATGCTGACGATCATGCTGCGCTTCTGCGCGGCCGCGCTCGGGAAATACGTGTAGCGATGCACGCCCGCGTGCGTGGTGGCCGTCATCTCCGCGAGGATCTTCGCGCCCTGCACGTTCCACGGCGTGTTGCCCGTTCCGACCGGCGCCATCTTCACGCGGTAATAACCGGGGCTCGCGGTTTCGTCGTCGTGGCTGAACGACGCGTTGTAGGTGATCGATGCATCGGCGGCGACCTTCGCCAGCGTCGCGGTGTCGACCGGCGCCAGCGTCGGCAGGAACCGCACTTCGCCGCCCGAGCCGATGCCGGTGCCCGACAGGTGCGTATGCGTAAAACCGGTGATGAACGGATCGTCGTACTGGTAGCCCGACGTGCGATCCCAGTTCCACGGCAGCGTGTGCGCACCGCCGGTCGTGTCCGGCCCGAGCTGCACCATCCCGAACGGCACGGTCGCGCCCGGGTACACGTGGCCGTGGCCGCGCACGCCGCTGCTCCAGTCCGCGTTGATGTCGAGATTCGCGGTGCCGATCATCGGGTCGACGCTGTGCAGCACCGACCGTTTGCTTGCACCGCCGTTTTCGCCTTGATCGTTCCGATCACCCTGGTCGTTCTGGTTGCCTTGATCGTTCTGGTTGCCCTGCGCGTTCGACATCTGTGCGAGCACGCTCGCATCCGTCGAGCCCTGATCGCCCCCGCACCCCGACAGCACGGCAAGGCACCCGATACCCACCACGTGACGTAGCTTCATCCGTTCGTCCCTCCCTCTCTCTGCGTCGATCCTGTTGGCAAGAACCGCTCGTTGATCTTCTGTTCTGTTACGGCGCGCTGGCCGCCTGCGGGAACGACGGCATGGCCGATGCGTCGGTGCCCCAAGTCGTGGCGCTCGCATCGGACGTCATCGCGTACGACAGCTTCCCGCCCTTCGCGATCTGCTCGAACGGCAGCCAGGCGGCCGCGTACGGTGAGCCGTTCAGCTTCAGCGACTTCACGTAGAACGACGCGCTGTCGCCCGTGCCGGCACCCGGCGCGACGATGTGCAGCAGCCGGTAGCTGCCGTCCTTCTGCCCGACGCGCACCGTGATCTTCTCGAACTGCGGGCTGGACAGCGCGACGCCGCTCACGCCCGGCACGACCGGATAGAGACCGAGCGCGGCCCACACGTACCAGCCCGAGATCGCGCCGAGATCGTCGTTGCCCGGCAGCCCGGCCGCGCCGGTGCCGAACTCGTTCGCGAGCGACGCATGCAGCACGCGCTGCGTATGCGACGGCGCACCGGCCCACGCATAGACCCACGGCACGGCCATCGTCACTTCGTTGCCGACGTAGAAGTACGGCTGCACGGTACCGATGTTCAGGTGCGTGAAGAACGTGTCGAGCCGCTTGACGACCGGCGCGGCGCCGCCGGCCTGCGCGACCACGCCGGCGAGATCGTGCGGCACGTACCACGTGTATTGCTCGGAGTTGCCTTCCATGAAGCCCGTGCCGTCGGTGACCCATGCGCCGGCCGACGTCTTCGGCTGGATCGCGCCCTGGTCGAACAGGTTTTGCCAGTTGCCGCTCGACTTCAGCAGCGTGCCGGCCGTCGCCGTATCGCCGAGCGCCGTCGCGAAGCGCGACACCGCGAAATCGCGCACCGCGTATTCGAGCGTGTTCGAGGCGGTCTGGTTGTCGCCCGAGCCAGACGACGGCACGTAGCCGAGCCGGTCGTAGTCCGCGCGACTGCTCATCACCGGCGTGCCGGCGCACGCAGCGCCCGGCGCGGTGCTGTTCTTCATGATCGACAGCGCGGCCTGCGTATCGAAGTTCGTCGCGCCGAACGCATGCGCGTTCGCGACGATGATCGAGCCCGCGTCGCCCGGCATCACGGCCGTCTCGGTATTGAAGTACGCCCAGCGCGGGAACGCGCCGCACGCCTTCGCATCGAGCACGAGCGACTGCACGATGTCGCTGGTCCGCACCGGGTCGAGCAGCGCCTGCAACTGGATGAACGAACGGTCGATGTCCCAGCCGGAGAAATTCGCGTACATCGTGCGGCCTTTCTCGACCTGGCGTGTCGGCGCGGCCGCTGCGCCGTTCGACGCATAGAAATCCGGGTACTGGCCGTTCACGTCGTTGAACACGTTCGGGTGCAGCGACGCGTGATACAGCGCGGTGTAGAACTTCGTCTTGTCGGCGTCGCTGCCGCCCGTGACCTGGATCGCGTTCAGGCGCGCATTCCACGCGGCGCTCGCGGCGCCGCGCACCTTGTCGAAACGCCAGTTCCGGCTGCCTTGCGCATCCGTTTCCGAATTCTCCGCGCGCAGGTTCGCCTTCGCATTCGCTTCGCTGACGAACGAGATGCCGAGCTTCATCATCACGTCGGGATGCTTGCGGTCGACATTGAACGTGACGGTCACCGGGCTGTTGTTCGACAGCGCCGGCTTCGCCGCGAACGGCTGGCTGAATTCCGCGTAGTAGTAGACGGGCACCGCATGCCCGGCCCAACAGAATCCGCCGCCCGCGATCGTGCCCGACAACGCGCGGTCGCCGACCTGGCTGATCGTGTCGCTCGTCGTGCCCTGCGCACGGTTGTTCAGCACGGTCGGATCGATCGCGATCGTCGCCTGCTGGCCCTGCGCGAGTGACGGATACGTGAAGCGCGCGAAGCCGGTGCGCACCGTCGTCGTCAGCTCGGCCTTGATGCCGTTGCCGAGCGTGACGCCGTAATAGCCGGCTTGCGCGGTTTCGTTCGCGTGGCTGAAGCTGGCCGGCGCGCCGGCGTCGCCAGGCGCGAGCTGCGGCATCACGTTCAGGTAGCCACCGTTCGCCCAGCAGCCGGTGCCGCTCAGGTGCAGGATGCTGAATGCGTTGATCGACGTGTCGCCGTACCAGTAGCCGCCGGAGAAGCCCGAGCCGTCGCCCTTGCTGCTGTCGTACTGGGCGGTCGGTGTCATCGGGCTCCACTGCATCATCCCGAACGGCACCGTCGGCCCCGGGAACGTGCCGCCACCGAGACCCGAGCCGACCGGGTCGGCCGGCTGGTCGATCGCGTAGTCGGTGCCGATCAGCGGATTGACGTATTGCGCGACGCGAATGTCGGCGTTTTTCCTTGCCGCTTCGTTGCCGTTGCTGTTGTCGTTTTCGTTGCTATTGTCGTTGCCGCCATTGCCGCTCTGATTGCCCTGCGATTGCGCGGCAGCCGACATGTTCGCCGCGGCCATCGACGGCGAATCGCCATCCCCGCCGCAGGCAGACAAGACAACGCACAGCACCAGCAGCGCCGTTCTCCACCCCCAGTTCCTCGACATCACCTGTCTCCGTATCGTTCTTGAATCAGGATGTTGATTCGAACTACTGATCTTCTAGTCAGGATGCTTCTGATGAATTCCGCGTGCCCGGCCGATCGGTCGAAAATCCCGGGTGCGTGTACTTATTTCCGTATTCGCGCACCTGGAAAAAGACGCGCCGGCATGTCGAAATACCGGCGCCCAGGACCCGATAATGGGCACAAGCGTGCCCAAATAAACGTGTTTTCTCTACCCCGTGTTTTTACGAATTTTTATTTTGTTTATCTAAACAAAATGCAATTGATTCGGTTTTTATGTGGAATGAGGTATTGAATGCACGATTGGCCATCAAGGCTGCTTCGGCAGATCGACATAGTCTTCGAGCTCACCGGCGACATAGAGCCGCTTGCCGAGTCGCGGATACTCGCAGACGTCGTGTTCGAGCCGCTGCCCGCCCACGAGCAGCTCCAGCGGCGCATCGCCGGTGTTCTGCACCGTGTGCGCTTCACCGCCGCGCGGAAAGCCCAGGAAATCGCCGGGGCCGATTGCCTCGGTGCACTCGCCGATCGTGACCGCGCCCGTGCCGGACAGCACGTACACGAACTCTTCTTCGTACAGGTGACGGTGATACTCGGCCGATTCGTGGCCGGGCATCAGCGTGAGCAGGTGGACACCGAATTGCGTCAGGCCGGTCAGGTCGCTGAGTTGTCGCTTGAGACGAACGGCATTGGGATTCAGCGAATGCACCGCGCGGGTCGGTTCCATCGTCGCAATATCGGCGGCCTTCAGCAGTTCCCGGGGGGAATGGGTCGACATGTGGGGGTTCTCTCGTTGGCGTCATGCTTCGATCGAGCGAGCCACCCAGGCCGGCATGGCGCGCGTGCCCGCCATTGTCCGATATTTTCCTGCGCGCAAGGGCGCGGTTCGACGGAACAACGACAGGCGGTACGTCGTGGTCAGGACGCACCGCCAAGTTGCCCGCTCTCCACCTCTGCTTCGAACGCGCGCGGCTAGCGCGCGAATTTCTCCTGCGTCGCGCTGCCGTATACGGCATAAAGCAAGCCTGCCAGCATCGCGAGAATCAGGCCGACGCTGATCGCGACGCGATAGACGCTGGTGATCTCGACATAGTGCTGCAGATCCGGCACGCCGATCTGAAGATATATCCACCCGACCAGCGGCACGAGCGCATAGAAACTCGGCAGCGCCAGCACGCAGAGCACGGCGAACAGGCTCCATTCCTTGACGAGCGCATGGCGCTCGCGCATCACACCCCAGAGCAGCAGCACCGCGAAGAACAGTTCGAACGCGCCGTTCATCTGGAACGGCGTCCCGCCGGACGACGTGATCGCCGTCGGGCCGCCCAGCAACCGCCCCCAGTACAGCAACACGACGCCGTTTGCGGCAGCGAGCACGCCGGTCGCGGCCGCGAGCCGCATCAGCCGCGCCGGCTGAGGCTTCCCGATGAACGCGGCGCGTGTGAGTGAGCCTCCGCGCGCCGCTGCCGCTGCCGTTTCCGCTCAGCGCACGTGCACGCCGCGTAGCTCCGTCAGCAAGGCCACGAGACGATCGATGTGCGCATCCTCGGTGCGCCACGACGACACGCTGATCCGGAACGCCGGCCGCCCCTGCCACACCGTCGCGCCGAACCACACGTCACCCGACGCCTGCGCGGCCGCGAGGATCGCCGCCGTATCGTCGTCGGTGCCGGCGCGCGTGAGCACCTGGTTCAGCACGACGCGGTTCAGCACGTCGTAGCCGGCGGCACGCAGGCCGTCCGCAACCCGCGCCGCCTGCGCGCAATGCCGCTCGACCATCGTGGCCACGCCGGCGCGGCCGAGCGAGCGCAGCGCGGCCCACACGGGAATACCGCGCGCGCGCCGCGAGAACTCGAGGTTCAGGTTCTTCTGCGCGTCCTGCGCGCCGCTCAGGTACACGGCGTCGCTGTTCATCGCGGTCGCGAGCGCGGCCGCGTCGCGGCAGATCACCATCGCGCCGTCGTACGGCGTGTTGAGCCACTTGTGGCCGTCGGTGGTCCAGCTGTCCGCATCGTCGATGCCGTCCGTCAGCGCGCGCTTCGACGATGCGCGGGCCCACAGGCCGAACGCGCCGTCGACGTGCACCCACGCACCGGCCGCCTTCGCGGGCGGAATCAGCGCCGCGAACGGATCGAACTCGCCGGTGTTCACTTCGCCGGCCTGCACGCAGAGGATCGTCATGTCGTCGAGCGGCGGCAACTGCGTCGGGTCGATCCGGCCGTGCACGTCGACCGGCGCGACGATGAGGCGCTTCATCCCGAAACCGAGCACGCGCAGCGCCTTCTTCACCGTGATGTGCGCCAGCTCCGAGATCACGACCTTCACTTCGGGCGCGCCGATCAGGCCATCGGCGTCGATGTCCCAGCCCTTGCGCGCGAGCAACGCGCGCCGCGCGGCCACCAGCGCGACGAGCGTGCAAGCCGTCGCGCTCGTACCGAAACCGACCGCGCTGCCTTCGGGCAACCCGAGCACGTCGACGACCCAGCGCGCGGCCTGGCGCTCGATCGTCGCGGCCACCGGTGAATTCGCATATGACGACGCGCACTGGTCCCACGCGAGCATCAACCGCTCGGCCGCAGCCGCGGCCGGCAGCGTGGCGCCGATCACGAAGCCGAAGTAGTTCGGGCCGTTCGACGCGACGGTCGCGGGCGTGCCGCGCTCGTCGAGCAGGCGCAGCACGTCGTCGGCCGGGCGGCCCGTATCGGGCAGCGGCTCGTCGAACGCCGCCAGGCCGGCCAATGCGGCCGCGTCGGGAAACGCGCGCCGCTCGTTCGTCGCGGCCAGATACGCGTGCGCGCGCCGGTCGGCGTCGGCCAGCAATGCAAGTTCGTCCATGTCGGTTGCCTCGGTGGAAGTCAGAGTTGCGAGAGATCGCGGCCGAGCTGCTGCAGCGCGCCGTCGATCCGCTTGTAGTACGTGAACTTGCCGACGCGGGTTGCCTGCACGAGCCCGGCATCCGCGAGAATGCGCATGTGGCGCGTGGTCGTGGCCGGCGCGATGCCGAGCTTCTCGGTGATGTACGTGCAGCACACGCCGAGTTCGTCGAAATCGCCGTGCGGCTGCGGCGGGAAATGCTTGCGCGGCTGCTTGAGCCAGCGCATCACGGCCAGGCGGCTTTCGTTGGCCAGTGCGCTGATGCGAGTGACGTCGTCCATGAGAGTGCGGAGCTCGATTAACGTTTCGAATATTAGCTAAATGACGAAATGTGTGCAATCGCGTCGAAGGGCGACTTGAGCCGACGCGGTGGTGTGGCCGGTCGCCCTTTCGGCACCGGATTCGATCGCGGCAAGCGCGCTGCTGCAACGCTTTGCACGCAGCGCCGGGAACGCGCTCCGGCTCGCCGTCGAGCTGAACGGCCATTCCGCGTAGACGTCTGGCCCGAAACGCATTGCGATGCTGTCATTGCGCGGCGGGATTGTCCGGATGCGGATGCGTGCCGTGTGCGGCGGGATACGCGGGTGACGCGCGCACCACGCGCCGCGTACGGTCGAGCGAGCGGCTACGCAACGAACTGCCGGTTGGCGCGGCTCATCCGCCAATGCTGGGGATGCCAGGGGCGCGCGTAAGCGTTACCGTGAAATGAAGGCGCGGTCTGTCAACGAAAGCGGCCCGCCTCCTTGTTCGAGAGGGAGGGTTCGCTCGCTCAATCCCACGGGTTCACGATAGCCACGCCGGTTTCGACAAAATCGGCGACATTGCGCGTCACGACGGTCATGCCATGCACGAGCGCCGTCGCGGCAATGAGTGCGTCACGCTCGGACCGCCGATCCGGTACATGGAGTCGTGCGCATCGTTGCGCGACCGCCGTATCAACCGGCAGTACGCGACCCGCGAACTCCGGCAGGACATGCCCGTCAAGCCATGCCCGTAGAAGCGCGCCTTGAGCCGTGTCCCGGCGTTCGATCTGCAAGACGCCGGTCTCCAGTTCCATGATCGTGATTGCCGAAACAAAAAGCGTTGGCGCGTCGACGGTTGAACTCCAGGCCGCCAGGTTTTTGTCCGCCTTGCCCGTTCGCACCTTCCGGAGTTCCGAAACGACGTTGGTATCGAGAACGAACATCATCAAAAATCAACCTTTTTGATACCGATCTCCACGCGCGGAGGGTCAAACTCGATGTCCTCGACCCCGGGCATGGCCAACGAGTCGGCGATGTTGCGCCGTTGCTGCGTGAGACGCTGGTATTCCTCGAAACTCAGCAGCACATGGGCAGTCTTGCCACGGTCCGTAATGAATACCGGGCCATCCTTTGCTGCTTTCTTCGCTTTGGTCACGTCCTGGTTGAGCTCGCGACTCGAGAGCGTGGTGATGGTCATCATGGACTCCTCAAACCAATCAATGTAGGTATGTTACTACAATAATTGAGATTGCGCGGCTCTGCCTGCCCCGGTTGATCGGGCCCCGTGCGCGGCGTCTTCATCGATACCTCGTGCGCCTGCGCACGAACGCCATTTCCGGCGGCAAAGTCGTCTGGCAGGAAGCGTCAATATGCACCCCAACGAATCGTCTCGTTCGATCATGCGCCCCCGATTCCGAGGCCAACCCATGCCGAGCTTCGTCGCTGCCGAAGCGAACACGCCACAATGGCCACCCGATGGGCATGGAGTTGGCGTCGCTGCATCGAATTCGACGCGGCTGCATCCACATGCGTTCACGCCGCGAGCACCTCCGCCAACCTGTCGATCAACGCCCGCACGCGCCGCGGCTGCACCGCGTTGCCCGGATAGACGATCTGCAAATCGACGTCGCCCGGCGAGAACGCGCGCAGGATTTCCACGAGCGCGCCGGACGCCAGATCCTGCTCGACGTCGACCAGTGACTTCAGCGCGACGCCGTACCCCGCGACGCACCACGCGCGCACGAGGGCGCCATCATTGGCCATCCGCCGGCCGCGCACCGTCACGCGCCGGGGTTCGCCATCGATGCTGAACGGCCATTCGGCATACAGGTTCGGCCCGAAGCGCATCACGATGCAGTCGTGCGCGGCGAGATCGTCCGGGTGCCGCGGGGTGCCATGCGCCGCGAGGTACGCGGGCGACGCGCACACCACGCGCCGCGCGCGGCCGAGCGAACGGCTGCGCAGCGAGCTGTCGGCGAGCACCCCGCGACGGATCGCGAAATCGAGCCCCTGCCCGACGACATCCACGTAGCCGTCACCCAGATGCAGATCGACCGTGACGCCCGGATGCTCGGCGAGGAACGCGTCGACGACGGGTACCACGCGCTCGCGTCCGAGATCGGCCGGCGCGCTCAGGCGCACGGGGCCCGACAGTGTCTGCACGCCGAGCCGCACGCGGCTTTCGAGTTCATCGGCCTCGGCCAGCAAGCGCCGCGCGCCGTCGACGAGCGTGCGGCCTTCGTCGGTCAGGCTGATCGCGCGCGTGGTGCGCGTGAGCAGCGCCGCGCCGTAGTGGCGCTCGAGCGCGGTCAGCCGCTCGGACACGGTGGCCGGCGACAGCCCGAACTCGCGGCCCGCCGCGGCCAGTCCGCCCTTCTCCACGATGCGCAGGAACAGCGCGAGATTGTCGAGCAGCATTATTCGCTCCTTCCGAACGATATTTTCGAAGTCTGCCCAATTATCCGAAATATCCGCAAGCGATACAGTGTGGCAACACTTGGCCACGCAGCCGCTCGTCGACACGTCGATCACCCAAAGGAAACCCGCCATGGAATACCGCACCCTCGGCCGCTCCGGCCTCAAGGTTCCCGTCCTGAGCTTCGGCGCCGGCACGTTCGGCGGCACCGGCCCGCTGTTCAGTGCGTGGGGCAACACGGATGTCGACGAAGCGCGGCGCCTGATCGACATCTGCCTCGAAGCCGGCGTGAACCTGTTCGACACGGCCGACGTGTATTCGGACGGCGAATCCGAGCGCGTGCTCGGCGCCGCGATCAACGGACGTCGCGACCAGGTGCTGATCTCGACGAAGACGGGCCTGCCGACCGGCAGCGGCCCGAACGACGCGGGCACGTCGCGCGCGCGGCTGGTCCGCGCCGTCGACGACGCGCTGCGCCGCCTCGACACCGACTACATCGACCTGCTGCAACTCCACGCATTCGATGCGAGCACGCCGGTCGAGGAAGTGATGTCGACGCTCGACGATCTCGTGCGCTCGGGCAAGCTGCGCTACATCGGCGTGTCGAACTTCGCGGGGTGGCAGATCATGAAGTCGCTGGCGGCGGCCGATCGGCACGGCTGGTCGCGTTACGTGGCGAACCAGGTCTACTACTCGCTCGTCGGCCGCGACTACGAGTGGGACCTGATGCCGCTCGGCGCCGATCAGGGGCTCGGCGCACTCGTGTGGAGCCCGCTCGGCTGGGGCCGGCTCACCGGCAAGATCCGGCGCAACGCGCCGCTGCCCGAACGCAGCCGCCTGCATGAAACGGCCAGCTTCGGGCCGCCGGTCGACGACGCGCGCCTGTACGACGTGGTCGATGCGCTCGACGCGATCGCGGAGGAAACCGGCAAGACCGTGCCGCAGATCGCGCTGAACTGGCTGCTGCAGCGCCCGACGGTGTCGTCGGTGATCATCGGCGCGCGCAACGAGGAACAGCTGCGGCAGAACCTCGGCGCGGTCGGCTGGGCACTGACCGATGCGCAGGTCGCGAAGCTCGATGCGGCGAGCGCGGCGGAAGCGCCTTATCCGTACTTCCCGTATCGCCGCCAGCAGGCGTTCGCGCAACTCAATCCGCCGCTGCTCGGGTAAGCGCCGACGGCCGGCGCGCGCGGCCGTGCGGCGCTACGCAGGCACACGCGCGTCGCCGAGCCGCACGACCTTGTCGGCCGGCCCGATGACCGAGCGCCGATGCGTGATTGCGACGACCGTGACGTCGCGGGCCAGCAGCCGCACGTGTTCCATGATGTCGCGCTCGGTGGCTTCGTCGAGCGCGGAACTCGCTTCGTCGAGGAACAGCACGGTCGGCTCGCCGTACAACGCACGGGCAATCGCGATGCGCTGGCGCTCGCCGCCGGACAGCTTCAGCCCGCGCTCGCCCACCGTCGTGCGGAAGCCGTCCGGCAGGCTTTCGATGAACGTCAGGATCGTCGCCTTCGCGGCCGCTTCCTGCAGACGCCGTGCGTCGCGCGGCCGGCCAAGCAGGATGTTGTCTTCCAGACTCTCGTTCAGCAGCACGACATCCTGCGGCACGACGGCCACCGCGCCGTACCAGTCGGCGCGATCGATCTCCGCGAGATCGACGCCGTCGACGAGAATGCGCCCGCCGGTCGGCTCGATCGACTTCAGCGCGAGCTTGAAGACGGTGGATTTCCCCGCGCCGGTTTCGCCGACGAGAAACGTAATCGCACCACGTTCAGCAACGAAGTCGACGTCGGTCACGCCGCGACCGTTGTCGTACGCATAGGCGACGCGGTCGAACACGATGCGCCCGTCCTGCGGCACGAACGCCGCCGCGTGCGACACCTGCCGCTCCTCGGGCGCCGTCCACAGCGCCGCGAACGGCACGAGCGCCGCGCGGGAGCGTGCGCACTCGTCGACCGCACGCGCGATCATTTCGAACGGATGGTTCAGCTGCAGCAGCAACGTGTTGAACAGCACGATGTCGCCGATCGACAGCGCCCCCGCCTCATGGCGCGGCAGCAGCAGCCAGAACGTCACCGAGAACTGGATCGCAAGACCGAGACCCAGCAGCGCGAGATAGACGACGTGCTGCAGCACATACGCGCGCCAGTTGTCGCGCACGACGCGCGCTTTCTCCGAGAAACGTTCGCTCATCCAGCGATGGCTGCCGAAGTGCCGAAGCGTCTCCATCGCATTGATCGCGCCGCCGACGAAACGGGCATTCTCCTGCCCGGCCTCGATCGCACGATCGAGGAACGCGCGCGAACGCCGCGCGGCAACGATCGCGATCGTCACCGCGACCGCGCCGTAAGCGGCGGTGATGGCCACGACCTCGACATTGATCAATGCGCCGAGCGTGACGAGCGTCAGCACGATCTGCAGCGTGCCGGGGATCAGGTCCATCAGCCCCAACTGCACGAGCACCGACAGCGCCCGGCTGCCACGCTCGTTCGCGCTCTGGATTTCCGCGGGATTGTGCTCGACGAAGAACGCCGTGGTCTTCTTCAGGATGCGCTCGAAGAAGCGCGTGCTCGTGATGAATCCCAGATTCTGCGCGCTCATGAATGCCAGGTACTGAACCGCGCGTTGCAGCGTGCTGGAAAGGCCGAGCAGCATCGCATAGACCACGAAGCCCGCGATCAGCGCGTGGAGCACGCCGCGATGCGACAGCGCATCGATCAGGCGCGAGAACAGGTAGGGCGCGGCAACCGCGCTCGCGCTCGAAAGGATGACGACCGCCACGACCGTCAGCAACATCAGGCGATCGGCCTGCCAGTAGGCCCGCAGGACCTCGGTAAGCGGATGCGACGCACGGGTTTCGTTCATGGCGAATGAACCGGGCACGGCGCAGCCCGGATGGCGGCGATGGGCGAAAAAGTCTAACAGAGTGGAAGGCGTGGCGTGGAGGCGTTCGGGGCGGCATGGCGGCGGTATCGCACGGAAGAAAGCCCACTGCTCGGGGATGCGCGGTGGCTGAACTCATCAGCCCCAAGCGCAACCGACGTGATCACCGCAGGTTCTGACGGACAGCCGACATCGTGAGAATTACGCGGATCGTGGCACCATGAAACGCCGTCCTCTTGGGCCTACCCATGGGGCCGTGAACTTCCTATCGTGGAGACCTGCGACGCGCCGGCCGAAACGGCGGCGCGCCCTCCTCTCCTCGACAGGTCCGCCAACATGAATGCCAACGACACCGGACTGACCGTACGCGCGGTCACGGAAAACGACTACGACCAGTGGCTGCCGCTGTGGGACGGCTACAACCGCTTCTACGGCCGCTTCGACGACACGGCCCTGCCGCTGCGGGTCACGCAGCTCACGTGGTCGCGCTTCTTCGACGGTTACGAACCCGTGCACGCGCTCGTCGCGGAGCGCGCCGGCCGGCTCGTCGGACTCGTGCATTTCCTGTATCACCGCAGCACGACACATATCGGGCCGACCTGCTACCTGCAGGACCTGTTCACGCTCGACAGCGAGCGCGGCAAAGGCGTCGGACGCGCGCTGATCGAAGCCGTGTACGGCGCCGCGCGCGCGCATCGCGCCGAACGCGTGTATTGGCAGACTCACGAGACGAACCACACGGCGATGCGGCTCTACGACACCGTCGCGGCAAAGCCGGGGGCTGTGCTTTATCGGAAGGAGTTGTCGCGCTGAGCGGAACGGCGAGAGGCGAGCAAGTGCCATCTCGTGGATTGCGCTACCCGATTGAAGGCCGTGATCCCGTTCGGGAACAGCCGTTTCGGCAAATCCGATAGCCCCGGGGATACAAGTTCATCCTTTCGGTCGATTTGTGTGTCCTCGGGGCGACCCATTCACGCTACCGGCCGCGCCTTGATCCAAAGAAACAGCGGCACGCGCGCCCACTGCTTCAACTGGTCCGTATCGGCCTGGTCAGGCGGGGGCTCGCGCAGCGACACGATCGCGAACCCGGCCGCTTCCAGCGCCTCCATGTATGCCTGCAGCGGCAGCGACCAGCCCGCGAAGTGCATCGACAGCCCGTCGCGCGTTTCCACGCCATCGAAATGCTCGCGCCCGAAATAGCTGCCCTTCAGCACGAACGGCGCATCGGGTTGCGGCCCCGCGAAGCCGCCGCGATCGCGGAACGGATGGACGAGCGAGATGAACAGCGTCCCGCCCGGCTTCAGCACGCGGCGCGCTTCATTCAACGCGCGCTGCATGTCGTCGAGATCCATCAGCACGTTGTACGCCATCACGAGATCGAAGCTGGCCGCGTCGAACGGCAGGGACGCCGCATCGGCCAGCTCGTAGCGATGCGCGGAATCCGCGTGACGCGCGGCGTCGAGCATCGCGGGCACCACGTCGGTCGCGGTCACGTCGTAGCCGAGCGCCTTCAGCTCGCGGCTCACGCGGCCTTCGCCGCAGCCGATTTCCAGCGCGCGGCCGGTGTCGCGGCCGATATAGGCGGCGAGCCCCGCGCGGTATTTCCAGAACGCGTCGTGCCCCGGCTTGCCGGCCCAGCCGATCCATTGGTCGGCGACCTGTGTCCAGTGCTCCGTGATGGCTTTCGTGTCGGTCATGTGCGGTCCCGCCCGGTGTGCGTCGTTGGCTCAGGATGCGCATGGTAAGCCGAAGCGGCCAAACGCGTGAGCGGGGTGCGCCGCGCGGCCGGTTTCCGTTTACGGCGGCGACGTTCTACAGTGACATAAAACAATCCGCGCCGCCGCGCGTCGCTGCCGCTCGACGATGCGCACCCGATTCCGAGGACATCCCATGCCGAGCATCCTGGCCGCGCCCGCCAACCTCCCCCCGAGCCCCGTCGCGGCCGAAACGCGCATGGTGCATGACGTCGCGACGCTGAAGCCGTCCGACTACCGTGCGGCGAACGGCGTGTCGTGGGTCATCTCCACCGTCACGCCGGCCGCGGACAGCGGCACGAACGTGACCGGCACGACCTACTTCGACACCGCGAAAGGCCAGGCCGTACCGGTGCCCGACGCGCGACGCCGCTATGTGAATCGCGGCACGTGGCAGGTCGTCGCGAGTTCGAGCCCTTCCGTGCCCGCCACCGGCCGCTACGACTGGCTGACGCTCGCGTGGCTGCCGATCAACCGGCGGCCGCTGCCGCAAACGCCCGAGCACCTGTATTCGCCGTTCATTCGAGGCGGCACGATCGTGTATCGATGGAACCCGGCCGCGGAAGGCGGCGAGCAGTTCGGCAACGTGCGGATGATCTTTCCGGAATGGACGCAGCAGGTGGCCGATGCGCTGCGGGCCGCTTCGGCAGCGTCGCCGGGCGGGGCGAGCGCGTCGGCCGTATCGTCGGCACTCGATCGACTGAAAGCGGACGCGAATCCGATGACCGCCGTGCTCGACTTCAGCGATGCACTGCGCGATGAACCGGTGGAGCGAATCGTCGCGAGGCTGCCGGGGCTGCTGCGGGTGAAAGATCTGCACGAGCTGTCGGCGATCGTGTTCCTGTGCCTCGCCGGATCACGCGCCGAAGACCGGCCGCGCTTCACGGAAATGATCAACGGCTCGATTGCGTCGACCGACGACACCACGCGCCTGCTCGCGATCGCGTATGGCGCATTCGCGGCCGGCCGGGCGCGGCCTTATCCGTTCAACGATGCGGGGCAGACGGCGCGGATCAACGACGTGTTCGGGGCGTTGAAGCGGCGGACAGCGGCGCTCGGCGTGCCGGTTGCACAAGGCTCGCCGTGGTACGAGTTCTTCACTGCCTATCGGCTCGGCGGGGCGGTGTCCGGTACCGGGCAATGAGTGGACGCGGCGGCCCGCGCCGCGACGGCAAGCCCCGCTCGCGGGTGTGAGAAATCTTTCGCCACGCAGTCGCCGGCTACTTTCATGCACGCCAAACGCGGCGATGAAGCCATGCCGACTCGATCGCCGATTTATTCGACGTTTTGAATTGATTCGCCCGGTGTTAGATTTCCGCCCGGCCACAGAGCCATCTCCAATAACCCGAACTAAAAAAGACCAAATCATGAAATCTGTATTCCGTCATGCCGCTCTGGCATTGGTGACGATCGGCTTCCTCTCGGGCTGCGCGAGCAGCGTGACACGCGACGCCGGCGATCAGGCAGGGGCCATCGCGACGGCATCGATGCCCAAATTCGGCTCGAAACCCGTGATCGTGCAAGTCATGCTCGACCATGCCGCCCAGGAAGCGCTGAAAGACAATCTGAAATTCAGCCCCGAGAATCTGAAAGGGAAAATCGAAAGCGCACTGGCGGCACGCAAGCTGCTGGCAACGGCCGGTTCGACCGATGCGATGCACCTGAACGTCGAAGTCAACGACATTCGCGTGCGCTCGAGCTTCACGGCGGTAATGTTCGGCTTCATGGCGGGCAACGATCACGTTAACGGCACCGTGACGCTCACCGACGCCGACAATCACCCGGTCGACCGCTTCAAGGTGTCGGCGTCGTATGCGCTCGGCGGCATCGCCGGCATCGACAGCCTGCGCCTGGACTGGCTGTACGAGAAATTCACCGAGAAGACGCTCGCGACGCTCGATCCGGCGGCCGCGGCCACACAGGCCGACGCGGCACCGGCAGCGTCGAAGAAGCTGTAAGACCCGCCGCCCGACGGATCGCGGATCCGCGGTCCGTCGGGCAACGGCCGTGAATCACATGCCACCGCCAGCGAATGGTCTCGTCGGTCGCGAACCAAGCGTCATGCAATGCGCGAGTGAATGCCCGGTGCTCGCATCTGGCAGCGGTCCTATTCCGTTGAATCAGCCGATATGATCGGATCACGGCCGCGCCCACCGGCCGCCACCGGGCATTCACGCCCGCACGCGCGACGATAAAAAATCGGCCGCTCCGGGGGAGCAGAGCGGCCGTCAAGGAGAGATCCCTGTTCGGGATACCGGAGGACACCACACCACACCACACCGGCCTGAATATTGTTGATGAACGCCATTCCGCTGACCATCAGACCGGTCTGATTTTCAGACGGCCTGCCCGCCTGAAAATCGCGGCGTCCTGAGCCTGCCTCCTCCATCGAATCCGCAACGCGCCGTTACGTTCTCGACGGGAACCCCCATCCGCGGCAACCTGTCGAATCGCCGCACGACCGTCGACGGCTTCATCGCCGTGGCGGACAATCCCCTCTCCAGCCCCGCTCGATCACGTTCCCCCTTTCATGCTGAGCATTGGTCCCTTCTCGATCCGAGTCGTCGCGGTAGCCGTCGCCGCGCTGTTGGCGTGGCTCGTCGCACGCTTCATCCAGCGCCGCCCGCCGGACGGACATCACAAGACCGCACCGAGCCTGATCCTCGATGCGTTGCTGTTCGGCCTGCTCGCCGCGCGTATCGGCTATGTCGCGCAGTGGTGGCACGAATACGCCGCCGCGCCGCGCTCGATCATCGCGCTCGGCGACGGCGGTTTCGACTGGCGCATCGGCCTCGCGGCGGGAATCGTGTTCGCGGGCTGGCGCCTGCGCCGCCTGCCCGCGCTGCGTCGCCCGGTGATGGCCGGCATGCTCGCCGGTGTGGCCGCATGGGGGATCGCGCAGGGCACGCTCGCCACGTTGCAGCACGGCGCGCCGCCGCTCGCCGCGTTGCAGCTCGAAGCACTCGACGCCACGCCGGTGCCGGTGCAGCGCTTCGCGGGCAAGCCCGTCGTCGTGAACCTGTGGGCCACGTGGTGCCCGCCGTGCCAGCGCGAAATGCCGATCCTCGCGCAAGCGCAGCAGGATCATCCGGGGATGACGGTGCTGATGGTCAACCAGGGCGAAGACGCGCAAGCGGTGCGCGCATTCCTCGAGCAGAAAGGGCTGCGGTTCGACCACGTGCTGCTCGATCGCACGCTGCGCGCGATGAAAACCTACGGATCGCGCGGGCTGCCGACGACGCTCTTCTTCGACGCGAAGGGCAATCTCGTCGAATCGCACATGGGCGAGATCTCCGCCGCGCGGCTGAAGGATGCCGTGGCGGACCGTTTCGGCCAGTAACGCGCGTCGGCCGAGAAACGTCGGGCCCCGCGTCGCCATCTCCGCGCGTCGACCGCGGCCGGCCCGGTCCGGCGATGTGTCGGCGCATGGGCACGCTGCACGTGCACGACCGGATCGACGCTGCGACCAGCATGGCGCCGAAATCAGACATGTCCGATTGGCCGGTCCGGACGTCGTCCGTAAACTCGGGCGCATGATGACCCCGATCCAGTCCACCTTCGACGCGCTGCGCGGCACCGTCGCGCGCTACACCCACCGCCCCGCGTTCCTCCGCAACCTCGACGTCGCGGTGCTTGCGCTGATCGTCGCGAGCGTGCTCGTCGTGATGGCCGACAGCGTGCATGACCTGCACGAACGATACGGCCACGCACTCTATGCAGCCGAATGGGCGTTCACGCTGCTCTTCACGGTCGAATACGTGGTGCGACTGCTGTCCGCACCGAAGCCGCTTCAGTACGCGCGCAGCTTTTTCGGGATCGTCGATCTCGTGTCGGTCCTGCCGACCTATCTCGCGTTCTTCTTCCCCGGCCTGCATGCGCTGATCGACGTACGGCTGCTCCGGCTGCTACGCGTGTTCCGCATCCTCGGGCTGTCGATCTATCTCGAGGAAGGGCAGATGCTGATGCGGGCACTGGCCCGCGCGCGGCGCAAGATCTTCGTGTTCATCGGCGGGATGTTCGTGCTGACGGTGATTCTCGGCACCGTGATCTTTCTCGTCGAAGGGCCGGAGAACGGCATCACGAGCATTCCGGTGGGCGTGTACTGGGCAGCCGTGACGATGAGCACGACCGGCTACGGCGACCTGACGCCGCATACGCCGCTCGGCCGGCTCATCACGTCGTGCGCGATCCTGCTCGGCTACGGGATCATCGCGTTTCCCACCGGGATCATGGGCGCGGAGCTGGTGGCGTCGGCGCTGGAGCGCACGCGCGGCAACGCGCGGCCGACCGCGGGCAATGAATCGTGCTGCCCGCATTGCGGTGTCGCGCTGCCGGAGCGCGGCGCGAGCGACACGCCGCATTCAAAATAGGCCCCGTCCTATTCAGCTTCACCTCCCCTTGTTCGAAACTGGGTTCATCGAGCGGTTCGGTCGCTGCAGCGCCGGCCATCACGACACGCGATGCGCGCCGCGGATTCGCCGCTCGCCTTCCAGCCATTTCGATAAGGAGTTCCCATGATCATTCGATCGACCCTGGTGACGCTCGCCGCCACGCTGACCACCGCCGCTTCCGCGCAAGTCCTTCAGGAGAAGAACCTGTCGCTGACCCTCGCGACCGAAATCGCGCAGCAGACCATTCAGGCCTGCTCGGCCAGCGGCTACAACGTGGCCGTCACCGTCGTCGACCGCAGCGGCATCCCACGCGCGATGCTGCGTGCCGACCATGCCGGCCTGCATACGGTGGATGCGTCGCAACGCAAGGCTTACACGGCGCTGTCGACGAAAACACCGACCGGTACGCTCGCCACGAACCTGCAGAAGAACCCCGCCGCCGCGCAGATGACGGCCATCGACGGGTTCCTCGTGCTGGGCGGCGGCGTGCCGATCAAGGCCGGCGACGAAGTGATCGGCGCGGTCGGTGTGGGCGGCGCGCCGGGCGGGCATCTCGATGAAGCCTGTGCGCAGCAGGGGATCACGCGCGTTCAGGCGAAGTTGCTGTAACGGCTACGCCCGGATTCCGGCAAGTCGAACCGGCAACGCAACGTTACGACGCCGGTTCCGGGCGCCGCCGTCGAATGTCTGCCATGCCGGACCGTGTCCCGCCCAGCGCGGCCAGACGTCTGGCGGCCTGGACACGCACCAGCGTGTTGATGACCTCCCGCAACAACTCCGCTTCGTTCACCCCTGGTCCGGCCGTTTGCACGGCCTTCGCAAAGAGATCGCCGTCGATCGTCACGGTGAGCCGCATGGCCTGCCCCTCATCCCGCCTCATCCCGCCTGCCCGCCGAGCGTCTGCGCGAACGCCGCCAGCCCCGTCAACATGATCTGCACGCCCACGCACAACAGCAGGAACGCCGACACCCGCATCGCCACTTTCGTCCCTTCGCTGCCGAGATAGCGCGCGAGCGTCGTCGCGCGGCTGTAGATCTGCCAGATCGCGAACGCGACGAGTGCCGCGACCGCAACCGACACTACGCCCGACACCAGGTAATCCGCAGCCTTCCGCGCACGGTTCGCATGGAGCGCGATGCCGGCCGCGATCGAGCCGGGGCCGATCGTCAGCGGCACCGTGAGCGGGAAGAAGGCGCGCGACATCAGTTTCGGCAGATCGTCGCCGGGCGCACCGCTGTCGCCGCCCGGCACGTCGGGCGCGTTGAGCATCGACCAGCCGGCCACGGCCACCGCGAAGCCGCCGCCGATCCGCAGCGCTTCCATCGAAATCCCGAAGAAATTCAGCACCGGCGCACCGATGAAGAAGATCACGAGCAGCGTGAAGAACACGTTCGTCGCGAGCTTTTTCGACAGCGTCGCGCGCTCGGCCTCCGTCAGCGATTGCGTGCGTTCGAGAAACACGAACGCCATGCCGAACGGATTGATGATGCCGATCAGGCCGGTGAAGCCGAACAGAATTTCAGAGATCAGGCGGTCGACCGGCATCGCGATCGTGCTCCTCGGGAACGGACAGGAATAAAAAAAAGCGACCGGTCGAGATGACCGGCCGCCAGGAGGACACACCTCAAAGTCCGGCGCGCGCGGGGCGCGCCGATCCGCAGAACACCGATTGTCGAGGAAGCGCGGTGTACGGGAAATCAGTCGAGTCTGATTTTGCGGGACGATGGTCGACGTGATTCCCTCACATGAATGGCGCGAAGGGTCGCGCTGCATTTCGGGCGCACGCTGAAGAACACAAATCAAAAAAATGGCGGCCAGTCGTTACGAGCGGCCGCCCAAGAGGGGAGAAACTTCCACGAATCGTCGCGGCGCGTGATGTGGACGCACCGCATATCAGCCGCAACGTCGCTGCACCGACGTACTCCGGCGCAGCGACGCTGCCGTCCGGTCCAGGCGACTCAGTACCCGACCAGTCGCGTGTGGCTCGGCAGATCGACCGTGAGATCGGTGCCGCCCGCGTCCGTCTTCGTCGACGATGCGGCCGGCCGTGCCGTGTCGCGCGTCGCCGCGAGCCAGTGCGTGAATTCGGCTGCGGTCATGCCGACCGCCTGTGCGGCGCTCGATGCCGGTGCAGCCGGTAGCGCATCGGCCGCCGTTGCCGCATGCTGCTCATGCGCCACTGCACCGTGAGCCGCAACCGCTCCGTTCTGCCCGGCACGCGCGCTCGGTGGCGTGCCACGCGCCGTCTTGCCCCGCAATGCGACCGCAGGCTGCGCCGCCGCGCGCGACTTCACGGCAACCGGCTTGCCCGCCGACGATGCACGGCCCGCAAGCGGTACCGGCTCGGCTGCCGCCACTTCCGCCACGACGGCATCCGACGCGACAACTATCGCAACGGCCACCGGTGCGCTCGCCGACGCATCCGCGCCGGCCTGCAACGCTCTGGATTCCGCGGAGACGGCTTGCGCCGCCGTCGTCACCCGCACATCCGTCGGTACCGGGCGATCCGCCGACACGATCGCCACTTCCGCCGGCCGACCCGTCGCGTGCGCCACCTCGGCTGCCGCGACAGCCGCCGTCGGCGCGACCGAAATCGCCGCCGCGTACGCGCTGCCGGGCGTCGCCACATGCTGGTGCTCGTCGAACACGTGTGTCGCCACCACGCACACCACGCCGAACATCGCGGTGGCCAGCAACGTCATCTTCCAGCGGCGGCGCAACGGATGCGGCCTGACCCATGCGCGGTTGTCCGAACCGAAATCCTCGGCACGAACCGGCCTGGCGGCCCTGGCCGCCTTCGTGCCGCGTGCCGGCGCGGCGGCCGGCACGCGCCGCTGGCCATGAATATCGAAAACGTACTGCCGCGCACGCCGGCTCGCCACGAACGGCCGACGTCGCCGGCCATACGGCGGCGGCACATCCGAGAACGGAAGCGCCAGCGGAATCGCGTAATGCCCGGTGATGTCCTGCATGCTCATGGTGTCGGCGACGTATCGCGCAGCTTCCGCCGCGGCAATCCGTACGTGCTCCTGTAGTTGAATGGTCGGCTTCGAGTATCGCCGTCGGGCCGCCGCCGGACAATCGGACCAGGCCGTATCGGACGCGGCATGCGGATCGGCCCAGTCCTACAGCCGTGTCAATCATCGTCAAGCGCATCGGCACGGTGTCCTGCAGCGTCCGGTTCGTTGCGATGGCCCCCCATCCTGTCGGCGTCGCTGAGAACCGGACGGTCGAATCCCTGCGGGGTGACGGCCTGCCTCGCGCTGCCCGCCGACTCAACTCCCGCGATACACCGACGCGTACCACGGCGTGCACAGCAGCGGCACGTGATAGTGCTGCGCCGGATCGGTCACGGTGAAACGCACGGGCACGATGTCCAGCAGCGCGTCCGGTACGTTGAAATGCTCGCCGAGATGAAACCGCAACTCGAACGTCCCGCTGCGCGCCAGATCGCCGTCGAGCATCGGCGCGTCATTGCGCCCGTCCGCGTTGCTGACGGCCCGCGCGACGAGCGCCGGCGGCCGTTCACCCAGGTCGAACAGTTCGATCCGCACGCCGGTGATCGGCTTGCCGCTGGTCACGTCCAGCAAGTGCGTGCTGATGCCAGCCGCCATGTCGCCCTCCATTTCTCGTTGTCGCGGCGGGCTCACGTACCGCGGTAATACGTGTAGTGCCACGGGCCGAACTGCACCGGCACGTGCAGCCGCTCATCGGCGCTTGCGATCCGGAACCGGATCGGCACCGTCGTCAGGAACGACGGCTTCGCCTCTTGCGCGCCGATCGCGCGATCGCGGTAATACGCGTCGACGTGCAGCAGCAGCGCGTACGACCCGACGCGATACGCATCACCTGCAAGCAACGCACCGCCCGTCCCGCCTCGCGCGTCGACGGTCGCGGTGCGCAGCAGCACCTCGCGTTCGCCGTCGAAGCGCGACAGCTCGACGCGCAGCCCTTCGGCCGGCACGCCATGCAGCATGTCGACGATGCGCACCGTCAGGTCGGGATGCGCATCGCGCCACTTGCCGCGCATTCCGCCCCACGCCGCGCCGGCCGGCGAGGCGTCAGCAGCACCAGCGGGCGTCGAAACCAGCGCACCGCCGCCCGCGAGCGCCGCCGTCGCCAGCACGAGCCTGCGGCGCCCCGTATCGATGACGTCCTTCATCTCCCCTGCCTCCTCGCGGATCGGTTCGATCCCGCGCTCAGAACCGGCCGCGCAACCCGATGAACACTTCGTTCGACGACAGCTTGGACTTCAGCTGTTCGTCACGCGCGTTGATGCGGTTCGCGAACGTGTTGAAACCCGTCTCGACGTTGCCCATGTCGACGTAGCGGTAGCCGAGATCGATCGAGAAACGCTTGTTGATCGCATAGCTGACGCCGGCGCCGGCCGAGTATGCGAGGTTCGTCTGCGTCTTCGACGCGAAGCGGCGCGAATCGTTGGTCTGCCAGCCGTCGGCCGACACGATCGCGACACCGATGCCGAGCGTGCCGTACACGGAGAAGCCGCGGCCGAGATCGAAATCCTTGTAGCCGTTCAGCATCAGGCGCTGCGCCGATACGTGGAATTCGTTCGCGTTCGCGTCGAACGGCGCCCAGTAGCTCGTGAAGTTGTTGGTGCGCTTGAACACGTACTCGCCTTCCGCGCGCCAGCCGTTGCCGAACTGGTAGCCGAGGCCGAGCGAGCCGGTGAGGTTCGAGCCCGTGTCCGGGCCGCCGACGCGGCTTGCCACGCGCGGGCTCGTCAGCTCCATGTTCACCGCGTTGTCGAACGCGCCGATGATGCGGCCCGTCGCGTAGTAGCCGGCGTCGCCGAGTTCGGCGGCCTTCTTCGTTTCCGGCGCGGCGACGGTGTCGGCGAAAGCGGCACCCGAGAACAGCAGGGCGAGCGTGGACGGCAGGGCAAAGCGCTTGATCATGATGGTTTCGATTCCTTGACGATGAGTGACTTGTCGGAGAAGCCGTCATCGTAGGAATCGCGCCGCGATCGTTGAACCCGTTCGGCTACGGGTTGCGCCTCCGTAGCGCTACGGAGGCGCAACGCCCGCGCTAGGGCGACGAGGCGCCCGCGAACGCCGCGTAATCGCGCACGAGCTCGACGAGCGACGCGGCCTGCAGCTTGTCGAACACGTTCGCGCGATAGGTCTCGACGGTGCGCGGCGACAGCCCGAGCTCGCGCGCGATCTCCTTGTTGCTCCAGCCGCGCACGATGCCGTCGAGCACTTCCCGTTCGCGCACGCTCAGCGTCGCGATGCGCGCCGCGCGCGCCGGGTCCGTGCCGGCGTGCGCAACTTGTTCGCGCTCCGCCGCGTGCCGGCGGATCGCCTGCTGGACCGCGTCGATCAGTTCGTCGTCGTCCGCCGGCTTGCGCAGGAAGTCGAGCGCGCCGCGCTTGAACGCGCGCCGGCACGCGTCGATGTTGCCGTGGCCCGTCATCACGATCGCGGGCAGGTCGCGGCGCGCGCGCAGCTCGTCGAGTGCGTCGAGGCCGCTCATCCCCGGCATCCGGATATCGAGCAGCACGCAGCCGAGCGCTGCATCGTCGGCATCGACGAGGAATGCCTGCGCATCCGAGTAGCAACGCGTAGGCAGGCCGACGGAGCGCAACAGCAACGCGAGGCCGTCGCGCACGGCTTCGTCATCGTCGACGATCGCGACGACCGACGCGTCGGGTAGCCCATTCAACGGTTCGCTCACGCGACCTCCTTTTCTGTCAGCGGCAACAGCAGCGTGGCTTCGACGCCGCCCGCCGGTAAATTGCGCACCGTCAGCGTGCCGTCCTGCCGCTGTGCGAGCGTGTCGCACAGCGGCAGCCCGAGGCCGAGCCCGTGCGTACGCGTCGTGAAAAACGGCTCGAACAGGCGCGGCAGCGCATCGTCCGGCACGCCGGGGCCGTTGTCGACGACGCTGAAGCGGTAATGCCGGCCGACCCGCGCACCGCTCACGCGAATCTCGCCGCGCGGTGTGCCGGCGAGCGCATCGCGCGCGTTCTGGATCAGGTTGTGCAGGATCTGTTCAACCGC
This sequence comes from Burkholderia sp. SRS-25, assembly GCF_004343765.1. NCBI lineage: Bacteria > Pseudomonadati > Pseudomonadota > Betaproteobacteria > Burkholderiales > Burkholderiaceae > Burkholderia > Burkholderia sp. SRS-25. Next base: position 146,671 of record NZ_PTXM01000019.1, read on the forward strand.
GACCTGTTCGGCGAACGGGCGCTCGCGCGGCGCCGCGTTGTGCCAGCCGAGCGCGACGTGCTCGCGCGCGCAATCGTCGCGGTACAGGAACAGCAGCATGTTCATCACCGCATCCGGATCGATCGGATCGCGCTGGCCGGCGCACGCGGACGTCACCGCCGCGCGCAGCCGCTCCAGGATCGCGGCCGCGCGCTTCGCCTGCGCGACGCTCGTCTGCAGCGCGCGGCGCACGCTGTCGTGTTCGGCCGGCCGATCGAGCAGGCGCTCGGCCGCACGCGTGTGCGTGACGATCGCCGTGAGCGGCTGGTTCAGCTCGTGCGCGAGGCCGGCCGCCATTTCGCCGAAGGTGTCGAGCCGGCCGAAGCGGTCGAGCCGGGCGCGGGCATCTTCGCGGCGGCGCGCCTCGCGCAGCCGCCATGCGCCGAGCGCCCCCGCGACGAGCAGCACGGCCACCGCGTTCCACAACGCGATCGGCAGCCACGGCAGATCCGCGACCGTCAGCGTGCGCGTCGTGCGCAGCACGAACGCCTGCGGCTGCGCGGGCAGGTGCTTCTCCAGATGCATCGTCCAGCCGGGCAGCGCGCCATCGACCGCATGCGACAGCAAGTCGATACGACGATCACGCAACTCCAGCACCGCCGATGAGATCGCCGACGACCAGTCACCCGGCGGGATCATCTGGCGTGGGTCGACCCGCACGGCCCAGCCGGAATTGGCCACCAGCCAGTACGCGGCGGGGCCGTCGAACATCAACGCGAACGGCTTGCCGGGCCTCGGCTGCGGCGTCATGGCGGGCGCGGGCCCACCGTCGGCCTGCCAGCCGGCGCCGTGCCGCCAGTACGCGAGCCCGTCGAGCTGCGGCATGCGTTCGCGCAGGTTGTCGAGCATGTGCGCGGGCGGCGCCGCAAGCGACGAGGCGCCGAGCGTCGCGAGAATCGCCTCGTGCTGCGCGGCCTTCTGCGCGAGCAGGCGGATCGTGATGCTGGAATCCTGGAAGAAGCGGCCGTATGCGTCGGAGACGGCGCGCGAGATGACGAACGCCGTGCCGGCGAGGCTGAGTGCGAGCCAGGCAAGCAGCGCGACGAGTCGGACGGAAGGTTTCATGAGCAGGAACGGTTCGGCAATGGATGACGCATCTCGAGCGGCGCGGTGCGGTGAACGGCCGACGCGATACGGCGAACACGCGCAGACACGGCGCTCGGCACGGGCCTCCCGCCGCCACGCGCGACGGTCTCCATTGTCGGCAAGTCCGCACAGCCTGTGGTCCGAACTCCGTTATGTTTCCTGTCAGCCCCGTCCCAAACATGGCGCTCACCGGCAATGCCGCCTGCAATTTCAGACCGGTCTGATTCTCTTCACACTCCGAACCGACCACAATCGGCTTGCTTGTTCTCCGTGGCCTCCGGGAGTACAGGCTCCATAGTCGATATTTTCCCGCCCTCACCGGCGGGACTTTTTTTTAACGGCATCGCGCCGCTACCGCCCGGAACCCGTCCGGCCATGATCCCGCTTACGTTCATCCGATCGCGAACGCACACCGCGACCGCACCGCGCCGGCTTCGCCCTTCCGCATCGTGATCGACACGCCCTCCACTTCCATCGCGATCCTGACGATCGACCACCCGAGCCGCGGCGCGTTCGACGATCGCCTGCGCCGCGCGGGCTACGGCTACGACCGGCTGCGCATCGACGACATCCTGCGCAAGTCGGGCTACCGTCCTGCGCGCTTCGAGTATCTGTCCGACCTGCTCGCGACCTGCGACACGCAGTCGTTCGACCTGTTCATCGTGCAGTGCGAAACGGCCTGCCGCCGCACGCTCGACGCGATCCGCACGCTGCGCGCGCGCTTTGCCGGCACGGTCGCGATCGTGTCGATCAGCCAGCGCGATGCCGACGCGTCGCGCAGCGCGTGTTTCATGGCCGGCTCGAACGAGCACCTGCCCTACGTGTCGCCCGCCGACACGCTGATCGCGAGCATCGCGACGTGGCTCAGGTGGTCGCATCACCGCGCGACGCACCATCGCCACTGGCGGGTCGGCTGCTTCGAATTCGACGCGGCCACGCGCAGCGTGTGCGTCGCCGGGCGCGAGCACGTGCTGACCGAGAAGCACTTCCAGATCGCCACCGCATTCTTCCTGAACCTGGGCCGCGCGCTCGACCGTGCGCACGTGAGCCAGCTCGTGTGGGGCTCGCTCGTCGCATCGCAGAGCCGGCGGCTCGATACGCACGTCGCCTACCTGCGCGACCGGCTCGAACTCGACGGCCGGCACGGCGTGAAGATGATGACGATGTACGGCTTCGGGTACCGGCTCGTGACATGCGAGCCCGTGACACCTTCCCCGGACGCACCCGCCGCGGAACGATAGTCGCGCCACCGCGCGCGTTGCACGCCCTCGCAAGCCTGACAGGCCCCATTGCGCGCTGATCGGACTCCATTATCATGGGGGCACCTTGGCCGACCGCCCCGCCTCCGATGGACCACCGCGCCGCACCCGATCGTTCCCGCCCCGCTGTCGGGCCGGCCACCGACTCCACGCCGGCCGGACGCCGCCAGCGCGCGCTGCTGTATGGCGGCGGCGTCGCCGTGACCGTCGCGATCCTGCTCGCGAGCGGATTGATGCTCTACACGATGGCGCGCGAGGCGATCCAGGCACGCTATACGGGGTTCGGCGTGCGGCATTTCCTCGTTCAGTTCGAATTCAAGGTGCGCACGACCGGCATGGACATGCTCACCGCCCACGACGAAAGCGTGTGGCACGCGCGTGCGACCGATCCTGCCGCCGTCGCCGCGCTGGCCGCCGGAAACGGGCGGCTCGAGCTGCGCGACAACCCGACATTCCCGTCGATGCTCGTGCTCGCCGACCTGTCGGCAGAGCGGCCGGCCGCGTCCTATGCACGCTACCTCGCGATGGCGAGCGACATGAGCTACCGGGTCGGCGCATACGTCGCAAAGCAGGACGCGGGCCGGCCCGTGGCCGGCTACGCGTACAGCCCCGACCGCCGCTTCGCAATGGTGATTCCCAGCCCCGAACCCGGCACGGCCCCGGCCGATTCTGCACCCGCGCCCGCGTCGGCGCTGCTCGCACAGGTCGCCACCGATCTCGATACACCTGCGCCGCGTCGGTTCGTGTGGCATGCACCCGCGTATGACCCGGTGCAGCGCCGCGACGTATTCCGGATCGTCGGCGCCGCATACGACAACGGCGTGCCGCTCGAAGTGCTCGTCTCGACACTGCCCGTCGACGTGCTGCGCACGCGGCTCACCACCGACGATCCGTCCAGCGCGGCAATCATCGCGGATGCGCACGGCGCCACGCTGCTGCGCGTGGGCGCCGCCGTACACGACGCCGCGACGGTCGCGGCGCTGCAGCGCCTCGGCGCACGTACGCGCCCGACGAACGGCAACGGCACGCGCACCGCGTACGGCGACGGCCTGTTCGCGCTGAGCCAGCCGATCCCCGAAACCGGGTGGACGCTCGTGCAAGCCTTCACGCTGCGCTCGCTGCTCGCGACGCTCGGCCTGCGCGCGGGTGGGTACACCGCGCTGATGCTGGCCGTAATCGCACTGGTGTGGTGGCTGCTCGTGCGCTTCGACCGCCGCGTGCTGAAGCCCGACGAAGCGCGCCGCCGACGCACGATCGAAAGCGAGAACCTGAACCGCACGATCGTCGAGGCCGCGCCGTCCGGTATTGCACTGCTGTCGCTCGCCGACGGCACGGTGCTGCTGCAGAACGACACCATGCGTGACTACGACGCGCGCCGCGCCGGTGAGCCGTCGCTGCCGGCGAGGCTGCTCGAGCGCTTTGACCGCACGGCCGATCCCGATACGTGGCAGTCCGGCCTGCACGTCGCGCTGCCCACCGCAGGCGGCGACCCGATCGACCTGCTCGTCAGCCTGGTGCGCACGCGCTACCGCGACGCGGACGTCGTGCTCGCCAACTTCTCCGACATCACGTCGCAGAAGAACGTCGAACGCGAACTCGACAACGCGCGGCAGGCGGCCGACGCGGCGAACAATGCGAAGTCGGCCTTCCTCGCGACGATGAGCCACGAGATCCGCACGCCGCTGAACGCGATCCTCGGCAATCTCGAACTGATCGGCCGCGAGCCTCTGGCCGATACGCAGCGTGAACGGTTGCACACGGTCGAAGGCGCTTCATCGGTGCTGCTCGACCTGATCAACGACATCCTCGACCTGTCGAAGATCGAAGCCGGCCAGATGACGATCGAGGCGATCCCGTTCGATCTTGCGGACACGATCCGGCAGACCGGCGCGATGTTCGAGCCGCTCGCCGCCGCGAAGGGGCTGCAGTTCGACGTGTTCGTCGACGATGCGCTGCCCGCGCGCTACCTCGGCGACCCGACGCGGATCCGGCAGATCGCGGCCAACCTGCTCGGCAACGCGATCAAGTTCACGAACCACGGAGAGGTCACGCTCGAGGTGTACCTGCGCGACGACACCGATCCGGATTCGCCGATCGCGATCGGTGTGAGCGACACGGGCATCGGGATGACCGACGAACAGCGTGCGACGCTGTTCCGCCCGTTCACGCAGGCCGACACGTCGATCACGCGGCGCTACGGCGGCACGGGCCTCGGGCTCGCGCTGACGAAGCAGCTCACGCAGATGATGCACGGCACGATCGACGTGAAGAGCGAAGCCGGCCACGGCAGCACGTTCGTCGTCACGTTGCCGTTGAAGCCGGCGACGGGCGAGCAGATCGCCGCGCAGGACGCGCAGCATGCCGACGATGCCGCGGCGCTGCCGGCGGTCGCCGCGCGCGTGCTGGTGGTGGACGATCATCCGGTGAACCGCAAGCTGCTGCAGGGGCAGCTCGTCACGCTCGGCTATGCGGCGGATGCGGCCGAGGAAGGGGCGTCGGCGCTGCGGCGCTGTACCGATACGCGCTACGACCTCGTGATGACCGATCTCAACATGCCGGGGATGGACGGCTATACGCTCGCCCGCGTGCTGCGTGCGCAGTATCCGGAGTTGCCGGTGGTGGCCGTCACCGCGCATGCGAGTGTAGCCGAGCATGCGCGCTGTGCGGAAGCGGGGATCGTCGCGGTGCTGGTGAAGCCGGTGCTGCTGGAGACGATCGATCGCACCGTACGGCGGCATGCGCATGCGGTGCCTGCACGGGCGGCGGCCGCGCGCGCGCTCGTCGACCTGGCCGAAGGCCCGCTGCCGCCGGACGTGCATGCGCTGCTCGAAACGAGCCTGACGCAGTCGCTGGCGGGCGCGCGCGATGCAGTTGCCCGCAATGACATCAACGCGCTGCGCCACGAACTGCATTCGCTGCGCGGCGCGTTCGCGACGATTCATGAGCATGCGGTAGCCGATGCGGTCGGTGCATTGCAAGCGCTCGTGCATGAAGGTGATTTGACGTCGTTCGATGCACGGCTCGCGGAGGCGGAAAGCCTCGCGAGGGACGCGCTGCGGCGGCGTGCGACGCGGGCGCCATCGGTCTGAAGACCTTGCGGCCGGCGGCATGGCCCGCCGGTTTTTCCTTTTATCAGCCCCTGCCTTTCCGTTCGGACCCGGCCCGAAACGCGCCTGCATGCGTGTAGGACCCAGCCTACGAAATCGCTATCTCGAATCAGCCGAGGCCGACGGAATCGGACGAAGCCGATCCCTACCATGCGTTTGTTACCTGACAAACTGTAAGGAGTAGGGCAATGAACAAGACGTACCGCACCATTTTCAACGCAGCCACCGGCAAGCTGGCTGTCGCATCCGAACTGGCAAAAGGTTCTTCGAAGAGCAGCAAGCGCGCGGCCGTATTGACGGCAGTCTCGGCCGCGGTCGTCGTGTTGGCTGCGCCGAGCGCCAACGCTGCGAACTACAACGCGGGCGACAACTCGAGCGCAGGCAGCAGCGCCGCCTTCGGATGCACTATCGCCGCAGCCCCACTTCTCCCGGCGGGATGCAGCCCATCCAACAATTTCAATCTCACCCAGTACGGGACCGCCGTCGGCGAAAGCTCGAGCGCAACCGCCGGCGTGGCATACGGTGATCACGCCACGGCGACCGGTGGGCTCGGCGTTGCCGTCGGTAACTACAGCTTTGCCTCGTACAGCGCCACAGCCGTGGGTACCGGCGCATACGGGGAAGGTCAATGGTCTACTGCCCTGGGCCGCAGTGCGCATGCTGCCAGTAACACCGCGGTTGCGTTGGGCGGTGGTGCATCGGCCTCTGGTGCAAACAGCGTAGCCGTGGGTGCCAACAGCGTGGCGGACCGCGACAACGCCGTGTCGGTGGGCAGCACCTCCGCACGTCGCCAGATCACCAACGTCGCGGACGGCACGCAAGCCAACGATGCCGTGAACTACGGTCAGTTGAATACCGGCCTGTCGACGACCAACGCGAGGATCGACTCGGCCAATACCGCGATCGCCGCCACGAACGCCGAACTGTCGACCACCAACACGACGCTCGCCGCGACGAATGCGGGGCTGTCGACCGCACAGGCCAACATCGCGACCCACACGATCAACATCGCCGACATCAACAAGCAATTGGGTGAACTGTCGAGCGGCACGCTCGGTATCGTCCAGCAGAATCCCGCGAGCGGAGCGATCACGGTCGGTGCCAGCCTCGGCGGCTCGACGGTGGATTTCTCCGGCTCTGGAGGCCTTCGCAAGCTGACCGGCGTCGCCAACGGCGTAGCCGACGACGATGTCGTGACCATGTCGCAGCTTCGCGCGACCGGCCTGATCGACTACACCGGCAAGGAAGTCGGCGCCGTCACCTACGACACCGGCCTCTCCTTCGATTCCGTCACCTTCGCTGGCTCCAACGGCACTGTGTTGCACCGGGTTGCGGCAGGCGAAATCAGCGAGAAAAGTCAGGACGCTGTCAACGGTAGCCAGCTCTATGCGCTGCAGGAAAAATTCGGCGATTTGAGCGGCCGCGTCGACGATCTGTCGGGTCGCTTCGACGATCTGTCCGACCGCCTCGGCGACGTCGAGGAAAATCCCAGCGCTGGCCGCCCCGGCACGGGCGAAGGGTCGACCGTCGTCGGCGAAGGCGCGGATGCGTCGGGCCGTAACAGCTCGGCCATCGGCAACGGCTCGGTTGCGTCGGGCGACAACAGCTCGGCCGTCGGCAACGGCTCGGTCGCATCGGGCGACAACAGCTCGGCCATCGGCCAGGGCTCGTCCGCATCGGGCAAAAACAGTTCGGCTATCGGCCAGGGCTCGGTCGCGTCGGGCGACAACAGTTCGGCCATCGGCCAGGGTTCGGTCGCATCGGGCAGCAACAGCTCGGCCGTCGGCCAGGGTTCGGTCGCATCGGGCAGCAACAGCTCGGCCATCGGCAACGGCTCGGTCGCATCGGGCAACAACAGCTCGGCCGTCGGTCAGGGCTCGGTCGCATCGGGCAACAACGCGGTTGCGCTCGGTGCGGGTTCCGTCGCCGATCGCGACAACGCGGTGTCGGTCGGCTCGGCCGGCAACGAACGCCAGATCACCAATGTCGCGGCCGGTACCGCGCCGACCGATGCGGTCAACCTGCAGCAGATGAACAACGCGGTCAGCAGCGCACGTCAGGATGCGATGGGCGGTGTCGCGGCCGCGATGGCGGTGGCCGGCCTGCCGCAGTCGACGCAGCCGGGTCGCACGTTCATGGCGATGGGCGCCAGCACCTACGGCGGCGAGTACGGTACGGCCATGGGCCTGTCGTACATGACCCGCGACGGCAAGTGGACGGTGAAGGCTGCCGTCAACACGAGTAGCCGTGGCGAGGTGGGCGGCGTGATCGGCGGCGGCTTTTACTGGTAAGCCGTCGGTCGTTCACGGCACGTTAGCCATGCCCGCTTTCCGGTTGCTTGGGGTTTCGTTTTACCGAGCCGGAAGCGGGCTTTTCGATTTTCCAAAGGAGCGCTTCGGTTTTCCGGAGCATTCACGCTTCAATGAACGCACGCAGCGCCTCATCCAGCAGGCACTGCGTCGATCGCCTGAACGCGGATGGCAGAGCCGCCATCCGCGCCTTCTCTTCTCCCCCTCTCTCGTCCCTTCTTCCCGTTCACACGCGCCGCCGTGCGCATGTAGGACTGGGCCTACAACAGCCCTATCTCGAATCAGCCATGGACGACGGATTCGGACGTGACCAATCCCTACCATGGATTCATAGCCTGACAAACCTTAGGAGTAGGGATATGAACAAGACCTATCGCAGCATTTTCAACGTGGCCACCGGCACCTGGACTGCCGCATCCGAACTGGCCAAGGGCGGCACGAAGGGCGGCAAGCACGCCACGGCATTGACCACGATCATGGCCGCGGTCATTGCGTTAACCGCGCCTGCTGCGGAAGCGGCCAACTATGCGGCTGGCACCAATGCAACTGTCGGCGCCACCGCGTTCGGCTGCAATATTGCCCCTGCTCCGTTCTTCCCGACAGGATGCACCGGCAACCTCACCACGTACGGAACCGCCGTCGGCGACAACTCGTCTGCAAACGCCGGCGTGGCGTTCGGCGATCACGCAATGTCGACCGGCGGGCTCGCCACCGCGCTCGGCGCCTACAGCTACGCGGTGTACAGCGGCACGGCCGTCGGTACGGGCGCCTATGCGCAAGGCCAGTGGTCCACTGCCCTGGGTCGCGGTGCGAATGCCGTCACCGACAGTAGCGTTGCGCTGGGCACGGGTGCCTCGGCTACCGGCTCGAACAGCATTGCTTTGGGCACCAACACGCTGGCGGACCGCAACAACGCCGTATCGGTTGGCACGACCGCCGCACGGCGCCAGATCATCAACGTCGCGGACGGCACGCAAGCCAACGACGCCGTGAACTTCGGCCAGATGAATGCCGGCCTCTCGACGACGAATGCGTCGATCGCGGCGACGAATGCCACCCTGTCGACCACCAATTCCACGCTGTCCACGACGAACAGAAATCTTTCGACGACCACGGCTACGCTGACCGCGACTAACACCGCACTGTCAACCACCAACGCGACGCTCGCCGCGACGAACACCGCACTGTCGGCCGCCAGCACGACCTTGTCGACCGCGCAGAACACCATCGCGGGCCATACGAGCGAGATCGCCGACATCAACAAGCAGTTGGGCGAACTGTCGAGCGGCTCGATCGGCCTTGTCAAGCAATCGGCTGCGGGCGCGGATCTCACGGTCGGCGCAAACACCGACGGCGCCGCCGTGAACTTCAAGGGCACGGCCGGCGATCGCCAGTTGTCGGGCATCGCCGCCGGCACGCTGGATTCGGACGCCGTGAACGTCGGCCAACTGAATGCCCGCCTCTCGACGACAAACGCCGCGATCGATGCAACCCAGGCCGGTCTGTCGACGACCAACACGACGCTCGCCGCGACGAACACCGCACTGTCGACCGCGCAGGACACCATCGCGACCCACACGGACGACATCGCCGACATCAACGATCAGTTGAACGGACTGTCGAGCGGCACGATCGGCCTCGTCCAGCAAGCGGCGGCGGGTATGGATCTCACCGTCGGTGCAAACACCGACGGCGCCGCCGTGAACTTCAAGGGCACGACGGGCGAGCGCAAGCTGACGGGCATCGCCGCTGGCGACGTCTCGACGGCCAGTACCGACGCCGTCAACGGCGCGCAGTTGCACGGCGTCTCGGAAAGCGTCGCGGCAGCCATCGGCGGCGACTCGAAGGTCAACCCCGACGGCTCGATCTCGGCGCCGTCCTTCACGGTCGGTGACGGCAACGGCGGCACGACCACGGTCGGTACGGTGGCCGGCGCGGTGTCGAATCTCGACGATCGCACGACCGCCAACGAAGGCTCCCTCGCAAAGCTCGCCGATCAGGTCGGCAGCGGCACGGTCGGCCTCGTCCAGCAGTCGGCCGCGGGCGCGGACCTGACGGTCGGTGCAAACACCGACGGTGCCGCCGTGAACTTCAAGGGCACCGCAGGCGAACGCAAGCTGACGGGTATCGCCGCCGGCGACGTCTCGACGGCCAGCACCGACGCCATCAACGGCGCGCAGTTGCACGGCGCCGCCGACAGCGTCGCGGCAGCCATCGGTGGTGATTCGAAGGTCAACCCCGACGGCTCGATCTCGGCGCCGAGCTTCACGGTCGGCGACGGCAGCGGCGGCACGACCACGGCCCACACGGTGGCCAGTGCAGTGTCGAATCTCGACGGTCGCATGGTCGCGAATGAAGGTGCGATTACGGATCTCGACGGCCGCACGACCGCCAACGAAGGCTCCCTCTCGAAGCTCGCCGACCAGATCGGCAGCGGTACCGTCGGCCTCGTCCAGCAAGCCAACGCGGGCGACGACCTCACGGTCGGCGCGAACACCGACGGCGCCGCGGTGAACTTCACCGGCACGGCAGGCACGCGCAAGCTCACTGGCATCACGGCAGGCGACGTGTCGGCAGCCAGCACTGACGCCGTGAATGGCGCGCAATTGCACGGCGTCGCGGACAGCGTCGCATCGGCGATCGGCGGCGGCTCGACGGTGAACCCGGACGGCTCGATCTCCGCACCGTCCTTCACGGTCGGCGACGGCAGCGGCGGTACGAAGATCGTCAACTCGGTCGGCGATGTGGTCACCAACCTCAACGATCGCGTCACGGGCAACGAAGGCGGCATCCAGAAGCTCAGCGAGCAGATCGGCAGCGGCGCCGTCGGCCTCGTCCAGCAGAACCCGACGACCGGCGCGATCACGGTCGGCGCGGGTACCGGCGGCTCGACGGTGAACTTCGCCGGCGCCGGCGGCAGCCTGCGCACGCTGTCCGGTGTCGCCAACGGCGTGGACGACGACGATGTCGTCACCGTCTCGCAGCTCCGCGCAACCGGCCTGATCGACTACGCCGGCAAGGAAGTCGGCGCGGTCACGTACGACAGCGGCCTCTCGTTCGATTCCGTCACCTTTGCCGGCTCGAACGGCACGGTGCTGAAGCAGGTCGCGGCGGGCACGATCGAACGTGGCGGCATGGAAGCCGTGAACGGCGGCCAGCTCTTCGATCTGCAGGAGCAGTTCGCGCAGCGGTTCGGTGAACTGAGCGGCCAGGTCGGCAACCTGTCGGATCGTGTCGACAACCTGTCCGGCAATCTCGGTGCAGTCCGGGAAAACATCGGCACCGGCGGCGTCGGCACGGGCGAAGGCTCGACCGTCGTCGGCGAGGGCGCGGTGGCATCGGGCAAGAACAGCTCGGCCATCGGCGACGGTGCCGTCGCATCGGGCGAGAACAGCTCGGCCGTCGGCCAGGGTGCCGTCGCTTCGGGCAACAACGGTTCGGCCATCGGCCAGGGTTCGGTCGCCTCCGGCAACAACAGCTCGGCCGTCGGCCAGGGCTCGGTTGCGTCGGGCGCAGACAGCACCGCACTCGGCCAGGGCGCATCGGCCACGGCCAGCAACGCGGTCGCGGTCGGCCATGGCTCGGTGGCTACCGAGGCGAACACTGTCTCGTTCGGCGACGGCACCGAGGCGGGCAACCGCCGGCTCGTCAACATCGCGGATGGCATGAACGCGTCCGACGCGGCGACGAAGGGCCAGCTCGACCGTGCGATGGACGCGTTCGACCAACGGCTCAACGACACGAACCGCGCGATCAACGACGTCGCGAAGAACGCATACGCCGGTATCGCGGCCGCGATGGCGATGCCGAACATGACGCCGTCGGCCCCGGGCAAGACGGTGGTCGCACTTGGCGCCGCGAACTTCAAAAGCGGCTCGGCCGTCGCGGCCGGCGCCACCTACCGGTCGCGCAACGGCAACTGGCTGGTGAACGGCGCGATGTCGATGACGTCGGTCGGCGATGCTGGCATCCGTGCACAAGTCGGCTACGAGTTCTGACCGGACGGCTCCGCGCAAGCGGAGCATCGACCCGAAGCGAGGGGAGCGATTCCCTCGCTTTTCGGCCGACGGCCAGTGGCGATTCCTGCGAGTTGCCACCGGCCGTCGGCGCGACGGCGTCGCGTCCGGCCAGCCGTTTCACCGCTCGCGACGGCGCCAACCGCGCCGACTCCAACCCGCCTCAACGACGCCGAACGCGCGCCGCCTGGCACCGCGCAACGCGTGAGAACATCATGAACAAAACCTTCCCCATCCGCATCGTGATCGCCGACGACCATCCGGCGATCGTCATCGGCGCGCGCTACGAACTGTCGGCGACGAACACCATTACGGTCGTCGCGACCGCGCACAACTCGACGGAACTGATGGACGCACTCGCGAGCCACCCGTGCGACGTGCTCGTGTCCGACTATGCAATGCCCGGCAGCGAATACGGCGACGGGCTCGCGCTGTTCACGGCCGCCCTGAAGCGCCATCCCGGCCTGAAGGTCGTCGTGATGACGATGATGGAAAACGCGGTCGCGCTGCGCGCGCTGATCAATCTCGGCATCGCGTGCATCGTCAGCAAGTCGGACTTGCCGAACCACCTGACGATGGCGATCCACGCGGCCTATACGAGCGGCCGGTATCTGTCGCCGTCGATGGACAAGATCCTCCGCAATGCGGGCAGCGTGACCGGCAAGGCGCCGGCGCTGTCGGTGCGCGAGGTCGAGGTGATCCGGCTCTTTGCGTCGGGACTGTCGGTGAACGACATCGCCGAGAAACTGAATCGCAGCAAAAAAACGATCAGCACGCAGAAGAGTTCGGCGATGCAAAAGCTCGGCATCGAGCGCGACGTCGATCTGGTTCGCTATGCGATCTCGTGCGGGCTCGTGACCGATTACGGGTATGCGTCGGCGCAGGCGGCCGGCGAAGCGGACTGATCTACCTGAAACGTTGAGATGAAAGCATCGGCACCCGCGTGACGCCGATGTGTTGATCCGCGCCGGCGGCGCTTCGCCGCACGGACGGGCAGCGGGGCGTGCCCATGCGCTCCGGTCAGGCCGGGTCGACGCCCGGTGCGCCCTCGGCTTCCCCTTCCCCACCCCGCCCTTCGCTGCCGGCAGCGGCGACGATCCCATTCTCGATCGCATAGCGCAGCAGGTCGATGTCCTTCTCCACACCGATCTTTTCCATCGCGCGCGCCTTCTGCGTGCTGATGGTCTTCTTGCTGCGGCTCAACTTCTCCGCAATCTCGTTCACCGTCATGCCCGACGCATACAGGCGCACGACCTCGATCTCGCGCGCGCTCAACTCGCGCTTCTGATCGACGGCCCGTGCGCTCGAATGCGACGTAAGCGTGCGCACGACCTTCTCGACCGACGGCGAGTAGTACGTGCCGCCCGTCGCGGCCGCATGAATCGCCGGAATCAGGTGATCGACCGTATCGGATTTGCTGACGATGCAGGTGATGCCGAGCCGCGTGAGCGCGCCGATCACCGCCGGGTTGTCGAGCATGGTCAGCACGACCAGCTTGGCCGCCGGGTAGTTGCGTTGCAGGTAGGAGAACAGCGTGATGCCGTCGCCGTGCGCGCCGCCCGGCATCGCGTAATCGGACACCACGACGTCGCACGCGCCGGCATCGAGCAGCCGGATCAGTTCGGTCGAGCTGCCGGCCTTGCCGGTCAGCTGGATCGTCGGCACCGACGACAGCCCGTGCTCGACACCGGCGAGCATCGCCGGATGGTCGTCGGCCAGTACCACGCGTATCAGATAGCTTCCCATAGTCGTCCAGATTTGCGCAGCCTGGCGTCGTGACGGAAACCGCCATGCACCGGCCGGCGACGGCGCTCGCGCGCGTCGTGGATCGTAATTGGGCGCTATCTTCGCATGAAACCGGGGTGGTATCCATGAATCGGGCCATCGGCTCTGAGCCGAGATGTGCGAACGCACAAAAAAGCCGCCGGCTCGTAGCGAGCGGGCGGCTTTGTCCTTCTACCGTGCCGAGGAAGCGGGTGCATCAGCGATGCCCGCCGTTCGGCGTATCAGCGTACGGTATCAGCGCGCATCGATCCGGATCTCGACGCGACGGTTCTGCGCGCGGCCTTCGGCCGTTGCGTTGGTCGCAACCGGATCGGCGGCGCCGGCGCCTTCCGACACGAACGACTGTGCCTTCAGGCCGTTGCTGTTCAGGTAGTTCATCACGTTGCGCGCCCGCGAAGCCGACAGCGCGAGGTTGTGCGTCTTGCTGCCCGTCGAATCGGTGAAGCCGGTCACCGTCACGCGGCGGAATTCGATGCCGCGGTTGATGTCGATGAAGCGGTCGAGCTGGCCGCGTGCCTGCGGCGACAGCACGGCGCTGTCGAGCGCGAAGTTCGCGTCGCCCTGCAGCAGCACCTGGCGCTGCGGCACCGGCTGCGGCGCGGGGGCCGGCTGCGGTTGCGGCTGCGCGACCGGTGCCGCGACGGGCGCCGGCTGCGGCTTGCCGCACATGAACGTGATCTCGCGCGGGTCCTTCATCGGCGCGCGGCTGTACACGCGGTCGATCATCTCGAGCGGCGTGAAGCCCTTGCCCTGGCAGAACTCTTCGGCTGCACGGGCACAGGCGTTCGCGCTGCCCAGCAGGCCGTCGCAGCTCACGCGGAACACGTTGTCCGGCTTGCCCGGGATCGATACCGCGCGAATGTCGTAGGTGAGGCCCGATTGCGTCGTGCACGCACCGAGCGCCATCGCGATTGCGCCGATCGATGCGGCGCGCAACAACAAGGTGGAAATTTTCATGGGAAAACGTCCGCCCGAAGGCGGACGACAAAAAATAGGATGAGTGAAAAGGGAACGGAGCCGGCACGGGCAGGGCTTGCGCCCCGCCCTGCGCGTTACCACTGATACGAAGCGCCCACGCCGACGGTGTTGCCACCGCTCGACAGGCCCACGCCGGCCTTCATCTTCAGGTTCTGCGTGATGCGTGCCTCGCCGCCGAACGCCACGGCCTGGTAGCCCTGGAACGTCGCGCCGCCGATACCGAACGACAACGTCTTGCCCGGATCGACGCCCGGAATCATCGTCAGCGCGGTGGCTGCGGCGATACCCGAGTAAGCGTTACGCGACAGCTCGTTGACCTGCCCCTGCACGCCGCCGATTGCGCGGTCCATCTGCCCCTTCGTCGCTGCGTCCGATGCGTTCACACCGTCCGCGAGGTTCGAGATCGTGCGCTGCTGCGTTGCCGAACCGACGGACACGGTGTTGTCGCTCGTGGCCATCGAACCGGCACCCAGCGCGACCGAGTTCGAACCGGATGCGCTCGCACCGTCGCCGATCGCCGCCGACTTGCTGCCCGACGCGTTGGCGTTGTTGCCGATCGCCGTGGCGCCTTCGGCGGAGCTCTTCGAACCCGAACCGATCGCGGTGCCGTTGCTCGCCGACACGTTCGCGTTCGAACCGACCACCGTGCCGTTGTTCACGCCCGTGCCGACCACGGCGCCCGAACCGGCCGCCGTGTTGCCGACGCCGTTGCCGGCGTTGGCCGGGGTCGTGCCCGTGCCGACGTCCGTGCCGGCGAAGTAGTCGCTGCCGCCCGAACCGCCGCCGCCGCCACCGCCGCCGCCCGGGTTCTGCTCGAGCCGGCCGACACGATCGTCGACGCCGCCGATCCGGTCGCTCAGTTCGCTCAACTGGCCGAAGTTCACGGCGTCGTACTGCGTCGTGCCGTTCGCGACGTTCGTCAGTCGCACCGGCGCCGCGCCCGTTCCGCCGAGGGTCACCGAACCGTAGTTCGGCGTGCCGTCGCCGTTCAGGTCGTAACGCACCGCGAGCGAATCGGTCGCGCCGTACGCGGCCGCGGCCTGCACTGCTTCAGCCACGGTCTTGTACTTGCTGCCGTTCACTTCGATCGACGTGTCCGCAAGCTTGCCGTCCGCATCGACCGTCGTGCCGCCGCCGATCGTGTCGGCCACGCTCTGCGCCGTACCGTGCAGCTGCGAACCGTTGATCGCGTCGTTGCTCGTCGCGCTCACCACGCCCGCGCCCACGCCGGTCAGCACGCGGTCGCCCGCCGTGCCGGCGAAGTTCACGGTCGTGCCGTCCGTGTCCTTCGCGACCGTGATGTCGCGCGTCGTCTCGTCCTGCTGCACGAGGCCGATCGAACCGTGGACGAGGCTGCTCGAAATGTTGTCGAGTGCATCGCCGACGTTGTCGAACTTCTCGTTGTTGACCGTGTACGTCGGGTTCGTGACGTTGCCGTTCGCGTCGACCGTCGCGCCGCCGCCCAGTGCCTTCGCGACGCTCTGCGATGCACCGTACAGCTGCGAGCCGTTGACCGCGTCCGTGCTGGTCGCGCTCACCGCGCCGGCCTTCACGTTCGTGATCGTCGTGCCGTTCTCGCCCTTCAGCGAGATCTGGTCGAAGTTCGCCGAGCCGTCCGCGTGCTTGTCGTACGTCACGGCGAGCGACGTCAGGCCCGTAGCCGGGTTCGTCGGATCGACCGGTGCGACCAGGCCAGCATCCTGCAACTGGCCGAGGTTGATCGCGTCGTGACGATCGGTACCGTCCGCGACGTTCTTCAACGCCACCGGAGCCGTCGCGTCCGCGCCGCCCAGCGTCACCGAGCCGCGGTTCGGCGTGCCGTCCGCGTTACGGTCGTACGTCACCGCTGCAAGCGACTGGCCCGTCACCGGATCGACCAGACCCGTGTCGGCAAGTTGCTTGTTGATCACGGTGATGTTCTCCGTGTTCGTCGACGTGCGGCCGTCCAGGTTCGCAAGCGCATCGCCCACGTTGTGGTACTCGGTCTTCGTCGAACCGTCCGTCGGGTCGGCCAGCGAATACGTCGGGTTCGTCACCTTGCCTTCAGCATCGACAGTCGAGCCGCCGCCCAGCGAATCGGCCACGCTCTGCGCCGTGCCGTGCAACTGCGAACCGTTGATCGCGTCCGTGCTGGTGGCCGTTACCGCGCCTGCCTTCACGTTCGTGAGCGTCGTGCCGTCCGCGCCCTTCAGCGTGACCTTGTCCTGGTCGACACCGTCGTACGTCACGGCCAGCGACTTCAGGCCCTTGCCCGGGTTCTCCGGATCGACCGGCGCAACGATACCCGCGGCCTGCAACTGGCCCACGTTCACTGCGTCGTTTGCGTCCACGCCGTCGGCGACGTTCTTCAATGCCACCGGCGTCGTCGCGTCTGCACCGCCCAGCGTCACCGAGCCGCGGTTCGGCGTGCCGTCCGCGTTACGGTCGTACGTCACCGCCGCAAGCGTCTGGCCCGTCACCGGATCGACCAGACCCGAGTCGCCCAGCTGCTTGTTGATCACGGTGATGTTCTCCGTGTTCGTCGACGTACGGCCGTCCAGGTTCGCCAGTGCGTCACCGACGTTGTGGTACTCGGTCTTCGTCGAGCCGTCCGTCGGGTCGGCCAGCGAATACGTCGGGTTCGTCACCGTGCCGTCTGCATCCACCGTCGAGCCGCCGCCCAGCGAATCGGACACGCTTTGCGCCGTGCCGTGCAGCTGTGCGCCGTTGATCGCGTCCTTGCTGGTCGCGCTTACTTCGCCCGCCGCCACGTTCGACAGCTTCGTGCCGTCCGCGCCGCCCTTCAGCGTGATCTGGTCGAAATTGACCGAACCGTCCGCGTGCTTGTCGTACGTGACTGCCGTCGACGTCAGGCCCGCACCTGGATTCGTCGGATCGACCGGCGCAACCAGCCCTGCGTCCTGAAGCTGACCCAGGTTGATCGCGTCGTGACGATCCACGCCGTCCGCGACGTTCTTCAACGCCACCGGCGTCGTCGCGCCCGCGCCGCCCAGCGTCACCGAACCGAGGTTCGGCGTGCCGTCCGCATTGCGGTCGTACGTCACCGCGGCGATCGACTTGCCGTCGTCGCCTATCAGGCCAGAGCCCTTCAGCTGCGAAACGTTTACCGCGTCCATGTCGGCCACGCCGGCCTTCACGTTCGCGATCGTCGTGCCGGCCGCGCCCGCCATCGTCACGGTGTCCTTCGCCGCGCCGTCGTACACCACCGCCAGCGACTTGCCCGTGACCGGATCGATCACGCCGCCATCCTTCAGCGAGTTCTCGATGTCACCCACGCGTGTGTTCGTCGCGTACAGCTGCGAACCGTTCACCGCGTCCTTGCTCGTGGCCGACAGCACGCCGTCCGCCACGTTGTGGATCGCCACCGGCGTACCGGCGTTGCCCAGCGTAATGGCATCCTTCGCCGCGTTGTCGTACGTCACGGCGAGCGAGGTCAGGTTGCCCGAACCATCGTCGCCGACCAGGCCCGCTTCCTTCAGCTGGCCGAGGTTCAGCGCGTCGCCGTCGTCCGTCGCGTTCGCGACGTTCTTCAGCTGCGTCGGACCTTCGCCATGACCCAGCGTCACCTGGCCGTAGTTCGGCGTGCCATCCGCGTTACGGTCGTACGTCACCGCGGCAATTGCCTTGCCGTCGTCGCCGATCAGGCCCGAGCCCTTCAGCTGCGACACGTTCACCGCGTCCATGTCGGCCACACCGGCCTTCACGTTCGACAGCGTCGTGCCGTCCGCGCCCTTCAGCGTGGCCTTGTCCTGGTCGACGCCGTCATACGTCACCGCCAGCGACTTCAGGCCCGCACCCGGGTTCGACGGATCGACCGGCGCCACCAGACCAGCATCCTGCAACTGGCCGAGGTTGATCGCGTCGTGGCGATCCGTACCGTCGGCAACGTTCTTCAACGCCACCGGCGTCGTCGCGTCCGCGCCGCCCAGCGTCACCGAACCGAGGTTCGGCGTGCCGTCCGCGTTGCGGTCGTACGTCACTGCAGCGATCGACTGACCGGTCACCGGATCGACCAGACCCGAATCGCCCAGCTGCTTGTTGATCACGGTGATGTTTTCCGTGTTCGTCGACGTACGGCCGTCCAGGTTCGCGAGCGCATCACCCACGTTGTGGTAGTCGGTCTTCGTCGAACCGTCCGTCGGATCAGCCAGCGAGTACGTCGGGTTCGTCACCTTGCCGTCCGCGCTCACGGTCGAGCCGCCGCCCAGCGCATCGGCCACGCTCTGTGCCGTGCCATGCAGCTGCGCACCGTTGATCGCGTCCGTGCTGGTCGCGCTCACTTCGCCCGCCTTCACGTTCGTGATCGTCGTGCCGTCCGCGCCGCCTGCCAGCGTGACCTGGCCCTTGGTTGCGTCGTCATAGGCGACTGCAAGCGGATTGCCCGGAAGGCCCGGGTCGCCCAAGTGATCGCCCACGTAGTCCTTCATCTGGCCGAAGTTGACCGCGTCCGTATTGTCCGTAGCCGCTGCCACGTTCTTCAGTTGCGTCGGGCCGGCGCCGTGGCCGAACGTCACCGAAGCGTAGTTCGGTGTGCCGTCCGCGAGACGGTCGTACGTCACTGCGGCGATCGACTTGCCGTCGTCGCCGATCAGGCCCGAGCCCTTCAGCTGCGATACGTTCACTGCATCCATGTCGGCCACACCGGCCTTCACGTTCGCCAGCGTCGTGCCGTCCGCGCCTTGCAGCGTGACCTTGTCGCGCGCCGCGCCGTCGTACGTCACCGCCATCGACGTCAGGTTGCCCGAACCGTCGTCGCCGACCAGGCCTGCGTCCTTCAGCTGGCCAAGGTTCAGTGCGTCGTGATCGTCCTTCGCGTCAGCAACGTTCTTCAGTGCGACAGGCGTCGTCGCGCCCGCGCCGCCGAGCGTTACCGCGCCCTTCGTCGCATCGTCGTACGTCACTGCGGCAATCGCCTTGCCGTCGTCGCCGATCAAGCCGGAATCCTTCAGCTGCGACACGTTCACTGCGTCCATGTCGGCCACGCCGGCCTTCACGTTCGCCAGCGTCGTGCCGTCCGCGCCCTTCAGCGTGACCTTGTCCTTCGCCGTGCCGTCGTACACGACCGCCAGCGATTCGCCCGTCACCGGGTCGATCACGCCGCCATCCTTCAGCGAGTCACGAAGATCGCCGATGCTCTGGTTCGTCGCGAACAACTGTGCGCCGTTCACTGCATCCGTGCTCGTTGCCGTCAGCGCGCCTTCCGCCACGTTGTGGATCGCCACCGGCGTACCGGCGTTGCCCAGCGTGATCGCCTGATGCGTGCCGTCGTCGTACTTCACCGCGTCCGGATCGCCACCGCTCGCCGCGATCGCGCCGAGCGCATCGCCCACGTTGTTGTAGTCCTTGCCGCCCACGCTGTACGTCGGCTGCGTGACGCTGCCGTCCGCGCCCACGCCGGCACCGCCGCCGAGCGCACTGGTCACGCCCTTCAGCTGGCCCACGTTGACCGCGTCGGTGTTTTGCGTACCGGCCGCCACGTTGATGATCTGGCGTTCCGCACCCGCACGGCCGATCGACAGCGCGTTCGCCCGGTTTGCCAGCGCGTTGTCGCCCAGCGCGATACCGCCGTTCGTCGTGGCGGTCGCACCGGAGCCGAGCGCCATCGCGCCCTGGACGTTGCGTGCAACGTTCGCACCGGTGCCCATCGCGATCGAGTTCGTTGCGCCCGCACGCACGTTCGCACCGCTACCGACCGCGACCGAACCCGTGCCGATTGCCTGCACGTCGTTGTTACCGATCGCCGTCGCGTAGTCCGCGTTGGCCTGCGCGTTCGCCCCCATCGCCACGGCCTGCGTGCCGTTCGTCTGCACGTTCGAACCCATCGCGACCGAGTACGGCTGGCCCGCGCCCGTTTGCGCGAAGCTGCCGATCGCCACCGAGTTGTCGGAAAGCGCGCCGCTCTGCAGGCCGACCGCCACCGCGTTCGCGCCGCTCGCGACCGTCGACGAACCAATCGCCGCGGCCGTTGCCGTGCTCGGATCCGCACCGTTCAACGAAGCCAGGTTGTCGCCACGCACGCCTTCGATCGCGACCAGCGGATCAGTGACGTCCATCGGCTTGATCGACTGCGCATTCATCTCGTCGATCGCGGCCTTCGTCTTTTCGTCGATCGCCGACGAGAAGCTGTCGATCGCCTGCTGCGTCTTCGAGCTCACCGACGTCGACAGGTCGTTCATCGCGGCATACAGCTGGCCGCCGTTGACCGCGTCCGTGCTCTGGAACGACACGTCGCCATCCGCGACGTTGACGATCCGGCGCTCGTTGCCGACGCTGCCGACCGACACGACGTTGTTCTGGTTCGCGACCGAGTTGTAGCCGATCGCGACCGACCCCGCGCCGGAGACACGCGCGCCGCTGCCCAGCGCCAGCGAGTTCGCACCCGCGGCCTGCGCACCGGAACCGATGGCGACCGCCAGCGCACCCGTCGCAAGCGCGGGCGTGCCCGTCACCGGGTCGGCGTTGACCTTCACGAAACGCAGGTCGGCGCCCTTGAGGCGATCCTCCAGATCCGACAGGCCCGTGTTCATCTGATTGAGGTTGACTGCGTCCGTACCGTCGACACCTGCCGCGACGTTCTTGATTTGCGTCGGGCCCGCGCCGTTGCCGAGCGTGACCGTGCCGTAGTTCGGCGTGCCGTCCGCGTTACGGTCGTACGTCACCGCGGCGATCGACTTGCCGTCGTCGCCGATCAGGCCAGAGCCCTTCAGCTGCGACACGTTCACCGCGTCCATGTCGGCCACACCGGCCTTCACGTTCGACAGCGTCGTGCCGTCTGCGCCACCGGCCAGCGTGACCTTGTCCTTCGTCGTCCCGTCGTACACGACCGCCAGCGATTCACCCGTGATCGGGTCGATCACGCCGCCATCCTTCAGCGAATCTTCGAGGTCGCCCACACGCGTGTTCGTCGCGAACAGCTGCGAGCCGTTCACTGCGTCCTTGCTCGTGGCCGACAGCACGCCATCCGCCACGTTGTGGATTCCCACCGGCGTACCGGCGTTGCCCAACGTCACCGAGGTCTTCGTCGCATCGTCGTACGTCACCGCGGCAATCGACTTGCCGTCGTCGCCGATCAGGCCCGAGTCCTTCAGCTGCGATACGTTCACCGCGTCCATGTCGGCCACACCGGCCTTCACGTTCGACAGCGTCGTGCCATCCGCGCCGCCTGCCAGCGTGACCTTGTCCTTCGTTGCGCTGTCGTACGTCACGGCCAGCGACGTCAGGTTGCCCGAGCCGTCGTCACCGACCAGGCCCGTGCCCTTCAGCTGACCGAGATTCAGTGCATCGTGATCGTCCGTTGCATCCGCAACGTTCTTCAGTTGAGTCGGACCTACGCCGTTGCCCAGCGTGACCGTGCCGTAGTTCGGCGTACCGTCAGCGTTACGGTCGTACGTCACCGCGGCGATCGACTTGCCGTCGTCGCCAATCAGGCCCGAATCCTTCAGCTGCGACACGTTCACTGCGTCCATGTCGGCCACACCGGCCTTCACGTTCGACAGCGTCGTGCCGTCTGCGCCGGCCAGCGTGACGGTGTCCTTCGCAGCGCTGTCGTACGTCACGGCCAGCGACGTCAGGTTGCCCGAGCCGTCGTCGCCGACGAGGCCCGTACCCTTCAGTTGACCGAGGTTCAGTGCATCGTGATCGTCCGTTGCATCCGCGACATTCTTGATTTGCGTCGGGCCCGCGCCGTTGCCGAGCGTGACCGTGCCGTAGTTCGGCGTGCCGTCC
This sequence comes from Burkholderia sp. SRS-25, assembly GCF_004343765.1. NCBI lineage: Bacteria > Pseudomonadati > Pseudomonadota > Betaproteobacteria > Burkholderiales > Burkholderiaceae > Burkholderia > Burkholderia sp. SRS-25. Next base: position 168,975 of record NZ_PTXM01000019.1, read on the forward strand.
GCGTTACGGTCGTACGTCACCGCGGCGATCGACTTGCCGTCGTCGCCGATCAGGCCCGAATCCTTCAGCTGCGACACGTTCACCGCGTCCATGTCGGCCACACCGGCCTTCACGTTCGACAGCGTCGTGCCGTCCGCGCCTTGCAGCGTGACCTTGTCCTTCGTCGTGCCGTCGTACACGACCGCCAGCGACTCACCCGTGATCGGGTCGATCACGCCGCCGTCCTTCAGCGAATCTTCGAGGTCGCCCACACGCGTGTTCGTCGCGAACAGCTGCGAGCCGTTCACGGCATCCGTGCTGGTCGCCGACAGCGCACCCGCCGCCACGTTGCGGATCGCCACCGGCGTGCCGGCGTTACCCAGCGTGACGGCGCGATGCGTTGCGTCGTCGTACTTCACCGAGTCCGGATCGCCACCGTTCGCGGCAATCGCATCGAGTGCGTCGCCCACGTTGTTGTAGTTCCTGCCGGCGACGGTGTAGGTCGGCTGCGTGACGGTCCCGTTAGCACCCACGCCTGCGCCACCGCCGAGTGCGTTCGTCGCACCCGTCAGTTGGCTTACATTGACCGCGTCGGTCGCAGCCGTACCGGCTGCCATATTGGTGATGCGTCGCTGCACCATTCCCGAACCGACGGAAACGGTGTTTGCTGCGCTCGCGGTACTACCGGTACCCAACGCAACGGAATTCTGGCCGCTTGCCGTCGAGCTCTGCCCAAGCGCGACTGCAGCGTTCCCGGACGCCGAGCTTCTGTTCCCCACTGCGACGCCCGCGCCACCGCCTGCCGCGCTGGCATTCGCACCCACCACCGTCGCGCCCGATCCCGAATGCGACGCGCTCGTCCCGATGACGATCGTGTCCGTACCGCCCGCCACGGCGCCATTGCCGATCGCGATCGACGAGTTGGCGCCAGTCACCCCACCGGCATTGACCACGGCGTTGCGTCCCATCGCAATGGAGTTGGCCGTGCCTGAGTTGGCCCCCGAACCGATTGCCGTCGCACCGGCCGCCTGCGCGACGGTACCTTGCCCGAATGCAGATGAATTGGCGCCTGTTGCCCGTGCGCTCGTGCCGACCGCAACGCTTTCCGACCCTGTTGCTTGCGACAGCGTGCCGATAGCGGTCGCATTCTGGTTGCTCGCTACCGTGTTGCCGCCGAGCGCCACCGCCGAAATGCCGGTCGCGCGCGCATTCCCGCCCACCGCAGTCGCGCTGTTGGCAGCAGTCGCAACAGCGGGCGTCGCCGAAGCATATGCCCCGGTGCTGATCGCCACATATGGGTTGTTGCTAGCCGCAACCGCCGCATTCAACTGATTCACGTTAACCGCATCCGTCCCGGCGCTACCCGCTGCCAGGTTCGTGATGCGGTGGTTCGTCATGCTCGCGTTGCTGTCGAAATCCACCGGCCCACGGAGGTGCACGCCGGATCCGCCCAGCAAGAAGAGGTGCCCATCAACGGTGCCGCTGATGCCTGCCTCGGTCGCAGCGCTTGCCTGACCGATGCCGCTGCCGTTGACGTTACTGTTGTTGTACAGCTGGAACGACCTCTCGTGACCTTCACTGAGCCTGAAGTTCGGGATCGCGGTGCCGCATGCCGCCGTTGTCCGTGTGCCGACGGTATTACCACCGCCAAATGTCGTCCCGGTCGCACCCGTTCCTGGAGCGCAAAGCGACAACGACCCGCCACCGTTGGCAGCCTGCGCCATCGCATCGACCGACATCGCCCCGCCCCCAACCCCGGCCATCACCGCGACCGCCGCCGACACCGACGACTTCATCGCCGAGCTCGATTTGGATTTCGTGCGCATCCGCGCCGTTTCGGGCGCTGCCGCCCAGGTGCCCGTCGTCGCGTTCCAGACGGTCCGATAAGTCTTGTTCACGTTGATAGCCTCTGTAGAAAGAGAAGAAGAAAGGACAAGCCTCGTCCACAGATGCCAATGTATTGATCGGCTGTCATTTGGTTAATCAGACGGCCGGACGTGTGACGACTTATTTTGTAGGACCGGTCCTAGCCTGACGTTGCTTGACAATCGCCTGTGCCAAACCACCCCGATGCTACGTTCTCTTGATCGAATTTCGATTTGATTTGACATGCGCGCGCGGCGGGATTTATATACGCATCGCGCAAGTGCTCGAACAAATAGGACTGGTCTTAGTCATTGCCCTCGACTGTTTCGGATTGCCCTACATACGGGCGACTCCACTATCCCGATAATTCGCTCGTTCCCCCGAGCCGGCAGCGCGATTCGCCTGCCTCACCACACGGCTTACGGATATCGCCCCACGTCCCGGCTTGCGCGCGGCCTGCGCCGCGCGCGCCGTTCGCGGCTCCTGATTTGCGCATCGATTCACGGTATTCGCTCCATGCCCATTCGACATCTCTTCGCGTCCCAGGCGGATGCCGGCGCGCCGTTCGCTTCGATCGGCGGTGAGCCGCGCGATCTGGGCCTGCTGCACCGCTACCAGCGCTTCACGCTGTATGGCGGCACCGTGCTCCTGTCGCTCGTGATGCTGTTCGCGGCGAGCATCCTGCTTACCGGCTCGGTGCGCGACTACATCTCGAAGCGTCGCGAGCTGCTCACGACGCACAAGGCGCTGGTCCAACTCGAAATCGATGCGAAGCAGGCGTCGATGCGCCGTGCGGTGATCAATGCGGAGCTGCTGTGGAACGGTCATCCTCCGCATGCGCGCGCATCGTCCGATACGCTGCGGCGCGACGGGCACGTGCTGCTGTCGCCGATGCGCGGCGCGACCGAAGTGTTCGTCGCGGCCACGCCCGATGCCACCGCCAACGGCGAATTCGATCGCTACGTGCAGTTGATGGAACGCCAAACGATCTCGATCGCGGCGGCCGAGCGCCAGACCGGGCGCCCGATCACCGGCTATGCGTACAGCCCCGATCACCGCGTGATCGCGATCACGCCGCCGCCGAACACGCCGTACCCTGACCTGCTTGCCCGCATGGGCGTTCATGACACGCATGCGTTGATCGATCGTTTGGCATTCGACGTCGTCGACTGGCGCAATCCGGCGATCGCGCGCCACTGGCGCAACACCCGCCACATCGCATGGCAGCCGCCCGCGGTCGATCCGCTTACCGGCAAGACAGTGTTTCGCCTCGTCGAGCCGGTATTCGACGGCCTCGATCACGTGATGACGTTCGTCAGCGACCTCGACGTCGATGTGATCGCCGACCGGATGGACCACGCGCCCGACGACACGGTGGCCATGCTCGTCGACGAAACCGGCCGCATCCTGCTGAGCGCGGACCGCACCGACGCGGCGACCGACGGCGCTGCGCTGATGCGTGACGCACTCGCCGATGGCGACTGGCGGCACGGCCTCGACCGGCTCACTGCGAACTATCGGGACGGCATCTTCACGGTCAGCGACCGGGTTTCCGATACGGGTTTCGCGATCGTCTATGCGTATTCGTGGCGGATGATCGCCCATGCGATCTGGCCCGCGATGCTGCGCGAATTCGGCACGACCGCGCTGATGCTCGCCGTGCTGTGGGGGCTCGTGATCACGTTCGACCTGAAACTGTTCGCGCCGCTGTTCCGCCGCTCGCGCCGCGTGTTCGAAAGTGAGCAGATGAGCCGCGCGATCATCGCGACCGCGCCGTTCGGCATCGGCCTGATTTCGCTCGGCTCGCGCCAGGTGCTGCTGCGCAACCGGATGATGGAACTCTACGAGAAGGAGGCCGGCTCACCGCCGCTGCATGAACGCCTGCTGGCGCGCTACCGCGAGCGCCAGGACGGCGACGCATTTCAGCTCGACGTCGAACTGCCGGTCACGCTGACCGATGGCCGCACGCGCGACCTTCTCATCAACTTCGTCCGCGTGCGCTACAAGGGCCGCGACACGCTGCTGTGCAGCTTCTCCGACATCACGACGCGCGCCGATGCCGAGCGCGCGCTCGGCAGCGCGAATCGTGCAAAGTCGACCTTCCTCGCGACGATCACGCACGAGATCCGCACACCACTGAACGCGATGCTCGGCAATCTCGAGCTGCTCGACAAGGCGCCCGACCCGAGCCGGCAGAAGCGCCGACTGCATGCGGTCACGTCGGCCGCGCGGATGCTGCTCGACATGCTGAACAACGTGCTCGACATGACGAAGATCGAGGCCGACCGGATGACGCTCGAAGCCACCAGCTTCCGCATCGACGACCTGATGCGCGACCTCGCCGACCTGTTCGAGCCGATGGCCGCCGCGAAGGGCGTCGCGCTGCGCGTGGATATCGACCCGGCCGTCGCGCATGCGTACGTTGGCGACCCGATGCGTGTGCGGCAGATCGTCGTGAACCTGGTCAGCAACGCGATCAAGTTCACCGATCGCGGCACGGTCGCGCTGTCGGTATCGGCATCGGCGGTCGATGCGACGCCGGTGACGATCCGCGTCAGCGATTCGGGGATCGGGATGACGGCCGACCAGCTCGCGCACATATTCGAGCCGTTCGCGCAGGCCGACAGGTCGATCGCGCGGCGTTTCGGGGGCACCGGCATCGGGCTTGCGCTGAGCCACAAGCTCGTCGAATCGATGGGCGGCAACATTGCGGTCGACAGTGTGCCGGGTGTCGGCTCGACGTTCATCATTACGCTGCCGCTGCCGCTCGATCACCGGCCGGGCGCCGCGCGTGCCGACGCGGGGGCCGACGCGCCGAACGCCCGCGTGCTGTTCGTCGACGACAACCCGGTGAACCGTTCGCTGATCCACGATCAGCTCGACGTTCTAGGCTATCCGGCCGATGTTGCGTCGAGCGTCGCCGAAGCGCTCGACCTCGTCGACCGGCACGACTATGCGCTCGTGATGACCGATCTCAACATGCCGGGACTCGACGGCTACGCGTTTGCGCGCGTGCTGCGTGAGCGAGGCCGCGCAAGGCCGATTCTCGCGGTGACCGCGCATGCCGAGCCGGATGAATTGCGCCTCGCGCGGGAAGCGGGGATCGACGAAATCGTCGCGAAGCCGACGTCGTTGAAATCGCTCGAGCTGGCGATCACGAAGCACACCGGGCCGTCGCAGGCGCCGCACGCTCCGCCACCGTCGCGCCGGCTCGGGCCGCTGCCTCATGATCTGCACAAGGTGCTTTCGGACACCGCGCACCGGTCGAATGTCGCAATCGCGCGGGCGCTGCAGGATGGCGACCTGAAGGCTGCCCGCACGGAGATTCACAGCATGCGCGGCGCGTTCGCGATGATCGGCGAGGATGAGATATCCGGTCTTTGCGCATCGATGGAAGCGTTGGCGCTGGCGGGCGACGCCGCAGCGTTCGCGCGTGAGTTCGAGCGCTATCGGCGCGACGCGAAAGAGATCCTCGAGCGACGTGCGCCAGGCGAGTCGCAACACCCGGCCGACACGTTTTCTGACATATCGGCGATGAAGTGACGAAGCGGTCCGCCGGCGCAACAGCCCTAGAATCGTTGAGCATCAAGGATGCAAGGCATCGGCCAAATGGCCAATGTCGATAAAACCGTACAAGACCGATATCAGCCCGCAGTCAATCTCGGTAAAGTGGTTGCACGTTTTCGCTTCGAATGTTCGGTCATTTCGACCTGCCAAGCATGTAATGGAATGGCGATCGAAATTCGCTGCGTAAACGAGCGCGGCCCGCAGGTGACAACAACACCTGCGGGCCGCTGACCACAACCAACTCAACAGAGGAGTTGACCATGGCTGGCGCGAATCATAACGCACCGACGTATTTCCGCGATTGTTTTTTCTCCCCGCAATCGTCGTCTCAATCTGGCCACCTCGTCCCGCACATCAGGCTGACCGACATGGCGCCGCCTGTCATGTATCTGTGGACGAAATTGTCCGGCCGGTGGATCGAGGCAGCGGGTTTCGATCCCGAGCAGCGCTTGCAGATCGAGGTATCGCACAAGCGGCTGGTGATTACCCCGATCGATGATGCGGGCAGCGATCATCGCGCAAGGCGCGAACGCCCCGACGACGATCCCGCAACGGGCCGGCAACTGGAATCGGTGATGGCAGGAGAAGCACAATGAACCAAGATGCCCCGAAGCAACACACCGACGACGTATCGTCCGATTTCGACCTTTACGACGTCGGGGAACTGGCGGCCAAGTCCGCGCTCGTGCTGAAGCTCAATGCGCTGATCGCGTCGCGTGGCCTGAGCGAGGATGAGGCTGCCGCGCTGGCCGAGATGACCCGGCCGGTGGTTACACCGGAGCAGCGCGACAGGCTTCGGAACGTTTCGCTGGAAACGCTGATAGTGACGCTCGCATCGCTCGGCCAGCATGTGGAAATCGTGGTGCGGCCCGCGACGGAAACGGGGCCGGTGGGTATCACGGTTTCGATCTGACGGTTGTCGGAGTAGATGGAAAGTAGTGTGTGCGGTGGCCGGCTCCGGCCGCCGCCAATGCGACTCAGGCGACGCACCCTCGGTCGTACCAGGGTGCCCACCGCTCCTCAGAATGGAAGTGTGTGGCACCGGAATATCTTCGGCGCTCGCATAAGGCAGCGTTAGGAGTAGCGCCATCAATGGATAGCATGACTGCGACCGGGCCCAACGGTCGCCGCCGAAGCCCCTCCGATACCACACCTGTTCAATTTAGCGTGAACGATCGTTACAACCAATCAGACCAGGCTGATTCTGCGATGCGTCAACGCGCGTCGGCAATCTCACGACGTTCGCCCCTGACGCACTGTTCAGCCATACGCTGAAACGATTCCGATACAAACAAAAAGCGGGCTGCCCGCCTGTCCGTCGCAAAAGCGCCAGACAGCCCGGGCAGCCCTTCACACACCACCGACTTACTGCTGAATCGTCGCCTGCGAAGCAAGCTTCTCGACCAGCGCAGCCATCGCCCGCTGATCCGCCTGAGCTTCGAGCTGCTGGCGCAGCACGTTCTTCGCCGCGTCGAACGTCGGCACGACGGTCTTCCGCTTCTCGTCGAGCTTCACGACCGCGAAGGCGTCGCCCACCCGAATCGGCGCCGAGATAGTGCCCGGCTGCAGCGTCGTGATCGCCTGTGCGACCGGAACCGGCACGCCGGCCGTGTTCCCTTCCGCCACCGGCGTATGCAGGTCGGCCCATTCGGCGATACCGCCGTTCGGCGTCGTGTTGAACTTCTTCGCGAGTGCGTCGAACGCGGTGCCCTTCTTCAGTTCCGCGACGATCTCGTTCGCCTCTGCCGGGCTGCGCACGGCGATCACTTCCGCGCGGTACTGGAACGGCGCGGCGCTCGCGACGATCTGGTCGTAACGTGCCTTGACCTGCGCGTCGGTCACCGGTTGCGGGCGGGCCATTTCGTGCAGGTAGAGATCCGTCGAAGCGATCGTGCGGGCACGCATCACGACCTTGTTCACTTCCGGACGGACGCCGTAGTCCGCCTTCTCGGCAGCCTGCTCGATCAGCTTCTGGATGATCAGGTTCTGCTTGACCTGCGCGCGCAGTGCCGGCGTGTCGGGCTGACCGGACGTCTTGATCGCTTCGTCGATGTCGATACGCGGAATCGGCACGTTGTTCACGACCGCCTCGACACCCGGCGGCAATGACGAATCGGGTTTCGGGCCGGCGGCGCGCGCAGCTGGCATGCCGCCGGCACACGCGAGTGCGATCAGGGTGGATACGATGGAAAGATGATGCTTCTTCATGAAGTGTCCTTCATTGTGGAGTGGAAAAGCCGCGCAATCGCGGCGACAGGGAAAGCAGCGTGGCCGCTGCAGGCGACCGATCGGGTCGGCGCCAGGATGGCCGCGCGCACGCGAATACGCGACGGCGTGTCGGGAACGTGAAGCGGGCGCCCGCAGACAGAGGTGAATGCCCTGCGCTCGCATGAGGCAGCGTTCTCCCAACCTGCGACCTGAAGGGTCGATGAACGGCCGAGCCCACCGGCCGCCGCAAGGCATTCACGTGTGTCCGCGCGCCACGCATCGCTCGATCGGGTCGATCGGCGCGCGCATGCGGCCGGGAAAAAGACGCTGCCCGAAGCCGGGCAGCGCATTGAACGAAGACATGCTTCGGATACGAGGCGTCGGGCACATACCATGCGGCCGCCCGACCTGCGCATTGTCGAAGAACGATCAGCGTCCGCACAATCAGCCGGGTCCTAATACGCGTAATTTCTTCGATCGCTCGCGCGGCAGACGCGCCCGTGTTCATGCGACTTCGCCCGCCGGCAACGCAAGCGGGTTCGCTGTCACCCCATCGATCATCGTCCGACCTCCTCATCAAGCCGAAGCCAGCCATCCCGGCCCCGAATGTCTTGCATTAAAGACGCAGACAACGCCGATCTCCATCGGACAGGTCTTACATGGGCCCCGCGATACGCCTGAATCAGACCGGGCCTACAAGGACACGTCCAACAGGTCTTCCTGTCGGCATACGCAAGAGGTACGCACGTTTCCAATCTTCAAACTCAACCGTTTAGGACATGTCCTATTCATTTGCCCATGGCACCTGCATAAAGTGGAGCGCATCACGGCACCGGGCCTTCCACTTCAACCGGAACGACAGCCCGCGATGCCATCCGGCGCCATGCTTCGCATCGCGAAGTGTTGTCAGCCCTCCCGATTCACGATGCAGCCGCTCGCCGCCCGACGCACGAACGGCTTTCCGGAGAGCCCCCCCATGCAGATCACCTCGCACGACATGCCCACGCTCGCCGACATTCCCCGACTGCCGGCCGACCTCGCCGATACGACGCAATCCGTATCGGTCGAAGCGCAGGCCGCGCCCGGCATGCTCGACGAGTCCGTCGCCGCAGCCACGCAAACGTTGATCGAGCGCGGCGATCTCTCCCGCGCTGCCGAGCTTGCCGTCATGCACTGGCAACAGCATCCCGCTTCGCCGGCGGCGGCGTTCAATTGCGGTTATGCACTTCAGATGGCCGGGCGTCACGCGGAAGCGATCGTTCCGTATCGCGAGACGCTCGCGCTCGCGCCCGCATGGCCATCGCTGAAGAACAATCTCGCGCTTGCGATCCGGCAATCGGGCGGTGATCCCGAGCTGGAACACGCCTTCATCGAAGGCGCACTCGACGACGATCCGGGCAACGCAAACGCGTGGACCAACGCGGTCATCACGCGCCTCAATCGCTTCGACCTGGACGGCGCACTGCGCGCAGCCACGCGTGCCGTCACGCTTGCGCCGGACAGCCCGCTCGCGGCCAACAATGCGACCGCCGTGCTCAAGGAAGCGCAACGGTGGGACGAAGCCGAGCAGTACGCGCAACGTGCTTGCGCCCTCGATCCGAAGGACCTGGCGCACCGCCACAACCTGTCGCTGCTGCGGCTCGCGCGTGGCGACTTCGCATCGGGATGGAACGATTACGAGGCGCGCTGGCACGGCGCGGCGGAGCTGCGCGACACGCTGCCCGGGTTTGCCCGGCCGCGCTGGGGCGGCGAGTCGCTTGCCGGCAAGACGCTGCTCGTCTGGGGCGAACAAGGCATCGGCGACGTGTTGCAGTTCAGCCGCTACGTGCCGCTGCTCGCGGAGCGCGTGCATCGCGAAGGCGGGCGGCTCGTGTGGAATGTGTTTCCGCAGATGGGCGCCCTGATCGAACGCAGCCTCGGCGATCACGCCGACGTGTTCGATACTCATACCCGCGTCGAGCACCTGCCCCACTTCGACTACGAACTGCCGCTGATGAGTATTCCGTGGATGCTCGGCCTCGACACGGATGCCCTCTTCATGTCAGCGCCTTACCTCCATGCGGATGCCGCAGCCACCGACGCATGGCGCCACGCGCTATCCGGCGAGACGCGGCTGAAGGTCGGCCTCGCGTGGACAGGCAGCCTCACCCATCAACGCAACCGCTTCCGCCGGGTCGGGCTCGAGCGCTACGCCGATGCGTTTGCCGGCATGCAGAAGGACGTCGCGTTCTACTCGCTGCAACCGGGCGCGCAGCATGACGTTGAAGCCGCGAAGGCGACCGGGTTCGACGTGATCGACATGACGCGCGAATGGAAGACGCTCGACGACACCGCCGCGTTCGTCGGCGCGCTCGATCTGGTGATCACCGTCTGCACGTCGGTCGCGCACCTGAGCGGCGCGCTGGGCCAGTCCACCTGGGTGCTGCTCGATGCGAACCCGCATTGGGTCTGGCAGCATGACCGGCGTGACAGCCCGTTCTATCCGAGTGCGACGCTTTATCGCCAGCGAATGTTCGCAGACTGGCGGCCGGTGCTCGACGAGGTGACGGTGGACCTTCGGAATCGCGTCGGCAGGTAACCGGCCGCCACTCAGCCTCCGACTGGTCCGGCAATCGGACCGGTCGAATCGCCGACCACGACGCCAATCGCGCCAATGACGTGGCCGACGGCCCGGTGCCGCTTCGCCCGCCAACGATACGAAGCCCCCGGCGCGCGCAGCTCGCCGTCAGCCAGCCGATTGCATGAACCCCGCCGCGGCCGCGCAAACATCCCGGTCGCAAATCCACGCTCGTTCTCCCCCCACTCGCCACCGCCAACGCGCGCGCCACGGAAGGAAATTTTTCCCGACCGGCACGCCGTTTAACCATCCCTGACATCGTTGATCGAGAGTCCGAACCCGGTCCGGACCAGTCCGAAAAAATTCGTTCAGGGGTTGGCTTTCCGTCCGATGGTTCCGCCCTGCCGTCGCTCATAGACTCGCCGTACTGCCCGACAGCACCCAGCTATGCGCCGGGCACGGCGCCGCGTTGTCACGCGGCAGGTGGAACGAAGCCATGCGCGGTACGCACTCCGAGGGCGTGCGCGACGGCAAGGAAAAACGGACAGCATGAAGACCGAACACGGGCCTCGCCACGAAATCGTCGTGTGCGCGGTCGACGTCGCCGTCATCGTCGCGATCGCGGCCGCGACGCACCGAGGATCGCTCGGATCATTGGCCACGCTCAGGACCGAATCGCTGCTGGTCGGCGTCAGCGCACTGCTCGCGGCGTTCCTGCTGCGGCTCGCGGGCATCGGCCTCGACGGCCGCCCGCATCCCGCAATGCGCTACGCACTGCGCACGCTCGCGCTGTGGCTCGTCGTGCAGGGCTTCGTGTTCGTGAAGCTGCTCGCGCTGACCACCGTGACGATGCTGCTGCTGACATGGTTCTTCGACTGGACCGTCGGTGTCGCGATCGTGCTCGTCCTGTTCCGGATCGCGTTGAGCATCGCGCGCCGGCGCAGCCTGCGCGTGCCGGCGACACCCGCCCGCGTGGCCGTTGTAGGCGACAGCGCCCGCATCGCACGACTCACCGACGCACTGGGCGACGCCGCGTCGCACTACCGGATCGTCGGCGCATGCGAAACGATCGGCGACACGCTGCCGCCCGCCGCCCTGGCCATCTTCGTGGAAACCGTGCGCCGCGAGCACGCCGACGAGATCTGGATCGCGCTGCCGCTCGACGACGACGCCACGATCACGCGCGTGATCGACGAATTCCGGCACGACTTCGTCGAGCTGCGCCTGATGCCCGACGTCAGCAAGCATGCGCTGTTCGGAAGCCGTATCGAGGAGATCCTCGGCGAGCCGGCGATCTCGCTGGCCGCACCGCCGCTGTCGCGCGGCGCGCTGGCCGCGAAGGCGGTCTTCGACCGGCTGTTCGCCACCGTCGTGCTGATCACGCTGATGCCGCTGCTGCTCGCGATCGCCGTCGCGATCCGGCTGACCTCGGCCGGACCGGTGCTGTTCACGCAGAAGCGGCGCGGCGCGGACGGCCGCACGTTCGACATCTACAAGTTCCGCACGATGCGCGTGCATGCGCCGTCGCCCGGGACGGTCGTGCAAGCGAAACGCAACGACCCGCGCGTGACGAAAGTCGGCGCGTTCCTGCGCCGCACGAGCCTCGACGAATTGCCGCAGTTCATCAACGTGCTGTTCGGCGACATGTCGGTGGTCGGCCCGCGCCCGCATGCGGTGGAACACGACGCGCAATACCGCACGCTCGTCGACGGCTACATCCACCGCTACCGGATCAAGCCCGGCATCACGGGCTGGGCGCAGGTCAACGGCCTGCGCGGCGCGACCGAGCAGCTCGAAAGCATGCAGTCGCGTGTCGAGTACGACCTGTACTACCTGCGCAACTGGTCGTTCGCGCTCGATCTTCGAATCATTGGCGCGACGGTGCTGAAAGGGATCGTGCATCCCAACGCGTACTGAACGGCAACGCCGTTCGCGATGGCGGCGCGATGCCGCCGCTCCCCGATTGACCAAGACGCAGGCCCGCCTCGACGGGCCCGCTGCGTGCCGCCGCCTCGCGATGGCCCGGCACGACTGGAAGGAACCCATGAACACTTCGATCGCATCGGCGGCCCCGCGCCGCCGCAGTGCGCTCGCGCTCGTCCTGACGGCCAGCATGGGGCTGTCCGGATGCGCGCTGGCGCCAGGCATGAACATGAACGCACCGCATCCCGGCCGCCTCGCGGACGAACCCGTCGGCACGCCCGCGGCCGCTACCCGGACGGTCGTCGCGCCCGCTGCAACCCGGATCGCCGCCGATGGCCGCACGGCGGCCCCGTCGCACGTGCCGCCTGCCGCCGCCACGATGCCGCCGATCGTCACCATCGACCCGGCGCTGATCGCACACCAACGCGCGGCGCGCGACGCCGCCGTCGCGGCGCTCGAGCAGCCCGCTACGCCGCAGGCGCCGGCCTACCGGATCGGCCCCGGCGACGTGCTGCAGATCACCGTCTGGGACCACCCCGAGCTTGCCGCCGCGCAAGGCGCCGCGCCGCAGGCGCCGGCGCGCGCGGCGGACCCCGTCGCGGGCTTCGTCGTCGACGATCGGGGCAACCTGACGTTCCCGTACGCGGGCACGCTGAAGGTCGCCGGGTTGACGGCCGCCGATGCGCAGGCCCGCGTGAAGCGCGTGCTCGGCACGATCTATCGCGACCCGCAGCTCACGCTGCGCGTCGCGTCGTTCCGCTCGCAGCAGGTGTACATCGACGGCGAAGTCCACACGCCGGGCGCACAGCCCGTCAACGACGTGACGATGACGCTCGCCGATGCGATCGCACGCGCGGGCGGTTTCACGCCGACCGCCGACCAGAGCGACGTGACGCTCGTGCGCGACGGCACGCCCGTGCGCATCGACCTCGCACGCCTCATCGAGCAGCACCGCGATCCGTCGCGCATCGTGCTGCGCGGCGGCGACCTGCTGCGCGTCGGCGCGCGCGACGACAACGGCGTCTACGTGATGGGCGAGGTGAACCGCCCGATACTCGCGCTGCCGAAACGCAACGGCCGCCTCACGCTCAGCGACGCGCTGCTGCAGGCCGGCAGCATCAACTCGAATACGGCCGACGCGGCGCAGATGTTCGTGATTCGCGGCGCGGACGGCCACGCGCCGACCGTGTTCCATCTCGACGCGCGTTCGCCCGTCGCGATGGTGCTCGCGAACCGCTTCGAGCTGGAGCCGAAGGACATCGTCTACGTCGACGGCAACGGGCTCGTCCGCTTCAGCCGCGTACTGAGCCTGCTGTTGCCGAGCGTGAATACGGGCGTCGCCGCCGGGATCGCCGCGAAATGACCTTGCCCCCGCTCCCCCGCCTGCTCGTCGTGTGCGAAGGCAACGTCTGCCGCAGCCCGCTCGCCGCGGCGATGCTCGCGGCGAAGCTGCCGCGCGCACGGGTCGGGTCGGCCGGCCTCGCGCCGCCGCCGGGCCGCCCGGCCGACCCGCTGGCCCGCGACATGGCCCGCGCGCGCGGCCTCAGCCTCGACGGCCACACGGCCCGCCCCGTGACGACCGCGATGAGCGCGCAGGCCGACCTGATCTTCGTGATGGATCACGCGCAGCGTCGCGCACTCGAAGCGCGCCATCCGCTCCTGCGCGGCCGCGTGTTCCGCCTCGGCGAATTCGCGCGTGTTGCCGACGGCACGCCGCCCGGCTTCGACATCTTCGATCCGTATCGCGGCACGCGCGACGACTTCGTGCGCTGCGCGGCGCTGATCGATCTCGCCGTCGGCAGCTGGCTGCCGCGACTCGCCGCGCGCTGGCCGCAGGCCGCCGCCTCTTTCCACGACTCACAGCCATGACGACTTCCGCCTCTCCCGAACGCGAGATCGACCTGATCCGCGTGCTCGACGTGCTGCGCCACGCGCGCTGGACCGTCACCGCGATCGCCGCGGCCACGCTCGCGGCCGGTGCGCTGTACGCGTTCGTCGCGCCGCCGACCTACCAGGCCGACCTGATGATCCAGACCGACGATGCGGCCGACGCCGCATCGAAGAACCTGCTCGGCGACGCCGCGTCTTTCTTCAACGTCGCCTCGCCCGCGTCGGCGGAGGCGCAGATCCTGTCGTCGCGGCTCGTCGTCACGCGTGCGGTGGAAGACCTGCGCAGCTACATCGTCGCGAAGCCGTCGCGCGTGCCGGTGCTCGGCGCATTCGTCGCGCGCTTCAACGACGGCGTCCTGCCGCCCGGCCTGCTCGGCTTCGGCGGCTACGCGTGGGGGCAGGAGCGGATCGACGTCAGCCGCTTCGACGTGCCGACGCGCGCCGAGGGCGATACGTTCCACGTGGTGCGCATCGACGCGACCCGCTACCGCCTGACCGGCGCCGACATGACGGCCGACGCGATCGGCACCGTCGGCACGGCGGAAACCTTCGCGACCCGCTACGGCCCGTTGCAGATCGAGATCGCCGGCTTCGACGCGTTGCCCGGCACACGCTTCCGGCTGATCCGGCAATCGCGTGCCGAGACGATCGACACGCTGCGCACCGCGCTCGACGTGCAGGAGAAGGTCAAGCAGTCGGGCGTGCTCGTCGCGTCGCTGCGCGGCGACGATCCGGCCAACCTCAGCGCGACGCTCAATGCCATCGCGAGCCGCTATGTCGAACAGAACATCGCGCGACGATCCGCGGAGGCCGAGCAGTCGCTGACGTTCCTGAACGGGCAGTTGCCGATCGTCAAGCAGCAGCTCGAACGCGCCGAGACGCGCTACGCGGGCCTGCGCAGCCGCACGGGTTCGGTCGATCTCGCCGAGGCCGGCAAGGTCGCACTCCAGCAAGGCGCCGATCTGCAGACACGCGCGCTCGAACTGCAGCAGAAACGCGACGCGCTGTCGCGACGCTTCCTGCCGACTCACCCCGACATGGCCGCGCTCGACGCGCAGCTCGCGACGCTGAGGCAACAGCAGGGCGCGCTCGATTCCCGCATCGCGCGCCTGCCCGCGCAGCAGAGCGAGGAAGTGCGCGCGCAGCTCGACGTAAAGGTCAACACCGACCTGTACACCGCGCTGCTGAACAACATCCAGCAGCTCGAACTCGTGCAGGCGGGCAGGACGGCCAGCGTACGCGTGGTGGACGCGGCCGTCGCGCCTGCCGACCCCGTGCGGCCGAACCGGCCGGTCGTGATCGCGGCGGCCGCGCTGGCCGGTCTCGCGCTCGGCCTGCTTGCCGCGTTCGTGCGGGAATTCCTGTACGGCGGCCTGAACGCCGTCGACGAGATCGAACGGCACACGTCGCTGCCGGTGCGCGCCGTGCTGCCCGCCGCCGCACGCCAGCGCACGCTGATGCGCGCGGTCGATGGACGCGCCGCCGGCCTGCACGTGCTCGCGTACGACGATCCGTACGAGCCGGCGATCGAAGGGCTGCGCAGCCTGCAGACCGCACTGCATTTCTCGCTCGCGGAAGTCGCGCGTCCGCTCGTGCTGGTCACCGGGCCGGCGCCGGGCACCGGCAAGTCGTTCGTGTCGGTCAACCTCGCCGCGGTGCATGCGGCGAGCGGCCGGCGCGTACTGCTGATCGACGGCGACCTGCGCAAGGGCTACCTGCACCAGTATTTCGGCCTCGAACGCGGGCCCGGCTTCGCCGAGCTGCTCGACGGCCGCTCGAATAGCGACGCCGCCCTGCCTCGCAGCGTCGCGCCGAACCTCGATTTCCTGCCGACCGGCGAACTGCCGGCCGCGCCGACCGCGCTGCTGCAACATGCGCGCGCCGGCGAACTGCTTGCGCGGCTGCGCGAACGCTACGACATCGTGATCGTCGATTCCGCGCCGCTGCTCGCGGCCACCGACGCGACCTGGCTCGACACGCATGCGGACGCGACGCTGCTCGTCGCGCGCGCCGGTTCCACCCGGGCCGGCGAGCTGGTCGAAGCCGCGAAGCGGCTGCCTCACCGGACCGACGCGACGCTCGGCGTGGTGCTGAACGGCCTCGATCCGCGTTCGGGCGCATCGGCGTTCGGCTCGAAATTCGGCGGCTATCGCTACGAGGCGTATCGCTACACGTGCGACACGCCACGGTGCACGCACATCGCCCGCTTGCGGTCCGCGCTCCAGCGCCTGTTGACGAGGTCCGCATGAACGACATCGCCTTCGTCCCGTCGCAAGCCGACCGCGCGACGGGCTCCCCCTCCTCCGCCCGATCGCTGCCTTCGGCGCGCACCGTTGCACCGCTGCGCCTCGCGCTCGTCGTCGAAGCGGCCGGCGGCGGCGTCGCCGTGCACCTGACCGACCTGATCGCGGGGCTGCGCGCCCGCTCGAACGTCGAGATCCACCTGATCGCACCGCTCGGCGCACGCTTCGACGACGCGATGCTGGCCGGCGCGGCCGCTCAGTGCACGACATTCCACCGGCTGCCGCTACGGCGCGCCGTCGGCGCCCACGACCTGCGCGGCGTGCTCGCGTTGCGCCGGCTGCTGCGCCACATTCGCCCCGACATCGTGCACAGCCACAGTTCGAAGGCCGGCGCGCTTGCGCGGCTCTGTCGCGGCCCGTGGAAGCAGGTGTACACGCCGCATGCGGTCTATACGCTGAATCCGACCCTGTCGCCCGCGAAACGCGCGTTCTACGGCGGCATCGAGCGCGTGCTCGGTAACGCGTGTTCCGACGCGGTGATCGCCGTGTCGCAGGACGAAGCCGATCACCTGCACACGCTCGGCATCGCACGCGAGCGCATCCGTCTCGTCGAAAACGGCGTGACGCCGCCGCGCCTGCTCGCCGCCCAGGCCGCGCGCATCGCACTCGGGCTCGCCGACGACACGTTCGTCGTCGGCTTCGTCGGACGCTTCGATCATCAGAAGGGCGTCGATCGCCTCGTGCGCGTCGCACGCCTGCTGGACGCGCGCTACGGCAAGCGCGTGCAGGTCGTCGCGATCGGGTCCGGCGACTTCGACCGCGCGGCGGGCGACGAAGCACGCAACCTGCCCGCGAACCTGCGGATCGCGGGCCGCGTCGACGAAGCACGCCGCTACTTCTCCGCGTTCGACCTGCTTGCGCTGCCGAGCCGCTACGAGGGTTTTCCGTACGTGTGCCTCGAAGCCGTCGCCGCGCACGTGCCGATGGTCGCCACGCAGGTGTCGGGCGCGACCGAACTGATCGCCGCGCACCGCACGGGCCTGAGCGTGCCGAACAGCGACGACCCCACTGCGTTCGCGACGATGGTCGGCCGGCTGGTCGAGCACCCGGCCGCCTACCAGCAGATGCGCGACCAGTGCGCCCGCGCGTGCGCGCACTTCTCGGCGGACGCGATGGTCGATCGCACGCTCGCCGTCTACCACGATCTTCTCCAGGAAAAAGCATGACCCACCGCCCCGTTCACGTCGCGCTGCTGCACGCCTACAGCGCGCGCAACTCCGGCGACGGCTTGCTCGTCGAGCTGTCCGTCGCGCTGCTTCGCGATGCGTTCGGCCCCGATACGCAGGTGTCGGTGGTCGCCGCCGATCCGGCTTCGTTCCCCGCACATCCCGAGGTGCGGCCGGCGCCGGTCCTCGCCGCCGCCGGCACCGGGCGCCTGATCGGCGCACTCGCCACGGCGTTGCCCGTCAGCGCGAATCCGGCACTCGCGGGCCTGCGCGGCCTGCTGCGCGACGTCGACCTGATCGTCGGCGTCGGCGGCGGCTACCTGCGCGCGCGCAATGCCGTCGAAGCGCTCAAGCTCGAAGCCGGGCATCTCGTCCAGATGCGCGCAGCCCGCGCGGCGCGCAAGCCGGCCGTCTATCTGCCGCAAAGCATCGGGCCTGCGGCCGGCAACGCGCTGCTCGCCCGTCACCTGACCTCGCTGCTCGCGGGCCTCGATGCGGTGTTCGTGCGCGACGACCGGTCTGCCGGTTTCCTCGCCGCCAACGCCAACACACGACGCGCCCCCGATCTCGCGGTACTCGCGTTCGGGCGTCAAGCGTCGGGCCTGCGGCATCGCGCGGAATCGGCCGCGTCGACACCCGCGCACGTCGCGCTCGTGTTGCGCCGCCCGCCCGCGTGGAGCAACGCGCAGTGCGCGCGCTATCACGCGCAGACCGACGCGATGATCGAGCGCCTGAGCGCGTTCTGCCGCGTCACGTTCGCGGTGCAAAGCACCGGGCGCGGCAACGACGATGCCGCGTACTACCGCGAACGCGGCTTCGACGCTGCACGTTCGCTGAAGGACGTGCTCGCCGCCGATCAACCCGACGCGGTCGTGTCCGTGCGCCTGCACGGCGCACTCGAAGCGATCCTGCACGGCGTGCCCGCCTATCACCTGAGTTACGAGCGCAAGGGATTCGGCGCCTACGCCGATCTCGGGCTCGACCGCTGGGTCGCGAACGCGGCCGACTTCGATGCGCATGCCGTGTGCGACACGCTGTTCGCGCCCCACGCGCTGAGCCGCTTCTGGATCCAGGCCGAAACCGGGCTCGCGCGGCTCGGACAGGCACGCGAGAAGATCGTCGACACGCTCCGGGTCGCCGTCGACGGCGGAGTCGCGCGATGAACGCCGCGATGTCCCGCCTGATGTTGCGCGTCGGTGCGCTCGGCCTGAAGTTCGTGCTCACGATCGTGGTTGCGCGCACGCTCGGCTTCGACGCGGTAGCCGTTTATGGGTTCGCACTCGCGGTGTCGGTCGTCGCGTCGAAGGTGCTCGGCCTCGGCTTCAGCACGGAAATCAACCGGCGGCTGGCCGGCCCCGACCCGCGCGACGCGATTCGCACCTGCGTGCGGCTGTCCGTGCTGTATGCGGGCGCCTATCTGTTGCTGTGCGGCGCGGCCGCGCTGCCGGGCAGCGGGCGCATCGGCCAGGCGCAGATCGGCCTGCTCGCCGACACGCCGCTCATGCTCGTCGCATTCGTCGCCTGCGCGGAGCACGCGGCGCTCGAAGTCAACACGTGGCTGTTCTCGCTGCATCGTGCCCGTGCCGCGTCATGGCTGCTGTTCGTCCGCACGGGCGCATGGGCCGGCGTCGCGATCGCCGCGCTCACGGCTCGCGCGATCGATTCGATCGACGGGCTGTTCGCGATCTGGCTCGCGGCGGATGTCGGCGTCGTCGCGCTCGGCTGGATCCTGATCGCGCGCGCGGCACGCCAGTTGCCGGCGATGCCCGCGCTGTCGGCCACACGCGTGCGCCTCGCGACGGTCTGGCGCGACGGCGCACCGTTCTTCGTCGCGTTGCTGTTGCTGTCGGTGCTGCAATATCTGGAGCGCTTCGTCGCGTCCGCGCTGCTCGACGCGAACGAACTCGGCCGGTACGTATTCGTCTGGTCGATCGCGAATGCGATCCAGACGATCGCGTCCGCGACCATCGCGGCCGTGGCGGCCCCGCGCTTCGTCCGCGTGCTCGTCTGCCCGTCCGACGTCGCGTCGGCCTTCCGCGCGGAACTCGCGCACGCACTCCGCGCGTCGCTCGCGC
Source organism: Burkholderia sp. SRS-25 (assembly GCF_004343765.1). Lineage (NCBI taxonomy): Bacteria > Pseudomonadati > Pseudomonadota > Betaproteobacteria > Burkholderiales > Burkholderiaceae > Burkholderia > Burkholderia sp. SRS-25. Next base: position 188,509 of record NZ_PTXM01000019.1, read on the forward strand.
TGACCGGCGCCGCCGCACTTGCGATCGCCGCGCTGCATCCGTGGATCTTCGGGCTCGCGCATGCGGGCGACGAGGGACCGTCGGTCGCCGTCCTCACGATCCTGCTGCTGTCGTTCGTCCTGCGCGCCGCCGCCGACGTGCTGTGGGCGGCAGCCGTCGCGTTGCGTGCGGGGCGCCTGGTCGCCGGCATCCTGGTCGTGCTGACCATCGCGTGCGTGCCGATGTCGATCGCGCTCGTGCACGACCAGCGCGCGCTCGGCGCGGCGGTCGCCCATCTCGTCGCGAGCATCGCGGTACTGGCGTGGCTCGCGTGGATCGTCACGTCGCGGCTGCCTGCCGTACGCGGCCGGCGAGCGGGAGCCGGCCGTGCTGCGTAACGTGATCGCCAGCGGCCCGCTGCTGAGCCGCGGCTTGCGCGATACCGTCGCCGCACTCGTCGCGCTGCTGTATGTCGGCGTGTATGCCAACGCGCGTGCACTGCTGCCGGAATTCATCTTCCGCGACGCGGACAAGATCCAGACGCAGATCGGCGGCGGCTCGACCTACGACGGCTCGTCGTTCGATGCAGTCGGCAAGCTCTATCAGGCGCTCGGTAACGCCGGCACCGCCGTGTTCGTCGTCGCGCTCGGCATTGCGACGATCGCAATCGCGTTGCGAAACGCCCGGCGGCTCGGCGAAGCGGCCGCGTATCTCGCGCTGATCGCACCGTGCCTGTTCTTCAACCTGTTCGTCGCGAGCAAGGACACGCTCGTCGTCGCGATGTCGATCGCGGTGCTCGCGGTCGTGCGCCTGCGCGGCACGGTCACGCCGATGCTGATCGCCGGGGCGCTTTATCTCGGCTACGCGGCGACGATCCGCAGCTACTTCGCGCTGATCCTCGCGATCGCGCTGGCGGCCTGGGCGTTTCGCCGGGCATCCGCACTTCCGCGCATCGCCGGTGCGCTGCTGGCCGTCGCCGTGCTGGTTGCGTTGCCGAACGCCGTTTACATGCTGCTTCAGCAGCCGCGCGACCTCGCTGTCGACTACCTCGTCTATGCGTCGCCGTTCGGCGCGCGCACGAGCTTCTACAACCCGTTCCCGCCCGATTCGTTCGTTCATTTCGTCGGCAACTACGCGTACTCGCTCGTCCGCCTCAACCTGCCGGTGCTGTTCTCGTTCGATCCGAAGGGATTCGCGATGCAGGCACTGATCGCGCTGTTTCTCGGCGCCACGTGGCAACGCGTGCCGGTGCCGACCGCGCACGACCGCGCCACCGCGTTCGGCCGCCACGGCGAGCTGCTTGCGTGCCTGCTGCTGGGCCATGTCGCCGTGTCGATGCTGTTCGAGCCCGATCTCGGCAGCTACCTGCGGCACCTGTCGAGCATCGCGCCGTTCGCGATCGTGCTGTGGTCGATTCGCGTGCGACGCGAGCCGGCGTGATTACCGCGCAGACGGCGTCGCGCCCAGCGATTCCCGCACGGCATCGAGCGCGGGCTTCGGCGACCGGTCCGCATGCACGAGCCCGTAGCTGCGCTGCGCGGCATCGCTCGCGTTTGGAGTGTCGGCCCATTCGTAGACCGAAATCAGCGGCGTATCGAGTTCGCCGCGAGCGTCGAGCAGCGTGCGCAAGCGCTGCGCCTGGCGCGGCTCGCCATCGGTGTTCATCGACGCTGCGCCGTCTTCGGTGACGATCGCGGGTACGCCGTAGCGCACGTCGATATCGTGCGCGGCCGCGCGGATCTGCGCGGGCGTCATCCCGTATGCGTGGTACGACACGGCGGCGAGGCAGCCCGACACCGGCGCGCGCATGCCCGCCAGCAAGCGAACTGGCACGCTGCCGGGCGACGGCGGCCGCGCAAACCCGAAGCCGACGACCGGCGTGGCAGGTCGATGTTCGGCGAGCCGTCGGCACAGCCCGTCCGCGAATGGCGGGAACGTGCGCGTCACGTCGCCGGTGGGCCAGTAACGGCTCAGGTCGGGTTCGTTCCATACTTCGACGGCCACGAGTTCGCGCTCATATCGCGCGGCCAACTGCGCGACCGTGTCGGCAAGCCGTGCGCCGGCAGCCGCGAGCATCGCCGTCTGGTCGTTGCCTGCGCCTTTCGCTCCCCCTTGCCCGAACGGCGCAAGCGCGCGGACGGTGAGCAACACCGGCAGATGGGCCGACCGCGCCGCCGTGAATGCCTCGTCGACCTGGCGACGGTAGTCGTCGCGGTCCAGGCGATCGGTCCACACGCCGAAGCGCACGAAATCGAATCCGGTCTGGCGGATCCGCCTGGCATCGTCCGCCGTGAATGACTGGATCTTTACCTGTACGCCGATGCGCGGCTTCTGTTGCGAAGCGGTGAGCCAGCGAGGCCGATCAGTGGTGGCCGCCTGGGATGCAGATGCCGCGCAAGCGAGCGCGGTGGCGATGAGCAGCGATGAAATCCGGAGCGTGGGCATCGGCGATTCGACGGTAGGGGTGAGCGAACGGCGGGGGCCGGCCGATGTGCGCCGCCTCGCCAGGGTATCGGGCGTCCATTGTTGCAGAGCGCCCGTCGCTTCACTATCAGACCGGTCCGAGCACTTCGTCGACCTTCCGGCTGGCCCGCGCCAATGTCGAGTGCCTCGCGCCGATTCGCTCAGGGCCGCGACAACACCAGCACGCGCCCACCCACGCGATGCAGCTTGAGCCAGCCCATGTCGGCGGTAAAACGCAGTTGCTGCAAGTTGAAATCGAACGGGGCCCGCTCGGCCGCCTTGATCACGGCATCGGCGATCCAGCGAATCAGCACCTTGCCCTCTTCGGTGGTTTGATGGCCGGTCTGGCCGCCGCAGAAATGGCGATTCCCGGCGTTGACCTGCATCTGCAACTGCATCCAGTGACCCGGCAGGCCCGGCAAGGTCCGGAACAGGTCGGCCACGCGCTGCGTCGTCAGGCTGCGCGCCCACAGTGCGCTGTCACCATCCGGCCGCTCAAGGTCGTGGCGGTCCGCAACCTGGGCCTGGCCCTTGATGTCGCCTTTCAGGGAGTCAGGTTTCGTCATGACGCTTTCCTCGTGAGGGGCCCTGCAGCGGGCCGGTTGAATGGACAAGGACTTCGGAGCACGGGCGGGCTGACGCACGGGGTACTTCGACCCCAACGTTCGCGGCTGCCCCAAACGACATGCCGGCGACACGCGCCGGCATCAGTGTGCGAACGGTTCGCACGATATCGTGCGGCGGAACGGTGCCTGCCCGATCCGACGGAACGATACGCCCATTGCAGGCATTCGTCGCCTGTCGGGTATGTCAGGCTCACTATCTGGAACCTGCCCTATTCGGACATCTGCGCCCTGTCGCCGGAGCATAGTGTCATCGGGCCTTCACGTGACGAGGAAGGGCATCGCTTCCCGGCAAACGCCCATGCAGCAAACAACGCTTTGATCGATTGATCGGGACATCAAATCGCGTTGAGTCCCCAATCACACCGTCGTGCAAATCCGGCCGCCACGATCGACACCCGGCTTGAGACGTGGCGCACCGCGTAGCAGTGCCGAGACGACATCGACACCCGATACACGGCCGCGCCGGACACCCCCAGCGCGGCCGCCAGCGCCCTTGTTACGCAACCGCCTTCACCGCCGGCTGCCCCCCAAAAAACGTCGCCTGCACCGCTTCGTCCGCGCGCGCATACGCGCGGTTGATCCCGCTGATCACCGCACGGATCGACGCGGTCGTCAGGTTCGCGTCGATGCCGACGCCGAACGCGCTGCCGCGCACGCCCGTGCCGGCCAGTTCCGCGATCGCGATCGCCTTCGCATCGGCGCCTTGCGACAACGCGCGCTCCTCGTAGTGCTGGATCCGCAGCGGCGTACGCAACGCATGCATCAGCGCATCGAGCGGGCCGTTGCCTTCGCCACGCAACACGCGACGCTCGCCGTGCACGTCGGCAGTCAGCACGATCGTCTCGCGGCCGTCGCGCTCGGTCAGCTCATGGCCGACATAACGCAGCGGCGCATCGCCTTCGACATATTCCTGCTGGAACAGCGACCAGATCTGCGCGCTCGTCACCTCGAGCCCGCTGTCGTCGGTCAGGCGCTGCACGGCCGCGCTGAAGTCGACCTGCAGGCGGCGCGGCAGCGCGACGCCATAGCTCTGTTCGAGCAGGTACGCGATACCGCCCTTGCCCGACTGGCTGTTCACGCGAATGATCGAGTCGTACGTGCGGCCGACATCGCTCGGATCGATCGGCAGGTACGGCATTTCCCACACGGCATCGGGGCGCTGCACCGCGAAGCCCTTCTTGATCGCGTCCTGGTGCGAGCCGGAGAACGCGGTGAACACCAGGTCGCCAACATACGGATGGCGCGGATGGATCGGCAACTGCGTGCATTCCTCGGCCGTGCGCGCGACTTCGTTGATTTGCGAGAAATCGAGGCCCGGATCGACACCCTGCGAGTACAGGTTCAGCGCGAGCGTGACGAGATCGACGTTACCGGTGCGCTCGCCGTTGCCGAACAGGCAGCCCTCGATCCGGTCCGCGCCGGCCATCACCGCGAGCTCGGCCGCCGCGACCGCGGTGCCGCGGTCGTTGTGCGGATGCACGGACACGATCAGCGCATCGCGGCGCGCGAGGTTGCGGTGCATCCATTCGATCTGGTCCGCGTAGAAGTTCGGCGTGCCGACTTCGACGGTGGCCGGCAGGTTCACGATCGCCTTGTGCTCCGGCGTCGGCTGCCACACGTCGAACACGGCGTCGCACACTTCCTTCGCGAAATCGAGCTCGGTCGCCGTGAAGGTTTCCGGGCTGTATTGCAGCGTGAAATGCGTGTCGGTCGCGGCGTCGGCGAAGCGCTTGATCGTGCGCGCGGCGTTCACCGCGAGGGTCTTCACGCCGTCGCGGTCGAGGCCGAACACGATCTTGCGGAATTCCGGCGCGGTTGCGTTGTACAGGTGCACGATCGCGCGCTTCGCGCCGCGCAGCGAGTCGAAGGTGCGCTCGATCAGGTCGTCGCGCGCCTGTGTGAGCACCTCGATCGTCACGTCATCGGGAATGTGGCCGCCTTCGATCAGCTCGCGCACGAAGTTGAAGTCGGTCTCGGACGCCGACGGAAACGCAACCTCGATCTCCTTGAAACCGATCGCGACCAGCATCTTGAACATCCGCATCTTCCGCGCGGCGTCCATCGGCTCGAACAGCGACTGGTTGCCATCGCGCAGGTCGGTGCTCATCCAGATCGGCGCCTGCGTGATCGTGCGCGTCGGCCATATGCGGTTCGGCAGGTTGACGGGCGTGAACGGTCGGTACTTCGTCGCGGGGTTCTTCAGCATCATGATGGTCGGTCCTCGGTCGGTGGGTCGGGTGAGCCGCGGCGCGCCATGGATCGTGGCGGCCGGCTGCGCGCGCAGCGGTCAAAACGGTAGCAAGCGGCACAACGGCAAAGCGGTACGGCGAACGACGGCCTTGGCGGTTGAGCGACCGGGACGGAGCGGAGCGATTCGGAAGAAGGACGAACTCAGGCGCCGGTCGACAACCGGGGCCAGGTCGGTGATGCGGGGGAAATCTGGCGCTTCAGGAACGAAGCAGATGGAAAGCGCGCAGCCGCAGACCCAGCCCGGAGAAACGGGCTAGTAGTCGTAGCGAGAAGAGGGGCTGGGCGGCTTGCATGGCCGAAATCAGATCACAGGGGGATGGGGGCTGTCAACGGGCCGAGTGCAAATGGCGCGGAATTTGACCGCTCAGAATCAGTCCTGTCCGATAGGCGGCGCACCGCGCCGTCGATATCCTTCATGGGTGCGGCGCCGGTGAGGCCCCTGTTCACGTTCGGAGTGAGTTGGTCTACGTACTTCGCCGGTTGCCGCACCCCCTCCTGTTGCAATCAATCGGGTTTCGGTGTGGGCGTTCGGTGGTGGCCGGTGGGCGCGGCCACGACTGAGATGCTGATGTTGAAACCAACGCTGCCATATGCGAACGCCGAGCGTCCGCGCCGAAGCCCGATTGCTTCCCGCCGCCTCCGCTGCCTCGCCTGCGCAACCGAGCATCATTCAGAAAATCGATACACACGCCGATATAGTTTCCTGAATATATCGAAATAGGATCCATTAAATACATTTCACTCAATCGATTAACCTCCATTTTCGATTTACTGAACAATAGCGATTCCCCGGCGAATATTTTTTTATTTATTTTTCGGCATGCTCGGTACGTCGCATTTCAAACAGCAAACGTTTGCGCGACACGGCTTTAAGCCTTACCCATCATCCCTCAGGAGGAAAGCATGGCCGATTCTCAAACGTCATCCAATCGCGCCGGCGAGTTTTCGATTCCGCCGAATACCGATTTCCGCGCGATTTTCTTCGCGAATGCCGCCGAGCAGCAACACATCAAGCTGTTCATCGGCGACAGCAAGGAACCCGCCGCGTATCACAAGCTGACGACGCGCGACGGCACGCGTGAAGCGACGCTGAATTCCGGCAACGGCAAGATCCGCTTCGAAGTGTCGGTCAACGGCAAGCCGTCGGCCACCGACGCGCGCCTCGCGCCGATCAACGGCAAGAAATCGGACGGCTCGCCGTACACGGTCAACTTCGGGATCGTCGTGTCGGAAGACGGCCACGACAGTGACTACAACGACGGCATCGTCGTGCTCCAGTGGCCGATCGGCTGACCTGACGCGCGTCTGACGCGCATCTGACAGCTCACCTCCGCCGGCCGCCTCCGGGCCGGCCGGCGATTGCGCGCCGCCTTCAGCGGCACCTCACCTTTTGCATCGAAACCCGCCCTACCAACGGAGACATCCATGCCCCTCCTTTCGGCTACGATCGTCAGCGCGCCCGTGGCGACATCGGAGACTTACGTCGACATCCCGGGCCTGTACATCGACATCGCCAAGGCAGAGATTCGAGACGGGAAACTGCAGGTCATCCTCAACGTGCCGACGCCTTATGCGACCGGCAACAACTTCCCCGGCATCTACTTCGCGATCGCGACCGACAAGGGTGTCGTCGCGGACGGCTGCTTCACCTATTCGTCGAAGGTGCCCGAAGCCACCGGGCGCATGCCGTTCACGCTCGTCGCGACGATCGACGTCGGCACCGGCGTCACGTTCGTGAAGGGGCAGTGGAAAAGCGTGCGCGGCAGTGCAATGCACATCGATTCGTACGCGAGCCTGTCCGCGATCGGGGGCACGGCCGCGCAGTCGTCGTCGCAAGGCAGCGGAAGCGGCGAAACCGGCGCGGGCGGCAACACGGGCAGCACGGGCGGCACGGGTAGCGGCACGATCGGCGGCGGCGGCGAGCGCGACGGCACGTTCAACCTGCCGCCGAACATCAAGTTCGGCGTCACCGCGCTCACCAATGCGGCGAACGACCAGACGATCGACATCTACGTCGACGACAACCCGAAGCCCGTCGCCACGTTCAAGGGCGCCGGCGTGCAAGACCAGAACCTCGGCACCAAGGTGCTCGACTCCGGCAAGGGGCGCGTGCGCGTGATCGTGATGGCGAACGGCAAGCCGTCGCGGCTCGGCTCGCGCCAGGTCGACCTCTTCAAGAAGTCGTACTTCGGGATCGTCGGCTCGGAAGACGGCGCCGACGACGACTACAACGACGGCATCGTGTTCCTGAACTGGCCGCTGGGCTGAACACGATGACTCACGGCGCGCCGACGTGTGCGCGCCGTTGTCGAATCCGCAATGGCGACGGGGCCAACCACACATTGCGAACCGATTCATTCGAGCAATCAGTCGCAGTTCCACTGCTGTACTCCGTGCGCGGCAACGGCGAAATCCATTCGCCGGCCGCGCAACGCGAAACATTTCATCGAGACGAGGACGACATGTCACAACCGTTTACCCATGACGATCTGTACGCCCTGCTGCAACTCGCCGGCAACGATGCCACCGCCGTCCAGGCGAACGGCGACCAGGCGGTACTCGACCGGATGCGCCAGTTCGTGACCGCGCAGCTCGTGGAAAAGTTGCCGCAATACGATGTGTTCGTCGACATCGCGACAATCCCGTACAGCTTCGACGTCGGCAGCTGGCAGAACAAGGTGAAGGCCGATGCGGCCGGGCAAGTGGTCGCCTGCACGGTGACGTGGGCCGGCGCGCCCGGCGTGCTGCCCGGCGCCGCGGCAAAGTTCGGCGTCGGTGCGGTGGTCAATTACTTCTCGAAAGCGACGCCGCAGCCGCAGCCCACGCAGCCGGGTACCACGACGTCCGGCGGGGGCGAACGCGACGGCGTCTTCAACCTGCCGCCGAACATCGCGTTCGGCGTGACCGCGCTGGTCAATTCGTCTGCACAGCAGACGATCGAGGTCTTCGTCGACGACAACCCGAAACCGGCCGCGACGTTCCAGGGCGCCGGCACGCAGGACGCGAACCTGAACACGCAGATCGTGAACTCCGGCAAGGGGAAGGTGCGCGTGGTCGTGACGGCGAACGGCAAGCCGTCGAAGATCGGCTCGCGCCAGGTCGATATCTTCAAGAAGACCTACTTCGGTCTGGTCGGGTCGGAAGATGGGACGGACGGTGACTACAACGACGGGATCGCGATCCTGAACTGGCCGCTGGGCTAAGCGGCGCCACGCTGCAACCCGTCATCGCCACGCCGCCCGGCGTGGCGATCCGCGTGGCTGCCCCTGCCCGTCCACGCCACGCAAGAACGATCAAACGCCCCCGCCGCCGATACCATATAGTCCGCCCGACACGCTCATTGGAAAGCCATGAATCCGGTAGGACAAGCACTCTGGTTTATCGAAACCAAACTGGACCGCGAACTGACGCTCGACAGGATTTCCGCCCATTGCGACATGACGCGCTTCGGCTTGTCGCGCCTGTTCTCGATGAACACCGGCTGGCCGGTGATGCGCTATGTCCGGTCGAGGCGGCTCACGCGTGCGGCGCACGCACTGGCACAAGGTGCGCCGGACATCCTGCAGGTGGCGCTCGATGCCGGCTATGGCTCCCATGAGGCGTTCACGCGCGCCTTCCGCGACCTCTTCGGCATGACGCCCGAAGACGTGCGGGCACGGCGCACGCTCGACGGGTTGTCTCTTATGGAGCCGCTTCGCATGAAAGAACTGAAGATCATCGACGTTGTACCGTCACGTTTCGAAACCGCCGGCAAGCGGCTGATCGCCGGCATGAGCGACCGCTACACGTTCGAAACCAACGAAGGCATTCCGGCGCTGTGGCAAGCGTTCATCCCATACATCGGTACCCTTCCCGGCCAGGTCGACGACGTGACCTATGGCGTGTGCTGCAACCCGGATGCGGATGGCAGCTTCGAGTACATCGCGGGGGTGGAAGTTACGAGCCGTGACCGGTTGCCCGCACCATTTCGTTGGGTCGAACTCGAACCGCAGCGGTATGCGGTCTTCGAACACGTCGGGCATATCTCCACGCTGCACCAGACGTTCTACAGCATCTGGAACGGCTGGCTGCCGAAGTCGGGATTCAAGGCGGTCGACGCGCCCGAATTCGAGCGCTACAGCGCGGACTACGATCCGGTGACGGGCGCCGGCGTGCTGGAAATCTGGCTGCCGGTCGAACCTGCCGTGTAAGCGGTTTGCCCTGATCGGCCGCGACGGCGCGCGTCGCGACCGGCACCTCGCCAATCGTCACCCGGCACGCGGCCCGGCAGGCTTCGACATCGCCACCGGCTGCACCCACTCGACCGACGCCAGGCGCGTACGCGCATCGAGCACCACGCGGTTGAACGCGACGCGCCGCTCCCCCTTCAGCTTCGCTGCCTTGCCCGCCTGTACCAGCGCGACCGGGTCGACGAGCCGGGCATGCCGCCGGACCTCGAAGTGCAGATGCGGCCCCGTGGCCGTGCCCGTGCTGCCGACCGCGCCGACCCGCTGGCCGCGCGCGACCCGCGTGCCGGCTCGCAGGGTCGGCTCGAATGCCGACAGGTGCGCGTAGTACGACGCATAGCCGCCATCGTGACGAATCACCACGTACTTGCCGTAACCGCGCGGCTCGGTGCCGATGAACGTCACGACGCCGCGCTCCGATGCATGAACCGCACGCCCGGCCGGTGCCGCGAGATCGACGCCGGAATGCACATGACGCGCGCCGGTGACCGGATGCACGCGCGCGCCGAAATGCGAGCTGATCCGTTTGGCGTTGACCGGCATCGCAAACCGCGAGCCGGCAAACGGCATGCCGTCGAGATCGTAATAGGCGCCCGGCGAGCCCGCCTCGGCCGCAAACCACACGGCCGCGACGCGCTGGCCGCGCAAGCGAAGCTCGAGCGCCGTCACGCGCACGCCACCCGGCAGCGTCGCACTGTCGTCCGGTTCGTAGGCCACGCGGAAGGTGTCGCCGAGTGCGCCGCGCTGTTTCAGGTCGACGCGACCGGCGAGCATGCGGGTGATCTGCGCGGCAACGCCGGCCGGCAATTCGGCGCGCGTCAGCGACGCCTGCAGGCTGCCGACGATCGCGCCGCCACGCGCGCCGCGCTCGGCTTGCGCAAGCACGAACGGCTCGGCGGCGGCAAGATCGACGGGACGCCGTTTGACCGCGGCCAGCTCGCCCGTTACGGGCAACGCCGACGCAAGGCCGTAATCGAATCTCGATGCGTACGCGCGTTCGACCGCCCCGCGCGCCGCGTCGCACAGCACGCGGTAAGCCACGCACGCACCGAAGCGCGCCACGGGGTCGTCGCGTTCGCCGGCCGTCGGCACGGACAACGCATGCGACGCATAGGTAACGTCGAGCGGCCCGGCCGTCGATGCGTGCAAGCCGCCCCACGTCGTGCGCGCGGCATTGAAAAAGGGCACGTCGACAAGGTCGGCCATCACGGGCTCAAACGGCGCAGCATCGTGCGACGCATGGGCCACCATACCCGGCGCGCCCGCCACGCAGGCCGCCGCGATGACGCCGCGCAGCAACGCGCGGTGCATCGGGAATCCGTGAACGCCGCGCTGCGCGGGTTGACCTTGTTCGCGTGCGAGACGGAAACGCAGGTCTAACCGCATGACGTCGTCACTCGCTGTCTATCAATGAGAAATCGGGAAAAAACCGGGTATCGCGGAGGAACGATCGTCGCGACCCGGCAACGTAAAAGCAAGTGTATCGGCGCGATCGAATCGGCTGAATAGGACTAGTCTCATTTGAAAGAAAAGCCGCTTCGTACTAAACCGAAATCGCGATTTCACGGCCCGGCGGCACGGCCGTGCGGCATTCGACCCCACACGTTCGCGCGAACCATCGTGCGCCGTGTCCGGTCGAACGCTGTCCGCGCGTGAGCGCAAGCCCGCTGACCACGGCCGGCACGCCACGCGTCGCGCATTGTTTCTTCAAACCGGAATCCCGTCATGTTGCTCGATCACCTGCACCCGGAACGCTGGACGTTCCTGTGGAACGCGCTGTCCACCCTTTCCCTCAAGCTGTGCGCCGGCCTGGCGTTGCTCGTCGCCGGCTGGTGGCTGTCGAAACGCATCGGCAACTGGCTGAACCGCCTGCTCTCGAACAAGGAGCGCGTCGACGACACGCTGCGGCCGATCCTGTGCGACGTCGCCGTGTGGGGCGTGCGCATCGTCGCGATCGTCGGCGCGCTGTCGCAGCTCGGCATCGAAACCGCGAGCATCGTCGCGGTGCTCGGTGCGGCCGGCCTCGCGATCGGGCTTGCGCTGCAGGGCACGATGCAGAACATCGCGGCCGGCATCATGCTTCTGCTGCTGCGGCCGTTCAAGGTCGGCGACTATATCGACGGCGGCACGGGCGTCGCGGGCACCGTCGACGAGGTCGGGCTCTTCATGACGCGACTGACGAAGCCGGACGGCATCTGCGAATACGTGCCGAACAGCGCGCTGTGGGGCAGCTCGATCCGCAACTACACGCGCAACCCGACGCGCCGCCTCGATCTCGAAGTGGAAGTGTCGGTGCATGACGATATCGATCGGGCGCTCGACGCACTGCGCGCGCTGGCCGCGGCCGATCCCGACGTGCTGCAGGATCCCGCGCCGGACGTGATGGTGATGCGCTTCGACGACAGCACGGTCGTCGCGAACATGCGCGTATGGACGCACACCGACAAGTTCTGGGCGATGCGCTGGCGCATTGCGCGCCAGGTGCGCAAGACGCTCGCCGACGCGCACTGCGCGTTGCCGATCCGCACGCGCGAGCTCCACATCGTGCATGACGCGGAGCGTCGCACCGACCGCGCGCAAACGCACGCGCTGTAAACGGCGAAGGCCGCGAAGCCCATCCCGCTTCGCGGCCCTCGCGACGTCAACGCAACGTCACCGCCACATCACATCTTCACGATATCGAGCAGCGCCTTCTTGCCGCTCTTGTACGTGAACACCGAGATCGCGCCGTGCTTCAGGTCGCCCTGCGGCGTGAAACTCGTCTCGCCGATCACGCCCTTGTAGTCGGTCGCCGGCATCGCGGCCAGCACCTTCGCCGGGTCGGTCGAATTCGCGCGCTTCATCGCGTCGACGATGATGTACACGGCGTCGTACGAGAACGGCGCATACACCTGCATCGGCTGGTGATAACGCGCTTCGTAGCGCTTCGCGAACGCCGCGCCGCCCGGCATCTTCTCGAGCGCGATGCCGGCCTCGGAGCACACGACGTTGTCGGAAGCCGGGCCCGCGAGCTTCGGCAAGTCGGTCGAGCACACGCCGTCGCCGGCGAGGATCTTCGCGCGCATGCCGAGCTGGCGCGCCTGCTTCGCGAGCGGCCCGCCCGTCGCATCCATGCCGCCGTACATGATCGCGTCCGGGTTCACGCCCTTGATCCTCGTGAGGATCGCGCGGAAATCGATCGCCTTGTCGTTGGTCGCGTCGCGCGACACGACCTTCATCCCCGCTGCCTTCGCGGCCTTCTCGAACTCGGTCGCGAGGCCCTGCCCGTACGCGGTCGAATCGTCGACCACGGCCACCGTCCTGATGCCCATGTTCTTCGCCGCATAGGTCGCGAGCGCCGGCCCCTGCTGCGCGTCGGTCGCCACCACGCGATAGGTCGTCTTGAAGCCCTGCTGCGTGTAGGTCGGGTTGGTCGCGGCCTGCGAGATCTGCACGACACCGCCGTCGCGATAGACGCGCGACGCCGGAATCGACGTGCCCGAGTTGTGATGGCCGACGACGCCGATGACCTTGTCGTCGACGAGCCGCTGCGCCACCTGCGTCGCGGTGCGCGGATCGCCCGCGTCGTCCTGCGCGTCGAGCTGCAGCGTGACCTTCTTGCCCCCGATCTTCAGGCCCTTCGCATTGATCTCCTCGACCGCGAGGCGCGCGCCGTTCTCGCTGTCCTTGCCGAGGTGAGCGATCGCGCCGGTCAGCGGTGCGACGTGGCCGATGCGCACGATCTCGTCCGCGTGCGCCGACAGCGCGCACGTGAGCGCCGCCGCTGCCGCGAATGCCGTCATGGAATGTCGAAGCATGTCTGTCTCCTGGTCAGTCTTGCAGGCCCCGTTCGATGCGGGACGTGTTGTGGTTCGGATCACGAATCGGTTGCAGTCAATGATGCGGCGCTTCCTGCACTGCGGGCCATACTCTGTCGGCGGCACGCCTGCGGCGCCGCGCGTTACGCGCGCCCTTCGAATCCCAGCAGCACGTTGACCGCGTTGATGCCGATCTCGTCGACCATGTAGCCGCCTTCCATCACGAACAGCGTCGGCACGTTCAGGCGCGCGAGCGCCGCGCCGATGCGCAGGTAGTCGGGCGAGCGCAGCCGGAAATGGCTGATCGGGTCGTGCTCGAAGGTATCGACGCCGAGCGACACGACGAGCGCGTCGGGCGCATGCGCGGCGATCGCGGCGGCCGCGTGGTCGAGCGCGGCCGAGTAGGTGTCCCACAGCGTGCCCTTCGGCAGCGGCAGGTTCAGGTTGAACCCTTCGCCCGCGCCGGTGCCGCGCTCGTCCGCATAGCCGGCGAAGTACGGGTACGACACCGGCGGCTCGCCGTGGATCGACGCGAACAGCACGTCCGCGCGGTCGTAGAAGATGTCCTGCGTGCCGTTGCCGTGATGGAAATCGACGTCGAGCACCGCGACGCGCGCCGCGCCCTGCGCGACGCAGTGCTGCGCGGCGATCGCCGCGTTGTTCAGGTAGCAATAGCCGCCCATGTACTCGCGGCCCGCGTGATGGCCGGGCGGGCGGCACAGCGCGAAGGCCGCGCGCGCCGCGCCGCTCGACAGCAGGTCGGCGCCGGTAAGCGCCGAGTTCGCGCTCGCGCTCACGGCATCCCACGTGCCGGCGTTGATCGGCGCGCCCGCGTCCATCGCGTAGAAGCCGAGCTTGCCGTCGATGAACGCGGGCGCGGTGGCTGCGGCCGGCATCGCGCGCACCGGCCACACGAGCGGCAGCGCCTGGCAGGTGCGGCCCGTCGCGGTCCACTCGCCCCACGCGCCGGCGAGGAAATCGACGTAGCGGGCGCTGTGCGCCGCCGCGTAGTGCGCGCGCTCGAACGGCTTCGGTGCGATCACGTCGCCGAGGCTGGCGGCACGCACCTGCGCGAGCACCGTTTCGGCGCGAAGGGGGTTTTCGAACGAATCGGTGATCGCGCCGTCCTTCAGCTCGACGCCGCGATGCAGTTGGTGATCGCTGCTGTAGACCGTGAGCATGGTTGACCGTTGCAGTGAGGGTGGCAACAGTTTATTGACGGCAACCGGCAATAGCTTTGCTTTCGCCACGCGCCTTTCGTACAATTTTGAGAAAACCGCCTACGGATTCCCGGAAATGAGCAAAAATCGCGCTTCGGCCGAACTGGATGGCGTCGACCGCGCCATGCTGCGCCTGCTGCAGGACGACGGCGCGCTGTCAAACGCGACGCTCGGCGAGAAGCTGTCGCTGAGCGTCACGCCCTGCTGGCGCCGCCGCAAGCGGCTCGAGGACGAAGGCGTGATCACCGGCTACCAGGCGAACCTCGACCGGCGTGCGCTCGGCATGAACGTGTTCGCGTTCGTGCAAGTCACGTTCAACATGCATTCCGGCCAGGATTCGGATCACTTCGAGGACGTGATGCGGCGTCACGACGAAGTGACGTCCTGCCACAAGATCACCGGCGCGGCCGACTACATCCTGCAGGTCGTCGCGGCCGATCTCGACGCATATGCGGAGTTCGTCGAGCGCGTGCTGCGCAAGCAGGCCGGGGTATCGTCGATCCAGTCGAGCCTCGCGTTGCGCGAGGTGAAGTTCTCGTCGCGCGTGCCGGTGCCGGGCGACTGACCGTTCATGCCGTTCCGCGCCCGTGCCCGGGCATCCGTTGTCGATCGTCATCCCATGGAGCGCTACCTGATGAAACGTCTTCTTCCGTCTGCTTCGCTGGCCGCCGCCATTGCCTGCGCGCTCGCGTTGAGCGCCTGTGCGGCGCAATCCACCGCGCCGGCCGCCGCGTCGGCGCCGGCCGAAGCTGCCGCGCCGCCCGCGTCGCCCGCGTCGCCGATGCCCGGCAGCGATCGCGATTCGCACGGCTGCATCCCTTCTGCCGGCTATTCGTGGTGCGAACAAACGCAGCAATGCGAGCGCCCCTGGGAACTCGCGAAGCAGAAAGGCTTCGCGAATTCGGCACTGGCGTACGAGCAGTTCTGCCGGAACAATTTCGCGAAGTGACGCAACGTGACATGACCTGATCGGGACGCGGTGCAACGCCGCGCCCGCCCCCGCGATCCCGCGCAGTTATCCCCAGCTTTCCCGGTTTCCGCGACCGTCATTCCGGAAACCCGGACACACAAAAAACCCCACAAAAACAACGGGTTTTTTCGTTTGTGACACAGCAAACGAGTTCGGTTACATTACGCGCCCCTTGCCACCCCGCCCCCCGCAAAACGCGTCGCGCGCGGCCTCTTTCCACGCAGCCTGAAGCGCTTTCCGCTCAGGCTTGCCGCAAGGGCCCGGGCGCGTAGTGCGCCACTGTGACGCAGGCGCTTGCCTGCCCGCAGGCAGCCGATCCGAAGGTGTCCTTCCCGACGGGTTCGCGTGCGCAAATGCAACGGCGCGCGGCGTCGATCCGGAATTCCGGATTCGCGTGTCCGGATCTCCGGACCCGCGTTTCACCGCGATCGACACACGCGCCGGGCGGCTTGGCAAACCGATGCATCCAAGTTGAAAAAGGGATCTGCTGTGATCAAAACGTTACGGGTAATACTGTCGGCGCTCGCGCTGTGCGTCGCCGCGTCGTCCGCGCACGCCGCCGATACGAAGAAGGTCGACGTCCTGCTGGTGGGCGGCGGCATCATGAGCTCGACGCTCGGCGTCTGGCTGCACGAGCTTCAGCCTGACTGGTCGATGACGATGGTCGAACGCCTCGACGGCGTCGCGCTGGAAAGCTCGAACGGCTGGAACAACGCCGGCACCGGCCACTCGGCGCTCGCCGAGCTGAACTACACGCCGGAGAAGGCGGACGGCAAGATCGACATCTCGAAAGCGATCGAGATCAACGAGTCGTTCCAGATCTCGCGCCAGTTCTGGGCGTGGCAGGTCAAGCAGGGCGTGCTGAAGAATCCGCACTCGTTCATCAACTCGACGCCGCACATGAGCTTCGTGTGGGGCGACGACAACGTCCGCTTCCTGAAGAAGCGCTACGAAGCGCTGCAGGCGAGCCCGCTGTTCCGCGGCATGCAGTATTCGGAAGACTACGATCAGATCAAGCAGTGGGTGCCGCTGATGATGGAAGGCCGCGACCGCAACCAGAAGGTCGCGGCAACGTGGACGCCGATCGGCACCGACGTGAACTTCGGCGAGATCACGCGCCAGTTCGTCGGCTACCTGAAGACGCAGCCGAACTTCACGCTGTCGCTGTCGAGCGAAGTGCGCGAGATCTCGCGCAATGCCGACGGCACGTGGCACGTGAGCTGGGTCAAGCTGCACTCGGATGAACCGGCGCAATCGGTCGACGCGAAGTTCGTGTTCATCGGCGCGGGCGGCGGTGCGCTGCACCTGCTGCAGGCGTCGGGCATCCCCGAAGCGAAGGACTACGGCGCGTTCCCGGTGGGCGGCTCGTTCCTCGTGACGGACAACCCCGAGGTCGTGAAGCAGCATCTGGCGAAGGCATACGGCAAGGCGTCGGTCGGCTCGCCGCCGATGTCGGTGCCGCACCTCGACACGCGCATCATCGACGGCAAGAAGATCATCCTGTTCGGGCCGTTCGCGACGTTCTCGACCAAGTTCCTGAAGAACGGTTCGTACTTCGACCTGCTGAAGAGCACCAACACGCACAACGTCGCGCCGATGATGCGCGTGGGTGTGGACGAATTCCCGCTGGTCCAGTACCTCGCCGGCCAGCTGATGCTGTCCGACGACGACCGCTTCAACGCGCTGAAGGAATACTTCCCGAACGCGAAGAAGGAAGACTGGCGCCTGTGGCAGGCCGGCCAGCGCGTGCAGATCATCAAGCGCGACCCGGTCAAGGGTGGCGTGCTGAAGCTCGGCACCGAAGTCGTCGCGTCGCAGGACGGCAGCATCGCGGGCCTGCTCGGCGCATCGCCGGGCGCGTCGACGGCCGCGCCGATCATGCTGAACCTGATGAAGAAGGTGTTCAAGGACAAGGTCGCGACGCCCGAGTGGCAGCAGAAGATCCGCCAGATCGTGCCGAGCTACGGCACGAAGCTGAACGACAGCCCGGCGAAGGTCGTCGACGAATGGACGTACACCAGCGACGTGCTGCAACTCTCGCCGCCGCCGAAGATCGACCTCGGCACGCAGCCGCAGGCCACCGGTAACGCACCGGCCCGCTCGGCGAAGGCTGCGACCGACATGGCGCTGTAACGCGCCGATCGCCGCGCGACGCCATCGCGCCGCATGACACGGCCGCCCTCCGGGGCGGCCGTTTTTCTTGGCGGGTCGCGGGCGAAACCGCCCGGCCGGCCGCCCGCTTCCGCTAGAATTGCGGCACGCGCGACCCTGTCGCCGCCCGATCCATCATCCGCATCGACGCAATCCAAGCGACGCCCGGTGCGGCCCGCGCCCAAGCCGCGCGAGCGCCGCCCGCCGTTGCCGCGCCCGCCCGGGCGCGCCATCAACCGAATTCAGCTGGAGAAAGACCGTGTTTACCTGCCGAAACCAGAGCTGCGGCACGCAGTGGGAGCAGTCCGACGTCGTCATCAAGGACGAAGGCCAGGGGCTGCTGTTCCGCTGCCCGCTGTGCGGCGCGCGCAACTACCTCGAACGCTTCGAAGACGACGAAGGCAAGGTCGTCTACGAGCAGATGGAAGGCCGCCCCTATCTCGGAGACCTGGAATGACCCAGCCGACCGCCACGCCGTTCAGCGCGCTGTCGTTGACGCCGGCCACGCTAGCCAACCTCGCGCAGCTCGGCTATGTCGACATGACGCCGATCCAGGCCGCGAGCCTGCCGGTCGCGCTGGCCGGTCAGGACCTGATCGCCCAGGCGAAGACGGGCAGCGGCAAGACCGCCGCGTTCTCGCTCGCGCTGCTGGCGCGCCTCGATGCGCGCCGCTTCGACGTGCAGGCGATGATCCTGTGCCCGACGCGCGAACTCGCCGACCAGGTCGCGCAGGAAGTGCGCCGCCTCGCGCGCGCCGAGGAGAACGTGAAAGTGCTGACGCTGTGCGGCGGCACGCCGATGCGCCCGCAGGCGCAGAGCCTCGAGCACGGCGCGCACATCGTCGTCGGCACGCCGGGCCGCATCATGGATCACCTCGATCGCGGCAACCTGAAGCTCGACGCACTGAACACGCTGGTGCTCGACGAAGCCGACCGGATGCTCGACATGGGCTTCTTCGACGACATCGCGAAGGTCGCACGGATGTGCCCGACCACGCGCCAGACGCTGCTGTTCTCCGCGACCTATCCGGACGGCATCGCGAAGCTGAGCCAGCAGTTCCTGCGCAACCCGAAGGAAATCAAGCTCGAAGAGCGCCACGACAACAGCAAGATCCGCCAGCGTTTCTATGAAGTGACGGAAGACGAGCGGCTGCACGCGGTGGGCCAGTTGCTGAACCACTACCGGCCGGTGAGCACGATCGCGTTCTGCAACACGAAGCAGCAGTGCCGCGACCTGCTCGACGTGCTGCACGCGCAGGGCTTCCACGCGCTCGCGCTGCACGGCGAGCTCGACCAGCGCGAGCGCGACCAGGTGCTGATCCAGTTCGCGAACCGCAGCTGCTCGGTGCTGGTGGCCACCGACGTCGCCGCGCGCGGGCTCGACATCGCGCAGCTCGAGGCGGTGATCAACGTCGACGTGACGCCCGACCCCGAAGTGCACGTGCACCGCATCGGCCGCACGGGCCGCGCGGATCAGGACGGCTGGGCGCTGAGCCTCGCGAGCATGGACGAGATGGGCCGCGTGGGCGCGATCGAACAGGCGCAGAAGCGCGACGTCGAATGGCATCCGCTCGCGGAACTGACGCCGGCCGACGACGGCGTGCTGACGCCGCCGATGGAAACGCTGCAGATCCTCGGCGGGCGCAAGGACAAGATCCGCCCGGGCGACGTGCTCGGCGCGCTGACCGGCGACGCCGGGTTCGACGGCAAGCAGATCGGCAAGATCAACGTGACCGAGTTCTCGACCTATGTCGCGCTCGAGCGCGGTGTGGCGCGCGATGCGCTGCGCAAGCTCAATGCCGGGAAGATCAAGGGCAAGCGGGTCAAGGTCCGGTTGATGGACGAGGAATAAGCGGTAACGTGGAGGCGTCGCGGCGGCATCGCTGCGCCGTGGCGCCCAAGCCGAACCTGAATCTGTCCCTGACTTTGCATCGCCCCGTGCAACCTGCGGTCGTCGCCCCTCTTTCGGCAATCGGCCGCCGCCCCGTCAAGCCGCCCGCATCACCTGCTTGCTACGCGAGCGCCGGATACCCGTGCGCAGCAGCCTCCTGCTCGAACTGCGCAATCGCCTCATAGTCATCCGGCGACAGCCGTTCGAATCCTTTCAGCCGCAGCACGCGCGCCCGCTCCACATCGGTCGCCACCGCGCGATCGAGCGCATCTCGCAAAGCAGCGACCTGTGTATCTTCGAGTGTTCGCGATGCGATGAGCGGTAATCCCGGCGCGGATGCCGTCATCCCGACGATCCGGATGTCCTCCAGCAATTCGGGCAGTGCGTCCCTCACGTACGCGAACGTCACGCAATCGATCGCCGCGCAATCGGCTTCCGCTGAAGCCAGCGCACGCAGCACGTTCAGGTGCGAGCCGAGGGCTGCAACCGATCCGAAGAATCGTCCGCCGCGCGCATGCGGCGCGACCGCATGCCGGAGCGCGTTCATCCCGCTGTGAGAATCGCCACCGTTGAATGCAGCCCGCAGCCCCCGGCATGCAGCGAGCGTCGTCGCACCGCCCGCATGCGCGCGTGACGATACGGCCAGCACGCTGCTGTAGTGCGCGCCGTGGCAACCGTGCGCATCGAACACCGGTGTCGCGATCAGTCGCACGACATCGCGCAAGCCCAGCATCCGGTACGGATAGCCGCAGGTCTGCGACAGCAACAGATCGTCGCGCCGCCACAGCGCGTGCAGGTCGTCGAAGGGTTCGTCGGGAAGCGTGACATCGGCGGGCCCGCCCGCGTTCGCGAACGCATCGAGCGCGTCGCGCAGCAGTGCGCGCCACAGCGCGTCGTGGCGCGGCGTCACGTTGTACATCGGCAGGGCGGCGATCCATGAGCTCATGCGGGCATTCTACGCATCGACGCTCGCGCAGCGGAACCCGGTTCGATCACGGTAAAACGGGGGCGGAACGTGGCGCAGCGCGCCCGAAGCTTATCGGCCACGCGGCGATAAGCAAATGCGAATCGATTGGTTGGCCGCGCGGTGCGATCCCGGTACCGTCCTGATGCTTGCCCGAGCATCGCCATTGCGCGCGATAGCGGACAGGCCGACCGTGATCCGCGAGACACCTGCGCACCCGGGCCGAGCGCACCGGTTCAACCGCTCGTTCCCCGCATTGCCCGTTCAATCCGCCTCAACGCCATGGCCGAATACTTCGACGTCGACCACGCGCGTGCGATCGCCGCGCTCGACACCCGCTTCACCGCCCGCACCGAGTGGCCGACCTGGCTGCTGATCGTCGCGATCTACGGCGGCTGGCTCGCCGTGCTGCTGCTCGTGCGCGGCGGCACCGTGTCGCTCGCGGCCGCGACGCCGCCGCTGATCCTGCTCGGCGCATGGCACCTGTCGCTGCAGCACGAGTTGCTGCACGGCCACCCGACACGCTCCGCCCTCGTGAACAAGCTGCTCGGTTATCCGCCGCTGATGGTCTGGTATCCGTACACGCTGTATCGAGACACGCATCTCGACCATCATCGCGACGAAGACCTCACCGTGCCGGGCGTCGATCCCGAAACGAACTACGTCACGCGCGAACGCTGGGCGCAGTTGCCGCGCTGGCGCCGCGTACTGACGGTTGCCCGCAAGACGTTCATCGGACGATTCGTCGCCGGGCCGCCGCTGAGCATCTTTGCCATGTGCATCGATGCATTCGCTGTGTTTCGTCGCGGCGACTTCCGCTATCTGCCGATGTGGGTGACGCATATCGCCTGCGTGGTTGCGCTGCTCGCGTGGCTGCAATGGGCGATCGGCGTGCCGTGGTGGTATTACCTGCTCGCGATCACGTGGCCCGCGCTGTCGATCGCGATGATCCGCTCGCTGTACGAGCACCGCGCCGCGCCGCATCCGAAGGCGCGCATCGCGATCAATGAAGCCGGCTTCGCGATGCGGCTGCTGTACCTGAACAACAACTATCACCTCGTCCATCACGACCTGCCGAAGCTGCCGTGGTACGACCTGCCGCGCGCATACCGGATGCGCCGCGACGCATATGCGCGGAAATGCGGCGGCTTCGTGATTCGCGGCGGGTATCGCGAACTACTCGCGCGCCATGCGTGGACGCCGACCGATACGCCCGTGCACCCGTTCGATCAAGGCACGGCGTCGTTGTCGACGGGGAGCGGGGTGAAGGTGGCGGTGGTCGACAAGGTGTTGCAGATCAGTACGTGACGTTCGACTGGGCCAACGATTCGTCCGCTCCGCCACGCATTTCTTACGAAATGCCAACGTTCCTGCCCCCACCCGCGCATTGCCAATTGCGTCGGCAATGCCCAGAATGGCGGCTCGTCCGGGGCTTCCAACAATCATTCGCCCCGGCTCTGCTCCCGGCCGCGCGCCGCACGCCCCCACGACGATGCAACCGAACACCCCGCCCGGCGCAATCCGCGCGATCGGCAACGACTGGTCCGTTTCCGCGATTACCGCGGGCTTTCTCGCGGTGCTGATTTCCTACGCAGGCCCGCTCGCGATCTTCTTCCAGGCCGCGCAGGCAGCCCATGCGTCGAATGCGATGGTGTCGTCGTGGGTCTGGGCGATCTCGATCGGTGCGGGCATCTCTGGCCTGTTCGCGAGCTGGAAGCTGAAGGTGCCGGTCATCACCGCGTGGTCGGCGCCCGGCACCGCGCTGCTCGTCGGCCTGTTTCCGCAGCTGACGCTCAACCAGGCCGCCGGCGCGTACATCACGGCCGCGCTGATCATCCTGCTGATCGGCGTGACCGGCTATTTCGACCGCCTCGTGCGCCATATTCCGCGCGGCATCGCGTGCGGAATGATGGCCGGCATCCTGCTGCCGTTCGGCACGCATGCATTCGCTGCCGCGTCGGAGCAGCCCGCGCTCGCGTTCGGGATGATCGCGGCCTATGTGATCTTCAAGCGCCTGCTGCCGCGCTACAGCATCGTGCTCGTGCTGTTGACGGGCGCCGCGCTCGCGACGCTGCTCGGGATGACACATCTGGGCAACGTGTCGCCGAGCATCGCGCACCCGATCTTCATCGCGCCCGAATGGACGCTCGGTACGACGCTCAGCCTCGCATTGCCGCTCGTCGTCGTCAGCCTCACGGGCCAGTTCCTGCCGGGCATGACGATCCTGCGCGTGTCCGGCTATCACACGCCCGCGCGGCCGATCATCACGGCGACCAGCGTGATGTCGCTCGTGGTTGCGTGCTTCGGCGGGGTCACGATCGTCGTCGCGGCGATCACGGCCGCGCTCTGCACCGGCAAGGACGCGCATGAGGATCCGGACCGGCGCTACATCGCCGGGCTCGCGAACGGGGCGATCTACCTGATCGGCGGGCTCTTCGCGGGCACGATCGTCACGGTGTTCTTCGCGCTGCCGAAGGCATTCGTCGCGATCCTCGCGGGGCTCGCGCTGATCGGTGCGATCGGCGCGAACGTGCACGGGATCTTCGACGACGAGAACCACCGCGAAGCGTCGCTGATCACGTTCCTCGCGACCGCGTCGGGCATGACGTGGCTCGGGCTCGGCTCCGCGTTCTGGGGAATCGTGATCGGGTCGCTTTCGTATGCGGTACTGAACAAGGTGCGGCGGCGACCGTGATGGGCACGGCGCGTCGCCACCGCTGCTACCGCGCGTGCTGGCGCACCAGTTGCGCGAGCGCGTCTGCCAGCGTCGTCGTCCCGTAAAGCCGCTCCGACACGCCCTCCTCGACGTCGATCTGCCCGGCGTTGTGCACGTCGTAGAGATCGACGATCAACTGCGCATGACGTTCGCTGAGGCCCGCGCGCAGCAGCGTCGCGGCCCACGTATCGCGCGGCAGTTCATGCGCGACGATTGCCCGGCCGGCCGCCGCGCCAAGCGTATCGGCAATCGCGGTCACGCTCACGCGCCGCGGCCCTTCGACGCTGACGATGCGCGGCCCGTTGCCGCCTTCGGGCGCATCGAGCAGCAGCCGCGCCGCAACGACGCCCACATCGGGCGCCCAGACCGTCGGGAACACCTTGCCGACCGGATGGTGAAAGCTCGGCAGCACGCCGGTGCCGAGCGCGACCGGCAGGATGCGCGTCCAGTTCTGCAGATGCTCGGCCGAACGCAGCAGCGTCAGGTGCGTCGGGATCGCCTTCAGTCGCTCCTCTAAGTGATGAAACAGACGGGTGATGCCCGTGTTGCCGTCGCGCTCCGCACCGTAGTCCGACAGCGCGAGCAGCACCGGCGGCGGGTTGGCGGCGAGCGCGGCCGTCGCGACGTCGATCGTCCGTGTCATCGTCGCGGCCGGATCGGGATCGGCGACGGGCACCGGGCACAGGATCTGCACGGCCTGTGCACCGTCGATTGCAGCGGCGACCGCGTTCGCGTCCGTCAACTCGGCGATCACGACCTCGCAGCCAAGCTGCGCGAAACGTTCACGATGGCGTGCGTCGCGCAATACCGCGCGCACGGGATGGCCGGCGTTGCGCAGGGCCGTCACGGTCGACTGGCCGACGTTGCCGGATGCACCGAAGATCACGAACACGGTTCGCTCCTGAGGGAATGAAGGTGCGGTGATTGTCGGTTTGCGCGAAGGGAACGGCGCGCACGGAGAGATGAATACAGCAGGAACGGATGACGGATTGGCTGGCGGCTGCGGTGCGAGCCGTCCACTGCCTGGCCAGTCGCTTCGAATCGTACGGTCTGCCTCTTGCCAAGAGCGCGGGAGGCAATTGTCCACCAACCTGTCGAACAATTGCCTCGGGATCTCACGCGACGACTCATATCCGGCGCGGTGCCAATGCTCCGCTATGCGTTATTCCCGCCGCCCTCGCCGTCATACGCGAGCCGCAGCCCGCCACTTGCCCCCGACCGCGCAATCTCGGTCGGCGTCGCACCCAGCACGCGATTCATCCAGTTCGCCATGTGGCTCTGGTGGGCAAACCCGGCTTCGAGCGCGATCTGGCTGATGCTGAGCCGGCCTTCGAGCAGCAGCACCTTCGCGCGCTCGACCCGGCGCCGCACGACGTACTGGTGCACCGGCATCCCGAGCGTCTCGCGGAACAGCACCTTGAAATGCGGCACGCTGATCGACACGAGCGCCGCGAGTTCGGCAAGCGTCATGCGCCGGTCGAGGTTCGCTTCGACATAGTCGATCACGCGCGCGGCCGCCTTCGGCGCGAGCGTGCGGCGGCGTTCGCGGAACGCCGGCCGGCCGTCGACCAGTCGCGCGACGAGCGCCGTGCACAGGCTTTCCGCGTAGAGCGGATCCGACGCGTCTTCCGCTTCGAGTTCAGCGGCCATCGCCCACGCGATGTGCTGCAGGCGCGGGTCACGCACCTGCAGCCGGCGGCGAATCTGTCCCTGCGACGGCTTCAGTTCGAGCTGTTCGACGGTCCGCCGCACGAACGTATCGCTGAGCGCGATATGGAGAATCCGGCAGTCGGCGCTGTCGGTCCACTGGCCGGGCAAGCCGGCCGGAATCACGTCGACGTCGCCATGCGCCTGGATGCGCGACACGCGCTCGCCGTCGCACACGCAATCCGCGCGAACAGGCGACCCGATATGCACGCCGATCCGGTGATGGTCGGCCGCCGGAATCCGGTAGGTGCCTGCGCGGATCTCCAGCAGCGACGCGCCGAAGCCCTGCCAGCCGAGCCCGCGGCTCGAGCGCAGGCTGACCGGGACGCCGTTGTCCGTCGGCGCCGCGAGAATCGCATCGCTCATGGCCTTTCTCCATTGGATCGGGATGTCGAACGCGCATTGTGACGCGTTTTCGGACGGTCTGCCGGGCCTGCCGGCAACGCGCCGGGTCGAGCAGAAAAAGATCATCCGTTCCTGCTCATGGCCATCCTTGCGTGTGCGCCGGCGGGCGCCGCGCCGCTTACGATGGCCCCATCCGACACCTACGGAGACCGTCATGCCCCATCAGTGCCTTGCGCAACGCGCAGCGTTCGCCGCGCGCTCGCCCTCCGCCGCCAATCGCCCTTCATCCGGCCCCCGCAACGACCGCACCGCCTTCGCCACCGTCGCCGCCTGGTGCCTGCGCATCGTCGGCTGGACCCGGCTCGAACGGCTGCTCGCGTCGATCCCCGACAGCAACGACGATTTCGGGCTCGTCTGACCGGCCGGCCGACGCATCCGCTTACTTGCGCCGCCGCTCATGCGGCGCCACCGTCGCGCCGTCGATCACCGGCGCGCCCTGCTTGATCAGGAAATCGCGGAACAACCCCGTGACCTGCGAAATGCGCCGATCGGCGAGCGTGACCACATACCATTCGCGCTCGATCGGGTTGCCGGGGAACGGCAGTTGCCCGAGCAGCCCGGTGCGCAGCTCGAGTGCACACGCGTGCAACGACAGGAATGCCACGCCGAGCCCCGCTTCTGCCATCTGCTTGATCGCTTCGTTGCTCGACAGTTCGGAGCCCACATGGAACCGGTAACCCGCGTTCTTGAACAGGCTCTCGACGGTCGAGCGCGTGCCCGCGCCGCGTTCGCGCACGAGCAGGTGCGCGGATTCGAGATCCTTCAGCGCGACGCGCTTGCGCTGCATCAACGGATGGCCGGGCGCCGCGACGAACACCATCGGATGCTTCGCGAACTCGACCGCATGCGTGCGCAGTTCCTTCGGCGCGCTGCCCATCACCGCGAGATCGATTTCATGCGTGGCGAGCATGCGGATGATGTCGTCGCGATTGCCCACCTTGAAATAAGTCTTCACATGCGGACGCGTCGCGGTGAATTTCACGAGCAGCGGCGGAATCAGGTACTCGGCGGTCGTGATCGCGCCTATCCGCAGCGTGCCGCCGAGATCGCCCGTCAGCGCGGCCACTTCGTCACCAGCCTCGCTCCACAGATGCAGGATCTCGCGCGCGTAGCGCGACACGATCTCGCCGGCCGCGGTCAGCTGCACGCCACGCCCCACCCGCTGCAGCAATGCGGCGCCCACTGCCTCCTCGAGCAGGCGCACCTGCAGCGACACGGCCGGCTGCGTCAGGTTCAGTTCCTCGGCCGCCCGCGACACGCTGCCGAGCCGCGCAATCATGTCCAGCGCCTTCAGCTGCCGGAACGTCGCGGTCTTTCCTATAAGTGAATACATATGAGTCGCTTATAAACATTAAATTGTTCGTGTAGGTTCAAAACTATATCGTCGGTTCTTGAGCAATGTCATCCGAATCGTCATTCAGCGGGAGCCCAACATGGACAACACCACGCCCAACC
This sequence comes from Burkholderia sp. SRS-25, assembly GCF_004343765.1. Classification (NCBI taxonomy): domain Bacteria; kingdom Pseudomonadati; phylum Pseudomonadota; class Betaproteobacteria; order Burkholderiales; family Burkholderiaceae; genus Burkholderia; species Burkholderia sp. SRS-25. Next base: position 215,328 of record NZ_PTXM01000019.1, read on the forward strand.
TTGCAACGGACCGCGCACCGCGCCTGCCGCGCATCGTGATCGTCGGCGGCGGCGCCGGCGGCCTGCACCTCGCCACGCGTCTCGGCGATACGGTCGGACGCCGCGGGCAAGCCGAAGTCGTGCTCGTCGACCGCTATCCGACGCACTTCTGGAAGCCGCTGCTGCACGAAGCCGCCTCGGGCCATCGTGACCCGGCCTCGCACACGATCGAATACGCGGCGCAAGCGAAGCGCCACGGTTTCCGCTTCGTGCAGGGCGCGCTGCAACAGGTCGACCGCGCAGCCCGCACGGCAACGATCGCGGCCGTGCGGGACGCGGACGGCACGGAGATCCTGCCGCAGCGCGAACTCGGCTACGACGATCTCGTGCTCGCCGTCGGCAGTGTGACGAACTTCTTCAATGTGCCGGGTGCGGAGCGCCACGCGCTGCCGCTCGAAAACCTCGACCAGGCCGAGGATTTCCGCCGGAAGTTCCTCGCGGCCTGCACGAAGGCGAATCACCAGGCCGAGCAGCAGCCTGCGCGGCGCGCAGCGCCGATCTGCATCAACGTGATCGGTGCGGGCGCGACGGGTGTCGAACTGGCAGCGGCATTGCGGGATGCGATCCAGCAACTGACGACGTACCGCTTCAAGGCGCTGGTGTCCGCACGCGACGTGCACATCCGCTTGATCGAAGGCGGCCCGCGCATCCTGCCGGCGCTCGACGAGCGGCTGTCCGGCAAGATGCACGCGCAGCTTCGCGCGCTGAACGTCGACGTGCTGACCGATACCCGCGTGGCGGAAGTCGGCGCGGATGCCGTGACGACCTCGACCGGCGAGCGGCTCGCGAGCGACATCACGATCTGGGCGGCCGGCGTGGCGGGCCCCGCGTTCCTGCGGCAGATCGGGGACATCGCGCTCAACCGCTCGAACCAGGTGATCGTGACCGATACGCTGCAGATGCCGGACGACCCGCACGTGTATGCGTTCGGCGACTGTGCCGCCTGCCCGACGGGCGGCGCGAACGGCTTCCTGCCGCCGCGCGCGCAGGTCGCTTATCAGCAGGCGGTGTACCTGGTCAATGCGTTCGCGCGGCGTGTCGCCGGCAAGCCGGTGGACGGCTTCACGTTCCGCGATGCGGGCACCGTCGTGTCGCTCGGGCATGCGGGTGCCGCGTACCAGGCCGACATCAGCGTGCGTTCGCGCTCGCTGATCGTCGACGGGCTGGCCGCGATCGGACTGTACAAGTTCCTGTACCGCAAGCACCTGTTCAGCGTGGTCGGCGTGAAGCGCGCGCTGTTCCAGTCGTTGAGCCACTGGCTGCAAAGCCGCAACCAGCCGTCGATCAAGCTGCACTGATCACGTCGATTCACACGCGGCATCGCAAGACGGCATATCGGGCGTGCATCGTTCGATATGCCGTTTTTTTATATGCACATGCGCGGCGCATTCATGGCGTGCGCGAATCTGGTGCATCACATCGAATGGCGTCGACATGATGCGATTCGCACGGAACAGGCCATGCGACACGCATCCCGCGCCCACCTTGGCTCGCCGCCCCATTCATTAGTCGAATCGTATAGGTCGGATATAAATATTAATTGGTCGCGATTTCCGGATCGACGCTAAGGTGTGTGGCATTCCCGTCGGCGAACGGATCATCACGTTTCTGAAGAGGAATCACCGTGGTTATCGAAGCCATCGTCACCCGTCTCGACGCAGCATTCGCGCAAATCGAAGCAACACCGGATTCGCATGAATCGCGCCATCAACGCGATGCGATCATCCAGTGGCTCGACCGGGCATCGGAAGAAGGATATCGACTCGGTCTCGTCACGACGCTGCCGGCCGCACGGCTCAGCGACATGTTCGAAGGCCAGTTCGGCCGCGCGAACCTCGATCGCTTCTCGGTCGTCTTCACGGATGCGAATCAGCAGGACTCCCGATCAAACCAGCATCCGTTCGACGTCGCACTGCAGGCGCTCGGCGTGCCGCCCGAACGCGCGGTGGCCATTGCGAGCAGCGAACCGGAGCGCCGCGAAGCCGAGCATTTCGGTGTGTCGCGCTGCGTGAACATCACCGACACCGTGCGCTCGATCGCGTCGGCCGGCCTGCACTGAACGCCGGCACACAGGCCGGCGGTGGCCGGCCATGTGCGACTCGGCGGCAATCCGACGATTGCCCGACCAAATTCTGACATTCTGCTGTCAAAGTCGCTTGCAACACTTCCGGGCTTGACCGATCACTCCCGGAGACGGGACGACGCGAACCTGCATCGTCCCGCCCGTTGCCCGCCACGATGACACGCCCGATCCGCACCGCCACCGCCCTCGCGATTACCTGCCTGCTGCTCGCCGCTTGCGGCGGGGACGATTCGGCACCGCCCGCGGCCTCTGCCGACAACAGCGGCTCGACGCCCGCACCGCAACCGCAGCCTCAGCCTCAGCCCAAGCCGACACCCGCGACTTACTACCAGACGAAGACACCGTACCGCCCGCAGCAGGACGCCGCGACGTACGAAGCGCCGCCCGCCGGCTACGCGCCCGTCTATACGGAACTCGTCGCGCGCCACGGCTCGCGTGGATTGTCGGGCTTCAAGTACGACGGCGCGATCTACGCGATGCTGGTCAAGGCCGAGGCCGACGGCGCACTGACCACGCTCGGCGCGCAGCTCAAGGCCGACACGTACGCGATGATGAAGGCCAACGCGCTGCTCGGGTACGGCGTCGCGGGCATCTCGACACCGGGGTACGGCAACCTCACGCAAACCGGCATCCGCGAACACCAGCAACTCGCCGCGCGGCTCGCGCAGCGGCTGCCCGCACTGTTCGCGGCCGGCAACCGGCAAGTCGTCGTCGTCAACTCGGGCCAGGATCGCGCGGTCGACAGCTCGACGTATTTCTCCGCGTCGCTCGTGGCCGCTCAGCCCGCGCTGGCCACGGCGATCACGCTGCCCGCCGCGCCGTCCGGCTATCCCGCGAACGCGCCGGTTGCGCAGCCGGCCGGCACCAACCGCTTCCTGCTGTATTTCCACTCGCTGAAGCCTGCCACCGATCTCGTGGCCGATTCGGGCAATCCGTATTACGCGACCTATCAGGCGAGCCAGGCATACCAGGCCTATTCGAACGATGCGGCGGTGACTGCGAAACTCAACGCGATCAAGGCTGCGCCGCAGGCGGCCGACGTCGCGCAAACGGTACTGTCCGCACTCGTTTCGCAGGCCTTCCTCGCGAAGCTCGGCGCCGATGGCTACACGTTCGCGAACACGGGCACCTATGCATTCACGTCAGCGGACGGCAAGTTCACCAACACGCTGAAGGGCGACGGCAAGACGAAGATCGCGACGGCCGTCGATGCGGTGAACGTGCTGTACAACCTGCTGCAGGTCGCGCCCGCGATGACGGCGGAGACCGGCGGCGTCACGATGGAGAAGTACATCGGCGCGGAGCAGGCGCAGTATCTCGCGTATCTGCAGGATGCCGAGGACTACTACCAGAAGGGGCCCGGCATCCAGGAAGCGAACCCTGTCACGTACCGGATGGCGAAGGTGCTGCAGGACGATTTCTTCGGTGAAGTCGATGCGATCGCGCGCGGCGACCTGACCCGCGCCGCGAAGCTGCGCTTCACGCATGCGGAGATCGTGATTCCGTTCGCGTCGATCATGAACCTGAAGAACGTGTTCGTACCGACGCCGCAGGCGCAGACGTACACGTACGCGAACAATCCGTGGCGCGGTGATCAGGTGTCGCCGATGGCCGCGAACATGCAGTGGGATGTCTATCGCAATGGCTCGCGGCTCATCGTGAAGATGCTGTACAACGAGCGCGAAACGGATTTCCAGGCCGCGTGCGACGGCGCGAAGATCGCGCCGGGCAGCCACTTCTACGACTACGCGGGGTTGAAGCAGTGTTACGGGTATCAGTGAGGTGACGCGGGCAACGGGTTACGCAACCCGCTCATCGCGCTGCCCGCCGGCCACCTCCGGCTCGACCAGCATCACCTCGATCCGCTCCTTGCCCTTCCCGGTATTCCTGCGCTTGAGCGTCAGCATGCCGACCTCGCCGGTCGACGCCGGATGCGTGCCGCCGCACGCCATCGTCGCGAAGCCGTCGACCGTCCAGAACCGGCGTTGTGCATCGACATCGCTGAAATCGGTCACGATGCGCAGGTCGCGCTTCGACAGGTCGGCCGCTGCCGATTCGATCCCGGGCAACAGCGGCGCCACGCTCGTGTCGCTCGCGAAGTCGATACGCGCCTTGTCCTGACCGATATGCGCGCCGATGCGCTCGATGCCGGGCCTGAGCCGGTAGACGAGCTGCAGCACCATTTCGGCCGCGAAGTGCAGACGCATCAGCCGGTACCGCCTCGTCCAGTCGATGCGCCAGGTCACGCGATCGCCGACGCTCAGCGCATGATCGTGCGGCAGCGTATAGACGATGTCGAGGCCCTGCTTTTCCGCCTGGATGACCGGATAGCCGCCGAGCGACCCCGCATCGCTTTCCTGCCCGCCCGAAAACGCAAAGAAGATGGTGGCGTCCACCCGCACGCGATCGCCATCGACGCGGCTGACGACGGTATCCAGCGTGGTCAGGTAGGGATCGTCCCAGAACACTTTCTTCGTCATTACCCGCCGTGCCTTTCGCCGAGGAAAGCACGCAGGTTAGCTCGAGCGAGTACGCGTGGCTTGTACGATCTTGCGCCCTGGCGGCGACGCACCCTCGTCAGGCACGCCAAGCGATGCGGTCGGAATCGCGTCCTCCCCCTTGCGCTCGACACTCCACGTATGAATCGGCCGATGCCCCGGCCGCTCCCATTCGGGCGGCATCCACAGGTGTTTCAGCCGCTGCAGGACGGGCCCGGGTGCAAACACGTCGCGCCACATGTCGACGAACTCGTGCAGGTTCAGCACCAGGAAGTTATACGAACGAATCTGCTGCGTGATCCCGTAGTCGACCGGCTCCGTTTCCTCGACATACGTGCCGAACAGGCGATCGAAGATGATCAGCACGCCGCCGTAATTCTTGTCGATATAACGCGGATTGCGGCCGTGATGCGCACGATGGTTCGATGGCGTGTCGAACACGTACTCGAACCAGCGCGGCAGCCGCCCGATCGCTTCGGTATGCACGAAGTACTGGTACGCGAGATCGACCGCGAGCAGGAACAGCACGACGGACGGCGGGATGCCGAGCCACACCGGCGGCAGGTAGAACACGAACACGCCCACGAACGCATTCAGCAGCGACTGCCGCATCGCGGTCGTGAAGTTCATCACTTCGCCGCTGTGATGCGGCACGTGCGCGGCCCAGAACCAGCGCACGCGATGCGACGTGCGATGAAACCAGTAGTAGCAGAACTCCACGACGACGAAGATCGGCACGATCGTGAAGCCGTTCACCGGCACGTCGAACAGCCGGTGCCGGTAGACCCACGCGAAGATCGCGCCCGTGAACAGGAGCCCCATCACGGTCTCGGCCACTTGATAGCCGGCGCCGAGCGACAGGTTCGCGACGATCTCCTTCCAGCGAAACGGCTCGCGGCGGCCGCGCCCGGCCATCACCGCGTATTCGATCGCGAACGCGATCAGGAAGATCGGCGTCATGCCGATCAGCAGCACCTGCTTCCAGTCCACGTCGTTACCCAGGAACGCATGGAGCCACGTCATCAACTCGGTCGGCATGTTCGCGGCCTCGATCAAGAACTGACCGGCAGTATGGTCGCGCACGGGCCGCCCCGCGTTGACACTTGCCGACGATTACTTGACACTTTCCGCCATGCCCGCCGCCTCCCCGCTATCGACGCAGCGCGTCTACTACTCGAGCACCTACGTGCGGCTGTTGTTCGACTATCTGTCCGAGCAGGGCAAGGATGCCGTGCACGTGCTCGGCGAGGCCCGGCCACCCGAGGACGATCGCGGGCTCACGCTGTACGCGAGCGCCCACTGGCGGCGCCTGCTCGAATGCGCGACGCGCGCGCTCGACGATCCGCTGCTCGGCCTGCACGTCGGCCAGCGAATCACGCCCGCCCATCTCGGTGCGCTCGGCTACGCGTTGCATGCGTGCCGCGATGCCGGCGCCGCACTCGCACGCTGGCAGCAGTACGAACACCTGATCGCGAACGTCGCGCGCATGGAAGTGCGGATCGAGGCAACGTCGGTCGCGATCGAATGGCACGACGCGCCCGAGCCGCTCGGCCCGCTCGTCGACGAAGTCGCGCTGACTGCCGTCGTCCAGTTCGCGCGCAACATCACCGGTACGCATCACGGGCCCGACGAGGTCTGCTTCATGCATCCGTCGCCCGGCGACGAGCAACCGTACATCGATTATTTCGGCTGCCCGGTGCGATTCGGCCAGCCCGTGAACCGCCTCGCCTTCCCGCTGCACCTGCTCATGCAGCCGCTGCGCCAGCCGGACGACGCGCTGCTGCAGATGATGGAACGCCAGGCGAGCGCGCTGCTTGCCGAGCTGCGGCAGACGGACGATCTCGAACAGTCGGTGCGCGAAGCCGTCGCGCGCCTGCTGACGCAAGGCGAAGCGAGCCTCGAACAGATCGCCGCAGACCTGCATGTGTCGTCGCGCACGCTGCATCGGCGCCTTGCCGAACTCGGGCTCAATTTCCGGATACTGCGCGAGGACACGCGGCGGCGGCTCGCGATCGACCACCTGAACGATCCGCGCCTGACGCTCGCGGAAGTCGCGTGGTTGCTCGGCTATTCGGAGCACAGCGCCTTTACCCGCGCCTTCCGGCGCTGGACCGGCGAATCGCCGCAGCAGTGGCGCAGCCGGCAACCGGCGCGGGCCGCGAACGTCGCGCGCGGCTGAGCGCGGCACGCAAGCGTGCCGCCGACGAACTCGCGTCCGCCCGCGCGGTCGAACGAGCATCGCCGGAGAATTCCATGAAACGCGCTGCTGCTATCGCTGTCCTGACCCTGCTGGCCGTCTTCAGCTTGCCGGCCGCCGCCGGTGCGCCGTCCGGCAGCGCCGAGCCCGCGCCCGTTCAAGCGCACGCAAGAAACTGCGTGCCGTCCCGCGACGCCACGCCCGACGCGCGCTCGCCGTCGAAGGCACCGCCGATCCGCGTATGCGTCAGCGATTCCAATACGCAACTGAACCTGCCGTGGTTCCTGACCGATGTGCTCACCGCGGTGGATACGCATCAGTCGGGCGGTGACCTGCTGCGCAAGATGCGCAACGATTTCTGAATCGCGGCCGCGCGCGACGCGCCGGCCCCGCATCCTTCACGTGTCTTCCGACGCCTGCAGGACCTGGATGAACGTGGCGACCATGGCCGCCCACATCACGGGGTCGGCGATGCTGCGCAGCAGCGCGAGCAATTCCTTTCGTTCACCTTTCGAAAGCGGCCCATGTGCGCCGCTGATGGTGTTGTAGCGCGGCGTACCGCGCGAAGCGAGCGCGCGGTCGAGTGAGTAGTGGCGGGCTTGCCCGTCCACGGCAATCCGGATCCACAGCGAGCCGCCGTCGGCTGCGGCGGCACCATCGGTCACGATGACCGTGGGCACGGCACTTTCTTCCATTCCGAACCATCAGCAAGAAACGCGACCGTACCGCGCAGCAACCGCGCGAACGCCACCGGCAAGTCGATGAAGACAGCATCCCGAAAGAATGTTTCCTGTCGAGACACAATGACAAAACTACACCAATTGTTGAATAACAATATTTCGCAATCTCTGATCACATCTTATACTTGCCGCGCACCATCCTCGTGCCAAAGAGACGGTGTTTTTTCGTCCCGGCCGCAAGACCATGCGGCCGGGGGTTTTTTCGGTGTGCTACGTCTATATACATGCGCCATATGCACATGTTTACAGAGGCAAGCCTCCGGAATGATTGGCCGATGGCGACGGGTAGCATCGATCGCTTTGTGATACCGGTACGCACCGCGCATGGCCCGAACCCGGCATGACGCACGCGCGCCGTGGGTGTATCGACCGGTTCGACTCGCCTCTCCATACACACAACACCAAAGGCGACCGCGGGAATGTCAGCGTTCACGCCAGGCTCGAAGGCCGTTTTCCAGCGCAGCGGCACATGGCCGCGGGTCGCCTTTTTCGCCGCCGTAATCGTTTGCGTGCTCGTGCCGGCATTCGCGATCGCGCTTGCCGATCGCTACGCGCGCGACACCGTCACCGAGCATGAACGCATCATCGCAAACGACATCGTGGCCTCGGTGGACCGCATCCTGGACGGTGCGCGCCTGCGGCATGTGGACGAACTGACTGCGCTCGTCGGGCGGCCGTGCCCGGCGGTATTCCGGACGCTCGCCGAGATAGGCACGCGCCTGCGCTATCTGCGCGCCGTCGCGCTGGTGCACGAGGGCCGTGTCATGTGCTCGTCGGCGCTGGGGGCGATCGACCTGCCGCTCGACGCGTATACCCATGAGCCGGAACCGGGCTCGACGCTCGTCACGCTGCTGCGCCAGACGCCGTTCCAGCAGGGCATTCCGGTGCTGCCGGTGTTTTACGCGACCGCACCCGGCGCGGGTGTGCTCTACCTGATCGAAGGCGACTACGTGGCCGACGCGCTCGCGCACGGCGCCCGCTACGGGACGGAAACCGCGACGCTGTCGATCGCGGGTTCGGGCCATCTCGATCAACACGGGAAGTTCACGCCGGAGTCGGCCACGGAACCCGCAGGCGGGAGCACGATCGTGTCGCCCCGCTGGCCGTTCACGGTGCAGGTTGCCGCATCCGCGCACTATGCGTCGCAGGTCCGGCAGCACTATCGGATGATCGGCATCACGATCGTGCTGCTGGCGGACGGCCTCGTGATGGCGGCCTACCTGCTCGCGATGGCGCCGCGCCGGCTGTTGCTGAAGGCGGTGCGCAATGCACTCAGGCGCGACGAGCTCCATGTCATGTACCAGCCGATCGTCGATGTCGAAACGCGCAGGACCGTCGGTGTCGAGGCGCTGCTGCGCTGGCAACATCCCAAGTGGGGGGCCATCAGCCCGGCCGTGTTCATCCCGCAGGTCGAGTCGAGCGCGGTGCTGCCGAAAGTGACCGAATTCGTGCTGCGGACAGCCGTTGCGGAACTGTCCGCGCTGACACCATGCGTGCCGCTGCGCATCGCAATCAACATCGCGCCGAAGGATCTCGAGCGCACGCGGTTCGTATCCGTCGTCGACGAGGCGATCCGCGCGCTGCCACCCGGCTTTACGCTGGTGCTCGAAGTGACCGAGCGCATCCTGCTCGAGAGGAATGCGCGGACCACCGCGATGTTCCATGCACTACGAGCGAAAGGCGCAAAGTTCGCGATCGACGATTTCGGCACGCATCACAGCAATCTCGACATGCTGTCGCGCTTTCCGTTCGACTACGTGAAGATCGATCGCCAGTTCGTCTCGCAACTGAACGGCGGGGGTGCCGGGTTGATCGAGGGGATCGCGTCCGTTGCGCACCACTACGATCTGAAGATCATCGCGGAAGGTGTGGAGACCGAAGTACAGCATCGCGCGCTGCATGCGGTCGGGATTCAGTATGCGCAGGGCTATCTGTATCAGCGGCCGCAGCGGGTGGAGCATTTGAAGCTGGATCGTGCGTGGGTGTCGGTGTAGCGGCGTTGCCGCCGCCCCCTGCACGCCGACGATTACTGCGCGCCGTATTGACCGCCCAGGCGCACGCGGCCCTGCTCGACCCAGCCTTCGAAGTCGTCGCCGGTCTTGCCGTTGATGTACATGATGTTGTACCAGCGCCCGTGAGACTTGTAGACGGTCACCGAATCGCCGGGAATGATGAAGGTCCGCTTCGTCATGCATTGTGCATCGGGCGCCGAGAAGAAGTATGCGCGCCCCGCGCCGATGACCGTGCCCGAAGCGGGCGGCCGGAAGTTGTCGTCCGGGCCGCTCGTTGCCGCGTCGAGCTTTGTGCAGTCCACCGCGCTTTTTGCGTACGCACCGTTCGTGCCCACGCACGCGCCGATCGCGAGCATCGCGATCGCGATGCGCTTCGTCATTTTCATCTGCATGATCCGTTATTGACGTCGTATTGTCGTATCGTTTTGCCGGCTCTCTACCGGCACGTGCTCAATCCTGTGCGACCGTCGCCTGCTCGACGCCAGCCGCCTCCGGGCGATGGCCAAGCCGCTCGGAAATCGCCTGCCCTGCCTCCTTCAACAGCGCGACGTAATGCGCCTTCGTGTCCGCGCCGCACCGCATCGTCGGGAACGACAGCGACAATCCCGCGATCACGCGATCGAAACGGTCGAACACGGGCACCGCGAGACACAGCAGGCCATCTTCCTGCTCCTCGTTGTCTTCGCCATAGCCCTGCTGCCGCACGTGCGGCAGGATGCTCATGACCGCATCCGCCGACGCAAGCGTCTTCGCGGTCGACTTCCTGAACTCGATGCCGGCCAGCACCGTGCGCGCTTCGCCGGGCGTCATCCACGCGAGCAGCACCTTGCCGATCGCCGTGCTGTACAGCGGGTTGCGCCGGCCAATCCGCGACTGCATCCGCAGGCCGTAATCGGCGTCGATCTTGTGGATGTAGATGATCGCATCCTCGTCGAACGCGCCGAGATGCACGGCTTCGCGCGTCAGCTGCCCGATGCGGCGCATCTCGAGATCGGCCTCGCGCACGAGGTCCACGCTCTCCAGCGCCTTGCTGCCGAGTTCGAACAGCCGGATCGTCAGCCGGTAGCGGTCGGTCTCGCCTTCCTGCGCGACGTAGCCGAGCGTCTTCAGCGTCTGCAGGAAACGATGCACCGTCGTCTTCGACATGCCGAGATGCTGCGACAGTTCGCTGATGCCGATCTCGCGGCGATCGCCGAGCGCGGCAAGGATCGTGAAGACCTTGCCGACGGCGGCAACCGAGTCGGCCTTTTCGGCCGCACCTGCCGCCGACGGATCGGCTTCGGATCCCTGGTTCGCCTGATCGCCTTTGCGCTGTCTGGGCGTTGCTGTCATGTCCGTGAATCCGTGAGAGGCAAATCGGGAGAGCATAACGCGTTCGCCGTGCGGCGCGGTCAGCGCGCGAGCCACCCACCGTCGACGGCAAGCGTGTGACCGTGCACGTAGTCCGATGCGCGCGACGCAAGAAACACCGCCGCGCCCGCAAGATCGTCCGGCACGCCCCAGCGGCCGGCCGGGATGCGGCCGAGGATTTCGTCACTGCGCCGGCTGTCCTCGCGCAGTTGCGCGGTGTTGTCGGTTTCCATGTAACCGGGCGCGATCGCGTTCACGTTGATCCCGCGCGCAGCCCATTCGTTCGCGAGCAGGCGAGTGAGGCCCAGTACGCCGCTCTTCGACGCCGTGTACGACGGCACGCGGATGCCGCCCTGGAACGACAGCATCGACGCGACGTTCACGATCTTGCCACCGCGCCCCTGCTGCACCATCCGGCGCGCGACGGCCTGCGACAGGAAGAACACGCTCTTCAGGTTCACGTCGATCACGGTGTCCCAGTCGGCTTCGGTGAATTCGAGCGCATCGCAGCGGCGGATCATGCCCGCGTTGTTGACGAGGATGTCGACGTGACCGAACACGTCGACCGCGCCGCCGACGATCCGCTCGACCGGCTCGAGCGTCGACAGATCGGCGCGCACGTCGACGAAACGCCGGCCGGCCGCTTCAATGCGCGCCGACGTCTCGTCGGGCGCCGACCGGTTCGCACCGACGATGTCGCATCCCGCCGACGCGAGCGCGACGGCCATCGCCGCGCCGAGCCCCGTGTTGCAGCCGGTGACGATCGCGACCTTGCCGGTGAGGTCGAACAGGCCGGCGAGCGCGGCACGCGTATCGGCGGCAGGAAGATCGGGCGTATCGCGTTTCATGATGTCAGCGCAGGTCGGCAACGGCGACGTGATCCATGTCCTTGAACACCTGGTTCTCGCCCGCCATCCCCCAAATGAACGTGTACGCCTTCGTACCGACGCCCGAATGAATCGACCAGCTCGGCGAGATCACCGCCTGCTCGTTGTGCACGACCACGTGGCGCGTCTCGTGGGGCTCGCCGAGCAGGTGGAACACGGCCGCGTCGGCGGCGAGGTTGAAGTAGAAATACACCTCCATCCGGCGCTCGTGCGTATGGCATGGCATCGTGTTCCACAGGCTGCCGGGCTCGAGCTTCGTCATCCCCATCGACAACTGGCAGGTGGGCAGCACGTCGGGCACGATGAACTTGTAGATCGTGCGGCGGTTGCTCGTGGCCGCATCGCCGAGCGTTTCGGGCGATGCCTGCGCGAGCGTGATCGTGCGCGTCGGATACGCGGTGTGGGCCGGTGCGCAGTTCAGGTAGAACTTCGCGGGATGCGCGCGATCGTCGCTGCCGAACACGACACCCTGCCCGCCTTGCCCGATGTAGATCGCCTCCTCGGTGCCCACCGCGTGACGCTGCCCGTCGACCTCGACCCAGCCGGGCCCGCCGATGTTGATCGCGCCCAGTTCGCGCCGCTCCAGCAGATGGCTCACGCCCATCGCGGCGCCGAGCGACGCGGGTACCTCGACCGGCCGCGTGGCCGGCCACGCGCCGCCGACGACGATCCTGTCGATGTGGCTGTAGGTGAGCGACAGCGCGTCGGGCGCGAAGATGTTCTCGATCACGAAATGCCGGCGCAGGCCGGCCGTATCGAGCGTTCTTGCGTGTTCGCTGTGGATGCCCTGCCGAACTTCCATGCCGGTTCTCCGTGGGGAATGGACATGCCGCCGGCACCCGCACCGACGATCGTCCTGACGAAGATTGAAGCACACATTCCTCAAATTCGGAACGACGATCCGGATTTTTGATTCGACGCCCTCGGCCGATAAATTCCTTTTGGATCAATGCCATCGCATCTTACGGGTATACGACTATCATCGATACTCACAAAAACGGAACGTCATTCCGAATCATGTCCTATAGTCAGTCAGCAGACATCATTCGATAACGGGACGCATCGACGTCCACGGAGGAGACGTGAAGCTGAAACAGGCCATCGATCGCATCCCCGGCGGGCTCATGCTGGTCCCGATGCTGCTCGGCGCATGCGTGCACACGTTCGCACCGAACGCCGGGAAGTACTTCGGCTCGTTCACCAACGGCCTGATCGCGGGCACGGTGCCGATCCTCGCCGTCTGGTTCTTCTGCATGGGCGCGACGATCAACCTGCGCGCGACCGGCGTCGTGCTGCGCAAATCGGGCACGCTGCTCGCGACGAAGCTCGTGGTCGCATGGCTCGCGACGGTGATCGCCGCGCAGTTCATTCCCGACGACGGCATCAAGACCGGCCTGTTCGCCGGCCTGTCGCTGCTCGCGATCACGACGTCGATGGACATGACCAACGGCGGCCTCTACGCGGCCGTGATGCAGCAGTACGGCAGCAAGGAAGAAGCCGGCGCATTCGTGCTGATGTCGATCGAATCGGGGCCGCTCGTCAGCATGCTGATTCTCGGCGCCACAGGCGTCGCGGTGTTCGAGACGCGGCTGTTCGTCGGCGCGGTGCTGCCGTTCCTGATCGGCTTCACGCTCGGCAACCTCGATGAGGAACTGCGCGAGCTGTTCGGGCGCTGCGTGCATCCGTTGATCCCGTTCTTCGGCTTCGCGCTCGGTAATGGCATCGATCTCAACGTGATCGCGAAGAGCGGGCTGCCAGGCATCGCGCTCGGGCTCGCCGTGATCGTCGTGACAGGTGTGCCGCTGATGCTCGCGGACAAGCTTCTGGGCGGCGGCAACGGCACCGCCGGGCTCGCCGCTTCGTCGACGGCCGGTGCCGCGGTGGCGAACCCGGCGATCATCGGCGAGATGATTCCGAAGTTCAAGCCGATGGTGCCGGCCGCGACGGCGATCGTCGCGACCGCTTGCCTTGCGACGGCGATTCTCGTGCCGATATTGACGGCGATGTGGGCGAAGCGGGCGGCGAGGATGTCGGGGGTGCCGATGCAGGTTGCCGCGCGCTCGTCGCCGGGACGGGCGATCGAGCATGAGGGGCATGTTTGAAGGGTGTCGGTTCGAGTCTGGCCTCCGGCCCCGCTTCAAGTCAGTCGATGGTCGATGGCGTAAAAACCCCGGAAAATCGAAGCGTTTCCCGGGGTTTTTGTTCACCGGTGCTTTCGTGCATTTCGTGGCGCGCTCACGAATCCGGACGTTGACGTGAATCCGCCGCGTGGCGCTTCAGTCGAACGTATGCACTACAGCGGACGCCTTGGTAGCGATCAGCCAGCTTCCATCTACCTTATGCATGACGAAATGATCGTTGAAGAGCTTGTTTCCGATTCGCACCCGTACGGTAGCCGTTGAAAGGCTGTCCGAGATATTCTCCGTCGACAGGATCGCTTCATCTCTCGGCGCGCCGATCGATCGAGGACTCTGCCTCCCGTGGATGAGTGCCGCATACTCCTGCGACGACAGCGTGCGCAACCGGCCTTCATCCACCCACTGAATCAGGCAACTCGGGTGAAAAACCGAGTCGAAGTCACGGCTCTTCGGTTCATAAGCCAGATTGAAATAATCCTCGATCAAGGCGACGACGGCTTGGGTCTGGGTCATGGCTTGCTTTCCTCGGTAGTGAACGGCTCGTATAGTGAGCGATCGTCCCCGCCCTCGGCTACGGCGCCCCGGTTATCGCTGCCATTACAGGAACACATGGATCATGGAAGACCTCGATGGAGGGCTCGTCAGCGGCTTGCTGGTTCTGGCAGCCATCGCCGAATCCGGGAGCTTCGGCCGTGCCGCATCTCGTCTGGGCAAGACTCAACCGGCGGTCAGTCGCGCCATCCAGCGACTGGAGGACCGCCTGCGCGCGAAGCTCGTGCAGCGCACCAGCCGGCATGTCGAAGTGACGGACGCCGGCCATGAACTGTTGTCCAAGGTGCTGCCGTTACTCCAGGGAATTGAAGAGGCAACCGCCGGCGCATCTCACCAGACCGCGATCGTCAACGGAACGCTCCGTGTGGCGTGCGATGCCGTTTTCGCCCGCCTGGTGCTGGCGCCGGAGCTGGCCCAGTTCATGAAGGATCACCCTGCGCTTCATGTGAAGCTGGAGACCCGGAACGACCTCCCGGACCTGATCAGCGACGGATTCGATCTCGCCATCCGGTTCGGACCGCCAACCGTTTCGACCCTGGTCTGCCGCAGGCTGTACAGTCCGCGGGTCCTGACCGTGGCCGCGCCGTCGTACCTGGAGCAACGCGGTCGGCCGAGGTCGCCGCAGGATCTGGTCGACGATGGCCATGAATGCATCCTGGCCATCGATCCGGCGACCGGCAGGCCCTTCGATTGGGAGTTCTGGCGTGACAACGAGAAAGTGAAGGTGGCCGTCAGCGGGAAGCTCATGGTCACTGATGCAGGAACCAAAATCGGCGCCTGCCTGGCGGGCTACGGGATCGCTCAGGTGATCGACCTCGGGATCGACAGCCACCTGCGGGCGGGCACGCTGGAGCCGGTGCTGACGGACTGGTGCGACGAGACGTTCCCGCTTTACGTCTACTATCCGAGCCGGAACCACGTGCCGGCCAAGGTACGGGCGTTCATCGACTTCGTTGTCGGGATGATGCCGGGGCTGCGGTCGAAAGGTAGTGATGCTGGCGCTGGCCGGCAGCCGTCAGTGGCGGTGCTCGAAACGCTGCGTCGGTTGTCATCCGCCTGATTCGTTCCTTGCATCGTGTCGTTTCAGGTTTGCCGGTTCGCGATCGATACGGTGTCGATCAATGTTAGAACAGCCACGCCCCGAGCCTCTGTGCTCGAACTCGCCGTCGACGCATAGTGACGCCAAAGTGGCATGCAATCGCCGCGCGACGCTGGCCCCTCAAACCGTCCAATTCAACGCGCACGGAATGGCGCGTCGCGCAACGGGTCGCCGTCACCTGATTGCGCGCCGGACTTCACGCGCTCGCCGAGCCCACGCTGGAGATGACCGCGACGCGCACGACGTCCCGCGTTACCCAACCGGTAGCTGGAATCCAGGTTGGGTGGAGACGGTGGCGAGTGAAGAAAGTCAGCAAGCGGGCGGATGGTCGGGATCGGACCGGCAAGTGTCCCGATACGTATCGTCAACAGCGCGCAGAAATGCATTCCGTCCGCTCTCCAATGCCGTCGCAGTGTGCTCGTCCGGCGATACGGGCATGACGCGACCATCCGGAGACATCGAATATCCGAGATCGACAAACACGTCGTCCGGTGCCCGCTTCGATCCGATCCAGTAGCCAATCGTCACCGCATCGGCAATACCCGTCGCACCGTTGTAGCCGACTTCGATTCGTTCGACCTTGAACACTCGCGACCTCATTTTCTCCGCATAGGCCAGTACTTCGGCAACGGTTGCACCATCTTTTGTCCGGTGTCGCTTGACTGCCTGTATCCAGCCGGCCTCCGTGGCTGCCGGCAGTATCTTCAGTTTCGGCGCGGCGAGTAGCGTACTCCCGCTTCCACACAGACAAGCCGTGACAACAGCATACGAGGCAACACGTGCGACACGATCCATCGTGATTTTCATTGAACGACGCCTGATTGGTTGAATCGACCCCGAATCTTACGATCATTACACGCCATACAGGGCACAACATCTCCCCCCCCCCATTC